>JAUWNP010000297.1 GCA_030612585.1 Anaerolineae bacterium
GGGTGGCCCCCACCTCCCCGCGGTCGGGCGCCCCCCCGCCCAACGCCCCCCCCTGCCCATGCACGCCCCGCCCCGCATCCCCCGTCACTGGCCTGCAAGGCGTGGGCCCCCGGCAAGCCGAGCGGCTGGTCAGGCTGGGCATTCACACCATCCGCGACATGATCTACTTTTTCCCTCGCCGCCACGACGACTACTCGCAACTCAAATCCATCAACCGGATCGAATACGGTGAAGAGGTCACCATCATCGCCCAGGTCTGGGATGCCGGCGCGCGACAGACCCGGGGAGGCGGCAGTCTCTTCAAGGCCACTCTCTCCGACGGCACCGGCTTTATTCAGACCACCTGGTTCAATCAGCCCTACCTGGCCGACAGGATCAAGCGCGGCCAACAAATCGTCATCAGCGGCCGGGTGGACGAATACCTGGGCCAACTATGCTTCAACTCCCCTGAGTGGGAACCGCTGGAACAAGAATTGCTGCACACTGCCCGTCTCGTGCCGGTCTACCCCCTCACCGCGGGCATCCACGCCAGGTGGCTGCGCCGCCTGGTGAAGCGTACCGTAGACTACTGGTCCAAGCGGCTGCCCGACCACCTGCCAGAGTCGGTACGTGAGGAAGCAAATCTGATGGCCCTGGAGACCGCCACCCTCCAGATACACTTCCCGGACAACAAGGAACTACTGGAGCGGGCCCGCTACCGGCTGGCTTTCGACGAGTTATTCGTGCTGCAGGTTGGCCTGCTGCGCCGGCGCCACCTGTACCGCTCGACGCCGGGCAAAGCGCTGCCGGTGGACGACGCCACCCTCCACAACTTCATCCGCAGTCTGTCGTTTGAACTGACCCACGCCCAGCAGCGGACATTGCGGCAGATCGTGGCTGACCTGCGCTCAGACCAGCCCATGAACAGGCTCCTGCAGGGGGATGTAGGCTCGGGCAAGACGGTCGTCGCAACGGCAGCAATGGCGTTGGCGGTAGTCGCCGGCGCCCAGGCAGCAATGATGGCCCCCACCGAGATACTGTCCGAGCAGCACTTCCAGACCATCGGCCGCCTCCTGGAACAGATACCGGGTTCCAACCCGACCATTCGCCTCCTCACTGGCAGCGTCACCGGGCGAGAACGGGAAGAGGTTTACGCCGGACTGGCCGATGGCAGCGTGGACGTCGTCGTGGGCACGCATGCCCTGATCCAAAAAGGCGTGCAGTTCAAGGAATTGGCATTAGTGGTGATTGACGAGCAACACCGCTTCGGCGTGCACCAGCGGGCGGCACTGCGGCAGAAAGGGTCTCGGCCTGAGGGTTCCCCTGAGGGGACACCCCGAAGGGCTCAGCCCGAATGGTACAACCCCCATCTGCTGGTGATGACCGCCACCCCCATCCCCCGCTCGCTCGAACTGACACTCTGGGGCCACCTGGACGTCTCGGTCATTGACGAGATGCCACCGGGACGTAAGCCGGTCAAGACCCGTCTGATCCTGCCCACCGAGCGGGAACGAGCCTACAACTTCGTGCGCAGCCAGATCGAAAAGGGTCGCCAGGTGTTCATCATCTGCCCACTGGTCGAGGAATCGGAGAAGGTCGAAGCCAAAGCCGCCGTTGATGAGTACAAACGCCTCCAGAAGTTCATCTTCCCTGACCTGCGACTGGGTCTACTGCACGGGCGCATGAAGGGCAAGGAGAAAGAAGCCACGATGGGCCACTTCGCCCAGGGGGAACTGGACATCCTGGTCGCCACTTCCGTCGTCGAGGTGGGGATTGACGTGCCCAACGCCACAGTGATGCTCGTCGAGGGCGCCGACCGCTTCGGCCTGGCACAACTCCACCAGTTCCGCGGCCGCGTGGGCCGGGGTGAGCACGCCTCCTATTGCCTCCTGGTCTCCGACTCCATCTCTCCCGAGGCGCAGGAGCGATTGCAGGCGGTCGAGGCCACCAACGACGGCTTCGCGCTGGCGCAGAAGGACCTGGAACTACGCGGGCCAGGAGAGTTCCTCGGCACCCGCCAGTCCGGCCTTCCAGACCTCAAGATGGCCAGTGTGACCGACCTGCGGCTCGTCGAGGCTGCCCGCGAGGCCGCCCGCCGCTTTTTCGAGACCGACCCGGAACTGGCCGACCCAGATAATCGTCTGCTGGCCCGGCGTGTGGTGCAGTTTTGGACAGAGGAAGGAGAGGTCAGTTGATCCGTGTCGCTATCTACCCCGGCACTTTTGATCCTATTCACCTCGGACACGTGGACATCGCCACCCGTGCGGCCAACATCTTCGACGAGTTGGTGGTCGCCATCTACGACCGGCCGGCGAAGAGCCTGCTGTTCACCATCGAAGAACGGGTCGAGTTGGCGCGTCAGGCTCTGGCCGACCTGGCAGGCGTGCGCGTGGCCCCCTACGGCGGATTGACGGTGGGCTTTGCGCGCCGGGTGGGGGCACAGGCCATCGTGCGCGGGCTGCGGGTCATCTCCGACTTCGAACTGGAGTACCAGATGGCACTCACCAACCGGCAACTTGCGCCGGAGGTCGAGTTCGTGTGCCTGATGACGCGCCATACCCACGCCTTCCTGAGTTCCAGCATCGTCAAAGAGATCGCCTTGCTGGGGGGCGACGTGAGCAAGATGGTGCCGCCGCACGTCGCGGCCTCGCTGGAGGTCAAATGGCGCGAACGGGAGCGGAACCACGAACCGGTACCACTCGTTTCACTGCGCGATTGAACATCGGAGGCAGATATGGACATCCTACACCTGATAGACCGCCTGGAAGAAACCTTCAAGAGTAGCAAGAACTTGCCCTTCAGTAATCTGCGGCTGGTAGACGAGCGCCTCTTGTGGCCCTTGCTCGATCAGATGCGCATCTCAATCCCCGATGAAGTGCGGCGGGCCAAGCGCATCATCCGCGAGAAGGATCGCACCATGGCCCAGGCCCACGAGGAGGCAGAGCGCATCATCGCGCTGGCACGCAGCGAGGCGGCCCAACTCACGGCAGAGCACAACATCGCCCAGGCCGCCGAGACGCGGGCTGCTGCCACCCGCGAGCGGGCCGAGCGGGAGTCAGAAACCATCCGCACTGGAGCCGATGACTACGCTTTCAACGTGCTCTGCAAACTGGAGCAGGAACTGAAGCGCACGCTAACGGTGATCGAAAACGGTATCCACGCCATCCAGGTCGAACGGACGCGGCGCGAGGGCAAGCCACCCACGGACTCACCCACCAACGGGGAGCACGACAGCGGCGACAGTGGGACACCTTGACAGGTTCACCTCTCGCCTCTATAATACATCCCCTTGCAATCCCACGAGCGATGAGGCATGCCAGGGATCAACCAGAGAGGAGTGTGAAGAAACTATGGGTGCAGTGCCCAAACGTAAGATATCACGAAGACGCGCGAGAAACCGCCACAGCCACTGGAAAGCGAAACTCACACAATTGGTGACTTGCCCACAGTGCGGCGCATCGGTGCGACCACACCACGTCTGCCTGAACTGCGGCACCTACCGTGGCGTCGAGGTCATTGAGATCGAAGAGGAATAGCGGCGTCAGACGTAAAACGTGAAACGTGATGCGTAACGCCTATCTATTTCCGGGCCAGGGATCCCAATACGTGGGAATGGGGCGCGACCTTTACGCCACCTTCCCTGCGGCCCGCGATGTATTCGCCCAGGCTGACAGTATCCTGGGTTTTGCTTTGTCGCAACTGTGTTTTGATGGACCAGCCGAATCGCTGAACGACACGTTGAACACCCAGCCGGCCATCCTTGCCACCAGCATGGCCGCGCTGCGCGTGCTGGAAAAACGCGGGCTAGAAGAACACGGGATGGACGATCCGGCCTACGTCGCCGGGCACAGCATGGGGGAATTCAGCGCGCTGGTGGCCGCGGACGCCCTCTCCTTTGAGGATGGCCTGAGGCTCGTGCGCGAGCGCGGCCGCCTGATGAAGCAGGCCGGCGAGCGGAGTCCCGGCGGGATGGCAGCCGTGCTGGGGCTGGAGCGTAGGCAGGTGGAGGTAATCTGTGCCGCAGTGCGGGAGCAGACTTCGGCAGGCTCAGTCGAGTCGAGCGGAGAATACGTTGGCATCGCCAACGACAACTGCCCCGGGCAACTCGTCATCTCTGGAACAGTGGATGCGCTGGAGCGGGCGCTGGAACTGGCAGAGCAGCGCGGGGCCAGGCGCGTGATCCGGCTGGCCGTGAGCATCGGTGCCCACTCCCCCCTGATGGCCGAGGCCGCCACCGAGTTCCGCCGCCTCCTCG
>JAUWNP010000175.1 GCA_030612585.1 Anaerolineae bacterium
AGATGGTTGTTCACAAACCCCTCGATGAACTTTCCGTGGAAAGTGACGGGATACCCAGGCCAGCCGCGCGCAGCAGGGCTTCGGACATCTGCCGAGCACGCAAGGCTAGAAGTGAGCGAGCCTGATCCATTGGCCAGTTCTGTCTCCACGCCATAATCTCCCGCTGCATCGCCGCCAGGTCGGGATGGACCACCGGAGGGGTATGGGGAGCACTCCACTCGATCAACAGCGCGGCCTCTCTCAGAAGGTCGGCGACCAGAGGGTCGTACTCGGGGCGGGAACAGCGGGATGAAAGCCGGGCCATGGTGGAGGCCAGGTTCCCCAATTGCTGGGGCCAGACCATCCGTTTATACCGCTCCCGAAATGATTGTCGGTTCATCCCTCCGAAAACTTGTGACATCTCGGCAACCTGCTCCAGCGTAGCAGGATCCCGGACAATGTGGATCATCTCCTTACTCCCACACTCCCACACTCCCACACTCCCACACCCCCACACTCAACCATGCCTTCTCACAAACCGGTGCAGCCGCTCCAGTGCCTCCTCGATCTTCTCGTATGCGGTGGCGTAGGAGCAGCGCACGTAGCCCTGCCCGGCCTCCCCGAAGGCGCTGCCGGGTATCACCGCTACTCGCTCTTCGTGCAGCAGTGTCTCGGCGAACTCGGTCCCGTCCATCCCTGTGATCTCAATGGAGGGGAAGGCGTAGAACGCGCCTTGCGGTTCGAAGCATTTCAGGCCAATCTCGTTCAGCCCATCCACGATGAGACGGCGGCGACGGTCGTATTCAGCCACCATCTCCTGTACGTAGGGCTCTCCTTCGCGTAGTGCCGCCAGTGCTGCGTACTGCGAGACGCTCGGCGCGCTCATAATGGTGTACTGATGCACCTTGCGCATCATCCCCAGTATCTCGGCCGGGGCGGCGATGTATCCGATGCGCCAGCCGGTCATAGCGTAGGCCTTGGAAAAGCCCTGCAACAGCACCGTGCGGCTGTACATGCCCGGCAGGCTAGGGAAGCAGACATGCTCCACGCCGTAGACCAGCCGGTCATATATCTCGTCAGAGATGACCAGTAAATCGTGCTGCTTGACGATAGCGGCAATCTCGTTGAGACGCTCACGGCTCATCACCGCGCCAGTGGGGTTGTTGGGGTAGCCGATCAGCAGCGCCTTCGTGCGAGGGGTGATGGCAGCAACGATGTCCTCGGCCGTCACCTGAAAGTCGTTCTCGACCGTGGTCGGCACGACGACCGGCACTCCACCGGCGAAGGTGACCTCCGGCGCGTAGGAGACGAAGCAGGGATGGGGGATGATTACCTCGTCGCCGGGGTCGAGCGTGGCGGCGAAGGCCAGGTAGAGCGCTTCGGAGACGCCGACTGTGACCAGTATCTCGCTGGCCGGGTTGTAAGTCTGGTCGTACATCTGGTCCAGGTGTTCGGCGAGGGCGCGGCGGAGCTCCATCAGGCCAGAGTTGGAGGTGTAGTGGGTCTCTCCTCGCTTGAGGGCCTCGATGCCCGCCTGCACGATGGGCTCAGGGGTATCGAAATCGGGCTCGCCTATCCCCAGGCTGATGACACCCTCCATCGTGGCAGCGATGTCGAAAAAGCGACGAATACCCGATGGCGGTACATTGGTGATACGTTCAGAGACGAAGTTACGAACGCGATGCATTTGAACCTCCTCAAATGTGTGTTCCGTGTTGCGTGTTGCGTGTTACTTCTCGAACACCAGTTCCGAGCGCTCGTCCCACATCAGTTCCGCAATACCGCGAAACTGGCCCCCGACTACCAGCGGGACGAAGATTATACTCCGCCCAAGGCCATCCCCCTTGTCCTTGTGATAGCGGGTGGGCGTCAGGTCTCCGGCGCGGTAGCGGGCGTACATCTCACGGAGCTGGGCTTGCGACTTGGTATTGTGGCAGTCCAGCAGATTGGTGCCGACCAGCGTCTCGCCCCCCCTGGTGGCATAGTGCTCGATGGCCAGGTCGTTCATAAAGACGATGCGGTACTCTTCGTCCGCGACGGTGACCGCCGTGCGCAGTCCACCGAACAGTGTGCCTGGTTCAGTCGAGTTGATCGTCACTCACCTCTCCTTTGCTGCTGGTAGAGCCACCATGCGCCTGCGCCGAGAGCCAGGGTCAGCAGGCCCAGGCCAGCGGCGGCGATGGCTACCGTCCTCGGTTCCATCCCCGGCATCACCGCGCCGCGCAGACCGGCCTCGGCCCCGTATGCGGTGAACAGTCGCCCCCACCTGGTATCCAGCGCCGCCTCCCCCCGTTTGCGTCCTACGAATGGATACCAGTAGACGTTGTGATAGAGATTGCTGGCGAAGTAGGACCAGGGCACCAATGGTGTCCGCAACAGCAGCGGTTCCAGTGGGTGCAGCCAGCCGTGGTAGATCAGTTTTTGCCCCCGGCTGGCGAAGGTGTCTTCCTGAATGAAGTGCCAATCCTGGGCCATCACCCAGTCCCGGTCTTCGCCCACGATTTCGATCTGGTCGGGGTCACCCATGCCCAACCCCATCTCGTGGGCGATGCGGATGAAGGGAATAGAGAGCGGGTCGAAGCCCTGCATCTTGGCGGACATGGCATCAATCGCCACCTGGTCGGCGGAGGCCAGGATGATGTCCTTCTCGTGGCAGCGCATGGCGCGGGGGCCGGGGCCATCGCCGGCGAAGGTGCCATCCATCACGGCGAACAGCCCTGGGTGAATGTCCTGCTGAATCATCAGCAGGTCCACCAGCGTTTTGTGAATGACGGAGTGCGTCCAGTGCCGTTTCCTACCCAGCAGCCCACCGAAGGCATTCTTCATTGCGCCGGTGATGGTGGTGAAAACGTGCGTCTTGACTGTCGGCAACTGGATAATATTCCGCCCGACGAGGAACTCGGGGATATATACTCCCTCAGGGTAGACCTGGTCCAGTACCAGGAAAGGCTGTTTAGGCTCGTAGCGCACCCAGTTGTACTGTGGCTCGAAGAGGTGGATATTGCGCAGGCCGTATTTTTCGACGACGTACTTGTGCTTGTTGTTCGTCTCGCCCACGTGGGCGTCCACGACGACGGTGTCGTTGTGGCCGGCGATCAGGTTCTGGTAGCCAGCGGCCTGCAGCGCCCGGATCACTCCTTCCAGTTGCCAGGGGGCGGTCGAGCAGGCCGGGTACCAGGTCTGCCAGGAGATGTTGATCTTGAGGATGGTCTCTCTGTCCTGGGGCAGAGCCTCCCGGGAGCCTGCCAGTTCCATCAGGCGGGCGTAGTCCTCTAGCACCGTCTCCGGGTTGGTTCTGAGGATCGCCACCTTGCCCCGGCCAGGGAAATCGTTGATCATCGCTCCTCCGTGGGTCTGCTGGCAAACTCGGCCAGGTTGCGGATGTTGTTCACCATTTCATCAGCGGGGACGGTCTCAAGCAACCGCAGGGTGCGGCGCAGTAACTCTCCGAGGGGCAGTTGGCGGGAGACAACAATTCCGGCATGTTGCCGTCCCTCATTCCACCATGCCTGGTACAGTCGCATGAAATCACCGATGTTATAAGTCAGGAGCACCCGCTCCTGCTCGGCAGCATAGATCAGATGCTCTAGGTCAGGCAGGTGAGCGTTGCCCACTTCGTATGCTGATATTGCGTCGAGCCCACGTTCGCGCAGCAGGCGAGCCAGTTTTTTCTGGACGTCGGTATCCAGATACAGTTGAACTGAGGAAGGGCTGGCGCTCATCCGTCGCTAGCGGTTATGCTGCCTGGCAAGTTGGTCTGTGTGCCAGTCGCTCTATCTCTGCCAGGGCTGTCTCGTGGCGAGCGATGTCATGCTTGATCTCGGCCTGATGTTCGTAATAGTAACTCAGTGCATCATGTACCTGGGCCAAAGAGAGCACGCCGTCAAAATCCTCGACGATCTGTTCTGGAGTCTGCCCTTGGCCGACGAGGGTAGCGATGGTGCGCACAGTGACGGACGTGCCGCGCACGATGGGCTCACCCCCTTTTACATCCTCGACGCGCACGATATAGGGGTGATGGGTGCCGGCTATGGGACGCTGCAACGAGATCCGCTCCACCTGCCGGGTCAGCCGGCGCAGTTCCTCGCGTATGCCGACCATCTCTGTCTGGAGTGCCCGTACCGCCACCTCCGTCATTGCTGACCTCCTCGTGGTTAATTGTATCATAGTCCAGAAAGGACGTCAACTGACTGAAGGGCGTGGGGCGCATTTCATATTGGGGGCGAGTTCAGCATAGACCGCACCGGCCTGGAAGAGCCAGTGCTGGCCTGGCCTATGTGACACCCCAGCGCCGCCTGTTTACGGCGGTGCGGCTCCCTGCGACACCTGCGCCCCAAGCCTGAAATGCACCCAGGGGCGTGTGCGCTGGATATTGTCCTACTGCCCACCTTGTGTTATTATACCACTATGCTACGTAAACTCTATATCCCAATCTGCATCTCTTTGACACTGATAGTGGCCTGCACGCCGGCCACACCACCCACACCGTCCCCGACCCCCACGCCCACGTTCACGCCTTCCCCCACCCCGACCGCCACTCCCACCCCAACCGCCACCCCTATCCCGCCGCTGGCACTGACCATCCACTGGCCCCGGCGAGCCTCGGCCCTGCAGCCGGTGCCCATCGAGGTGGAACTGGTACCACCGCCGGGTGTCAGCGTGACGGCGCCCGTCAACACCTCCGTGTTGGGCCCCGAGGGATTGCCCTGGTGGACGTTCGACCTGCTGCCACGGGAGGGGAACCTGTACGTTGCCGGTGAGACACTGCAATTCCCCCTCAGACCGCCGGAGGGGGACTGGCGGCTGGTGGTGTACGTGCAATCCACACTGGAGGTTGAAGGGAGACGGGAGTTGGTCTTCCGGCCGGCCCCCATCCGTTTCCGCGACCTGACGGATGCCCTGCCCGCCGGGGTGGACGTGCGAGTGCCCCAGGACTTCGCGCAGGTGGTGGCCCAGGGGGATCGGTGGGCTGGAGGGCGCGTGTGGCGCTACGGCGGTGGCGAATTGGCGCTGTGGTGGGCTCCCGGCCCGGTCGAGCCTCTGCTGCTCAACAACGCGGTCGTGATGCTGGAGACGACCCACGACCCAGAAACGCCGCCTCACGTGCTGGACGTCGAGGAGATGGAGTGGCAGGGCCAGACGGCGTTTCTCTTCCGCGAACAGTGGCTCGGAGCAGAGGAAGAGAAAAGACCGGCCGAGGCATTGGTGGTACAGGGGCCTGACTACTGGCTGTACGTGCTGCGGGTGCGGGCCGTGGGGAGCGAGAGCGACGTCATCCCGCCGCTCCTGCGCCAGGTGTGGGGGACGCTTGCTTTCATTGAGGAATAGAGAAGCCCCCACCGCCAGTCCTGAGGGGCTATGACGACTTCCCCGACTTCGCCAGGGGTATCTTCTCAAAAAGTTGGGGCGAAAGTAGGTCGGATTTGCTATCCGACCCTGTGGCGGTTAGCAAAACCGCCCTACGCTGCCCTTGCCCCAAGGTATTGAGAAGATACGCCAGGGGCTTCACTGCAAACCGCTGGCGGCTAACGGCTAGAAAATACTGATCGGCGTGCCGACGCGGCGGTCGCTCTGGATGAAATCATCCTCGTAGCCGCCGACGGGGTGGACCCAGCGATAAATCCAGCGCGCCACGTCGCAAGAGACGTTCAGGCAGCCATGACTGCGCCGTAAGCCAAAATCGTTGTGCCAGTAGGTGCCGTGAATGGCGGTGCCGCTCAGGTCGAAGAAGATGTTCCAGGGGATGCCCGGCAGGTCGAAAATCTCTCCCGCCGTGGGTGGCCCGTCTGGATAAGGCCGGTTGCTCATGTGGCGCGAGGGCTGTTTGAGCAGCACACACGTCTCCCCCGTGTGCGTGTTCAAGTCCACCACCGTGCCATCCTCTAACTCTATCCCCCCTCCCACACCGGATGCGACGAGCGTGGTAAACGCGATCCGCTGCCCCTCGTAGCAGGTTAGCAACTGCTTGCTCAGGTCCACCTCAATACGCTTCTCACCGGCGAAGGGGTTGATGGGGGACATCTCGGAGCGAGGGATGCGGCGCAGGTCACGCGCCAATACCCACTGGTGAGTCGGGCTCGTCGGCGGAAACTCGTCAAAGACCTTGTACCAGCCGGTGCCCTCATCATCCTCATAGGCCTCCACGACGTGGTAGACGGTGCCGCCGTAAAAGCGGTAGACCTTCCCTGCCTGGGGGTGGGGCCCGCTGCGGGCCTCGGTGAAGACCTGGGAGACCTCGCCCCAGAAGCCCCATGCGCCTACGTTGCGGATGAAGGGCTGTGGGGGATAGACGCGCACAGGGAGAACCCAGGCGGAATGGACGTAGCCCAGGAGAGTCTCGTACCACAAGTCGTTGTGGGCGCTGAAGGGGGCACGCGCCTCACCGGTGATGAGGAAGGGCTGGTCGCGACGGAGAGTGGTCAGCCGTGTGGCGGCGGTGGAGGGCTCGTCGTAGAAGGTGAGCGCGTGGATCGCCCGGCCCATCCGGGCCCAGGTATTGGCGGCCTCGTCCTCTTCTCCAGGTTCCGGTGGGATGGGGTAGCGGGCACGGGCGTGGAAGGTGGGCGCGAGCGCCGCTGCCGCAGTGGCGGCGGCGATCAGTTTGAGCATACGGCGGCGGGTGATTCTGTAGGACATAGGTTCCCTCTGCGACAGAGATTATAGCACACGTGGCCCACCCGCGCCAGAGCATACCGGCAGACCGGATACACAGCGTGATTGCTACCCCTTAACTACTTTGACAATATTACATTTGGCGCAACACTACAGCGAATTTGGAAAAAAACGAATCGGAGCGCACTGTTTTGATCGAATTTATGGCAAAGTTGACCCCTGTCTTGCGAGCGGTGGCAGAAAATTCGTTCCTTTCCCCATTCGTTGTAGTGTTGTCGGGAATCTAGCGCCGCATCGCCAGACTCGATGACCAACAATTCCCAGGTGAATGGCATACGCTTGATAAACGCGACCATCACTACCGATTGTCCAAACATCTTTGGGAAGAACTACCCGACTTTTTGTTGGTACCGCGAGATGTCTCAAGATCAAATCCCTCTTCCAGCAACAACTGGTCTAGACCGTCGAGCAACTCCTCAATCCCCACAATCAGGCTTTGATCCGCCGAGGATACCGCACGTAGTACCGCTTCCACTTGACTGACCATCTCTCTTGGAACCCTGGTACAACATTCTGACGCCGTTCTCAGCAATCGCTTTTCGCCAGGATTCGGAATACGGTTCAATGCAAACAACACATCGAAGTAACTCGCCAATAACGCTGCCACCCGGTGATTGATGCTTACCAGATCACTTCGCCTGATCGCCTTCTCGATTTGATGCAAGTAGGAGGGAATCACTCTCCGCAGTACCGGATGGTTCTTGGAGATAATCGCTCGCCGGAGGGCTTCAGGAAATGGAACCGCGCTCTTCTCTTTGAGCATGTGCAACCAGCCGCTCTTGTCATAGAGAACCCGAGAGTTGCGGATCGTGTGCCAGAAGCATGTCGAATACCCCATGCTGGCTTGATGTTCTACCAATACACGGTCGAGTTGTCCTTCGATCCAGGACGTGTCCCAATACATGATATCCACTTCGATACCAGTTTCTGCGTCATACCACTCGTCGCCCAGGTCCCAGAATTGCAGGTTCAGATCTGACCGCGTTGCGCCCAGTTTCTCCACGATAGCCACTCGATCACTCAGAGCGATGACTGACGTGGTGTAGACATACAAATCTATGTCAGAGTCCCGGTCCACTGCGCCGCCGGCTTGCGAACCTGCCAGTGCGATGGCTTCCACGTTTAGAAATGCACTGAACAGATCAGCAATTCTATGAGCCAGCCTCAGGTGCGGAGATGTTTGATCATTCACAGTCACAATCCTTTTGAGTGCCGACTTCTCGCCGTGGGCATTTCTGATTGTCGCTTGACAACCACACTGTTATCGCCGGGTCGTCTACTTCCGTTCAACGGGCATGATCAGGCAATTGGGGCCACCTGTTCCTTTAGCGAACTCGGACAGATCAAGATCGTGGACGACCAAACCATTAGCCTCAAGTTGTCTAATCACCTCACGATTTGAGCGTTCAACGATCAATTCATTGTCGCCTAAACAGAGCACATTCGCTGTGGTGCGTCCATCACAAGAAACCTCAATGACATCAAAACCTTTTAGACTGTCATCGGGGACCAACTCGCCACAGTAGAGTATCCGACGTGGCCCAACAACCATCATGGCCTTATCCAAGTGCAATATGGAGTCAGGGAGACATACAACTCGTACTTCGTAGCCCATTGCGCTTAGAAAGGCAGAAGACTGCCTCACTCCCTCATCATTTGTCCTGATAGAACGCCCTATAAAGGCAACGGAACCAACCAGAATAACATCTCCGCCTTCAACTGTTCCCGGCGCTCTTATTTCTCCGACACAGGGCTCCCCCATCGCGTCCAAGACCCGCGACATCCATTCCTCTTCGCCTTGTCTGGTATCCAGTCCCAGTCTCAGTTTGATATAGCCATTGGGGGTACACAGCGCTGTATCGCGGGTGAAAACAGAGTTTGGATGGTTGGCCAGCTCGGGGATGTCAATCACTTCGCTTCCAAATTCCATGATTTTCGATTTTAACGCATCATGCTGTTGGGTCGCCCGATTGCGATCGGCGACCTGGGCAATGTTGTGCTTTTCAAGATCACCTACGCGGAAGTATTCCTCTCTGGGTGTGCAGACTACAACACGTATCAATCTGTCGCCTTCATTTCTCAGCATGGGATCTCCTTTCTCCGTTCAATTACCCACTTACCGCATTCCAGCCTGTCTTGATTTGATGGGGGCAGTGTCTTCTCCCGTACTCGAGACATTCTCTATATCTTCGGGGGATGTCTGACTTCTTCATATCCTTCGGATCGTAGTAAATATCTGAGCCAACCTCCTTGAGTACGTGCGCTTTGTATAGTTCTTCAAGTTCGTCCTGCAACATTCCTTTGATTTCTACAACTCGAACGTCATATCCAAGTTTTCTGAGTTTCTCTCGAAGCGGTTGATTCACATATCCTGTGCATATTTCAATACGCTGTGTGGCGGGAGACGCGCCAAACTGGTCCAGAAGTTGTATTGCCAAATCTGCGTACCTTTTCAGATAACGCTTTGTGCGAAAATGGTTCTCCGTGTCATCTCTGAAGTATTCGACAGGCACCGTGGCAGTCTGGACTTTTCGTTCATCTGATACGCCGACCATCACACCGCACAAGGGAAACCCCCAGCCAGCATCATCAATTCGCAGTATTTGAAGGTCGGGCGGAATAAAACTATCATAGTCCCCATCCAGCAACCTATCCAAAACGTGCTTG
>JAUWNP010000072.1 GCA_030612585.1 Anaerolineae bacterium
GGCAGGAATTCTCCGGGCTGGATCTCTCCCGTCAGAATCATCTGACGGAGTTCGTGGGCGACGCCATCCACCAGGGTATTTTTGCGGACGTGAGGGCTCATTGGGTCCTCTCTAACAGCAGTTGCGCCGTTCCCAAAAGGCAATCTGAAAACATCATTCTCATGTGAAAACCCCTCTATGCGGCGTAAGCAAAATCGCCGGAGCGTTAGAGGTGAAAGTTCATAAGCTAAAGTTCATAATTTGCGAATATCAGAATTACTGATATAATTATAACGTGATTTCCCCATAGGTCAAGTAACATCGGGAGATTCAAGCAATCACATCTGTTCAAAAGAGCATACGGCTCTTGACACAACGTTGGGCATACCATATAATAGAGATTAAGCGCACCATGTCCTCCGCACGCAACCCCTGGACGCGCCGCGTGTTTACGCAGGGGCGCTCGGCATGTTGCTTTGTCCTAATATCTCGTTCTAGTTCTAGCACCGATTTGTTCGTGGCTTTATTCCTTACACAGTCTGTGGTGTGGTATACTGAACGCAAACCAAACCAGTGATTTTGGGATCGAGGCTTTAGCCGGGGTTTATGCAAGTTCCGAATGAAGCCTACACTCCAAATTCACCAAACTCAGGTGCGCTCAGTATAGCAGGCTACGTCCTATCAAGCAGGACAGCAAGTGGCAGATTAAACGGAAAGGAGGTGACCTAATAAGGAGTACTAAAAAGTACTAGAGCGGTATTAGTACAAGGAGAGAGGGCTATACCGTTTGGCAACGCTTCTCTTTCCCGACAGAAACCCAAAGTTCAATCAAATAAGGAGGAGTACCTGATGGAGATCATTAAGAAGAAGCAGAGAGACGATGTACACACGTACATTCCCGAGTTGAAGGAGCTCTATCGAGCGGGGAGGTGCACCCGCCGTGAGTTCTTGCGAAACGCCACGCTGCTGGGGATGTCCCTGGCCAGCGCCAGCACCTTCCTGGCTGCCTGTGCCCCCAAGACGCCGGCGCCAACTGAGGCGCCGCCGGCAGAAGCCCCCACGGAAGCACCCGCAGCCGGCCCCACGCGCGGCGGTACGCTGCGTATCGCATCCCAGGTTCAGAAAGTCACACACCCGGCCCAGTTCTCGTGGGTGGCTCCGTCCAACCAGTTGCGCCAGGTGGCTGAGTACCTGACGTACACCGACGGGGACAACATCACCCACCCGTATCTCCTGAAAAGCTGGGAGGCCAGCGACGACCTGAAGACCTGGACGCTCAACCTGCGTAAGGGAATCAAGCACAACAACGGCGACGAGTTCAACGCCGATGACGTCGTATTCACTATGAACGAGTGGCTCGACGAGGACGTCGGCTCCTCGATACTGGGCCTGATGTCCTATCTTCCCGCAGATGGCATCGAGAAGGTGGACGACTACACCGTGGTGCTACACCTGAACCGGGCGGAGATCGCCGTGCCGGAGCACTTGTTCCACTACCCGGCGCTGATCTTGAACCACCGCACCTTCGATGGCGACTTTCTCAAAGCGCCCCACGGAACCGGGCCCTATACGTTGGAGGAGTACAGCGAGGGCGAACGCGTGCTGCTCAAGCGCCGGGAGGACTACTGGCAGGACGGCGCCGACGGCAAGCCGCTCCCTTACCTGGACGAGATGGAGTTCATCGACATGGGGTCGGAGACGTCGGCCTGGATCGCGGCCATGCAGGCCGGGGAGGTTGACCTGCTCGATCTGGGCGACATGGGCGGCACCGACATCTACCTGGCGCTGAAGGACAATGCCGACGTCAACGTAATGCCCGTCCCCACCGCTCAGACGCGTGTGCTGCGCATGCGGGTGGACATGGATCCCTGGACCGACAATAACGTGCGTATGGCGCTCAAGCTGTGCCAGAACCGGGAAAAGATCCTTAACCTGGCCTACTTCGGTGAGGGCCTTCAGGGCCAGGACATCCACATCGGCCCGATGCACCCCGAGTATTGCGAGATGCCCATTCCCGAATACGACCCGGAGAAAGCCAAGCAACTGCTGGCCGATGCCGGTTATCCCGATGGGCTGGACGTGGAACTGGCGGTCGGCAGCGGTTGGGCCGACGTCGTCTCCTATGCCGAGGTGCTGAAAGAGGATGCGGCCGCGGCCGGCTTGAACATCACCCTCAACACCATGCCTAACAGCCAGTACTGGGAGCAGTGGACCGAAGTGGCCCTGGGTATCACCCCCTGGACCCATCGTCCCCTGGGCACCATGGTAATGAGTCTGGCCTACGTCGCCGATGCTGAAGGCAACCCGGCGGCCTGGAACGAGACCCGCTGGGTGGACGAGGAGTTCTCGGAGATCTTGACCGAGGCCAATGGCACCCTGGACGTGGAAAAACGTCGCGAACTCTTCTGCGACCTGCAGCGGATCCAGTGGGAGCGCGGCTCCATTGGCATCGCCTACTGGCGGAATGTCTGGTTCGTCTACAGCAAGAAGCTGCACGACGTGTCAGGACACCCGACCTTCTACATGCTGTTCAACGAGGTCTGGAAAGAGGCTTAAGATTAAGATTGAGGTTAAGGTTAAGGCGGTTTACTCAGCCTTGGCCTTAACCTCATCCCTCAATTGAAGGAGTATTACTTATGGCGAAGTTTATCGTACGACGGTTGTTGCTCATGCTCTTGACCATGGTCCTCGTCTCAGTCGCCGTCTTTGCCATCACCGAGTCAGCGCCAGGCAACGTGGCGCGCAACGTACTGGGTATCCACATCACGCCGGCGCAAGAGGCATCCTTCCTGGCCCAGACCGGTTTGGACAAGCCTATGCTCGAGCGGTACTTTTCCTGGCTGGTCGGCACCGACTGGCGGGCTGCGCGCCAGGTTGGCTTGTCGATGAAGCAGATTACTACCGAAGATGGCTTTAGGGAGTGGTGGGCCGTGGAGGAGGGTGGTCTGATCCGGTGGAGTATGGAAGGCGAGGATCTGATCGCCCAACGACGCCAGCCCGATGGCAGTGTGGAAGAAGTGGTTGAAAACGAGCGGTGGCGTGTCAAAGACCCGGCCGTCGAGGTCGGGCGCCTCGAGGATTATCGGGCTGAGTTGCAGGAAAATCCACAACTTGCCGAGGCTGACCGGCAGGCCATCCTCCAGGAACTGGATCGCATCCTGGAAACCCTGCGCAGAGAGGATCAAACCGAGGAAGCATTGATCGCTGCGCTGGCGGAGCCCGAAGGGGCTCTGGAGGCCATGGTAGACCCGGAATCTGTGCGTAGTAAAGAGACATTTCAAGAAGTTGCCGGGGATGTGGCCAGAAAAGACGAACTGATGCAGGCCATCGTCATCTACGAAAAGTTGTCTGCTCCCATGGTCGGTGAACTCGAAACAAGCGAACTTCAGACCATGGGGCGGCAACTGGGTAAGGCGGCCGACGCGATTCAGGATGTCAATCCTTCTTTGGCCGACCGATTGCGGCAGGCGGCCGAGAGTTTGAAAGCTGAAGACACCGCTGCGGCGAGCGAGACGCTGGCGGGTGCTACCACGGCGCTCGACGAACTCATCGGCTCTCTAGGCGTCTTTGTAAATGCGTTGCAGAGCGGGGATTACCTGCAGGCTGTAGGCATCCTGCGAGATCTGTCCGACCCAGCCAAGACGCCGCTCGACTCCGCGCGGCTGGCGGTTTTGCCCGACACCCTGGAGGCATTGGGAGAAGCGCTGGGAGAGGCCGACCCCGAAATCGGTGCAGCGCTGCTTCAGGCCGTCGAAAGCCTGCGAGCGGGCAATACGGGGAAGGCACGGGCAAGCGTCGCCGAGGCAGCCGACTCCCTGGATCGGCTTGCACAGGCAATTGTCCGTAGTGATGCAGCCAGAGGCTCTCGTGTCGCCAGGACATTCTGGGGCGTTGACACGCAGAACCACGCCGTCCGGTGGGAAAAGGGGACGGGCAAAGAGGTCTGGCGCCTCGTCCCTGGATCGGGCTGGATTGCCACCAGCGGTGGCCCGGCCGAATATATCCCCCTGCAGAAAGGGTTGCTGCGGGGCGATCCCGGACTGTCGCTGCGGACCGGTCGGCCGGTGGCTGACCTGTTGTTCACGCGGCTGCGCAATTCCCTGGTTCTGGCCGGCATTGCCTTTGTCATTGTCATGCCTATAGCCTTGATGCTGGGCCTGATCGCCGGGCTTAACGAGGGTAAGTTGTTGGATCGCATCCTTTCTATCGGTGGCATGATGTTCTCCGTGACGCCCGAGTTCGCCAGCGGCATCTTCTTGATCCTGATCTTTGCCTTCTGGCTAGAGCTGGTGCCGGGCGCGACGGTGTTCGGCGAAAAGGCGCCGTGGGAGAGGCCGGAGATGCTCGTCCTGCCGGTTCTGACGTTGACGCTGATCGAACTGGGCTACGTATTGCGTATCACGCGCGCCAGCATGGCAGATGTGATGAAAGCGCCCTACATCCGCACGGCTTTCCTCAAGGGATTGCCCTACTGGCGCGTCGTGTTCAAGCACGCCTTGCGCAATGCCTTGATGGCCCCCGTTACCGTCATCATGCTGCACGTCAACTGGCTGTTAGGCGGCATCGTCGTCGTCGAGGTCATCTTTGGCTATCCCGGTCTGGGCAGTTATCTGCTGAATTCGGCCCTGTTCAAGGATTTTAACGCCATTGAGGGCGGTGCGATGATCTTGGTGGCGGTGGCGGTCGGCACGCAGTTGTTGGCCGACATCGCCTATACATTCCTAAATCCGCGTATCCGATACGCTTAAGGCTGAGGCTAAGGCCAAGGTCAAGCACAACCTCAACCTTAACCTTGGCCTTAACCTCAATTGTAAGGAGTGAGTCATGGCAGTGAGTGAACAAACTATACCGAAAAAGGTCGCCCGTCCATCGAGGTTGCGGCGCTTATGGGAGAGCGTTTCGATTCTCTTCGCTTCCAAAGTGGCCGTGATTGGCCTGCTCATCGTCTTCTTTTGGATCTTTGTGGCTATCTTTGCGCCCCTTCTGACGCCTTATAGCCCCACCGAGCAAGACTATAAGGCCCAGAACGCAGCCCCATCCAGGGCGCATCCCCTGGGCGCCGACAGCCTGGGACGGGACATCTGGTCACGGCTGATCTACGGTGCGCGGGTCGTGTTGGTCATCCTGCCCATCAGCGAGGATTTCTGGCTGCCGGGCGGCACGGCGATCTGGGGTGTCTTTCTAGGACTGCTCGTCGGCTGCACGTTGGGTTTGCTGGGCGGCTATGTGAGAGGATGGGTCGACGAGGTGATGATGCGCTTGCTGGACGCGATGATGGCCTTTCCCGTCATCTTGCTCTACATGATCATCATCTCTGCGATGGGGGCCTCGGCCCTCAACGTTGTGTTGGCCATTGCCATCGTCGGCGTTCCCGGCATCGCCCGCCTGGTGCGCAGCCTGGCGCTCGACATCCGCACCCGTGACTACATCCGGGCCGCAGAGACCAGAGGGGAGAGTGTGTGGTACATCATGTTCGTCGAAATCTTGCCCAATGCCCGGGGCCCCATCATCATTGACGCCATGCTGCGCGTCGGTTATGCTATCTTCGCCATGGGCACGCTGGGCTTCCTGGGTTTGGGTCTGCCGCCACCGTCACCGGACTGGGGCAGCATGGTGGCCAAGGGGCGGCAGTTCATTCTGTCCGGCAGCCCGTGGGCGGCCCTATGGCCGTCGGTCGCCATTGCCACGCTGGTGGTGGGACTCAACCTGTTTGCCGACGGACTGCGCGAAGAGTCGCTGCGGTATCAGTAGAAGAGGAGGAACTGCGTATGGCGACAAATCTTGGTATTCAAGCGCCGGTACTAAAAATCAAGAACGCGGCCATCTCTTACGAAACCCGCTATGGTGACGTGGAGGCGGTCCGTGACGTGTCGTTTGACGTCCATCGGGCCAAGACGTTTGGCGTCGTGGGCGAATCCGGCTGTGGCAAGTCCACGGTGGCCTTTGGCATTGTGGACTTTTTGGGAGCTAACGGCAAGATCGTCGGGGGCAGCATCAAGTTTCAGGGACAGGAACTGGTGGGCCGCTCGCAGGCTGAGTTGCGCACCCTGCGCGGTGATCAGATCGCGATGGTCTATCAGGATCCGATGCAGGCCCTGAACCCTTCTGTCACCATCGGCGATCAGTTGGCCGAAGTTCTGACCGTCCATCGGGGCATCCCCAAATCCGAGGCATGGCAAAAATCCATTGACATGCTGAACCGGGTGTACATGCCCGATGCGGCCAACGTGATGGACCGTTACCCGCACCAGATCTCCGGTGGTCAGCAGCAGCGGGTGGTGATCGCGATGGCCCTGCTCAACAACCCGGCCCTTCTTATCATGGACGAGCCGACTACTGCTCTGGATGTGACGGTGGAGGCGGTCGTGCTGGACCTGATCGAAGATCTGAAGCGCGACTTCGACACGGCCATTGTCTACATCACCCACGACCTGGGCGTGGTAGCCCGTGTATGTAACTACGTGGGCGTGATGTACGCCGGGGAGATGGTAGAAGTAGGATCTGTCGAGGCAATCTATGGAGACCCGAAGCACCCCTACACCCAGGGACTGATGCGCTGCGTGCCCAAACTGGGCGCCACCAAGGAGAGCAGCATCCTCTATCCCATCCAGGGGCGGGTGCCTGCTCCCAAAGATAGGCCCAAAGGGGCCTGTATCTTTGCCCCCCGTTGTGACTATGCCACCGATCGCTGTTACAACGAACATCCCTTGCTGCGGGAGATTGAGCCGGGACACAGTGCTCGCTGCTTCTACTCGGAGCAGGTTGACGCTAGTACCTGGCAGCCGCCAGAGGGACTGGTACCTGATCTGGCCCTGGCGGCTGAGGAAGTCGGTCAGGAACCGATCATAAAAGTGGAGGGACTCAAGACGTACTATGAACAAGAGTCCAAGTCACTCCTCAGCCTGGTGGGCGCGGGCGAGAAGCTGTACGTCAAGGCGGTAGACGGAGTGAGTCTGGAGGTGCCGCCCGGTAAGACGTTGGGCATCGTGGGCGAATCGGGCTGCGGCAAGAGCACCCTGGCAAAAACCATCATTGGCATGGAGTCGCCGGTGGGGGGGGAGGCTGAGTTTCTGGGCTTCGACATCACATCTTCCCTCACTAAGCGCGACGAGAAGTTGATCAAGGAACTGCAGATGGTTTTCCAGAACCCCGATTCGACGATGAATCCTTCGTACAGCGTCGGCCAGCAGATCGGTCGTCCACTGCGACGTTTCAAGACGGTGCCGTCCGACCAGGTGCGCGAAGAAGTCGTCCGGCTACTCAACGCCGTGCGCCTGGATAGCAGTTACTACAACCGTCTGCCCCGTCAGTTGAGCGGCGGCGAAAAGCAACGCGTAGGTATTGCCCGCGCCTTCGCCAGCCAGCCCAACCTGGTGCTGTGTGACGAGCCGGTCTCGGCCCTCGACGTGTCGGTGCAGGCCGCAGTGCTTAACCTGTTGTTGGAGATGCAACATCAGCACGGCATGACGATGATGTTTATCGCCCACGACCTGAGCGTGGTGCGTTTCTTCTCCGACTACGTGGCGGTGATGTACCTGGGTCACATCGTCGAATTTGGCCCAGCCGAAGCCATCTATGCTCCGCCCTACCACCCCTACACCGAGGCTCTTCTCTCGGCAGTGCCCATCCCTGACCCCACGGCAAAGCAGAAGCACGTTCGATTGAAGGGCACCGTTCCCAGCGCGATGAATCCGCCCAGTGGATGCGTCTTCCACACCCGTTGTCCGCGGCGGGATATGCTGCCTGATGGTGGCAAAATCTGCGAGACGAAGGTGCCGCCCTGGCACTATAACACCGAGGAGCACCGCATCTTCTGCCACATCCCGCTGGAGGAGCTGCGCAAGATGGAGGCTGTAGTTACTGGTTGAGGATAAGGATGTAAGGAGGAGACAAACAAATGTTCGTCAAAGATTACATGACTCGACACCCCGTGATGGTCGAGCCGACGATGTCCATCGTTGAGGCTCAGGGCATTATGGCTGAGGCTAAAGTCCGGCACCTTCCGGTCATCGAATCAGGGAAGCGGCTGCTGGGCCTGGTCACACGGGAGAGAATGCGCATTCCCTCGACCGAGTTGGCCAGTTTGAACGTGTGGGAGATCACCCGGTTTCTGTCTAACCTGACCGTCGAGGATGTGATGGTGAAGCGGAAGGACGTGCTCACCATCAATCCGGGTGCAACGCTTGAAGAAGCAGCTCAGATCATGGTCGAAAGCAAGATCGGCTGCCTGCCGGTGTTGGAAGAAGGCATCGTGATGGGCATCATCACCGAGGTTGATATGATGGCCCAATTGACCGATCTGCTGGGCGGAAATGTGCCCGGTGTGCGCGCCACGATACGCATGCCCAACAAGAAGGGCGAACTTGCCAGGATCACTAACGCCATCGCCGAACAGGGCTGGGGTATTTATGCCAGCGGCAGTGTTCCCACGCCCAAAAATCCCGACTACTGGGACTGCGTCATCAAGGTTCGAGATGTGTCTAAAGAAGACCTGATCGCTGTGTTGGAGGGGATCGAAGGACAGGAAGTGATCGACGTACGAGAGCGGTAAAAGCGATACGCATCTTACGAAGCCCTGCGTCGGTCACCATCTAGGCAAGTTGGAGGACAGTTGACATCGCGAGACGTCCAAAGGGACAAGGGGACTGATGTCTTCGTGTCCCTTTGTTCTCGTGTAGGGGTCGGCTATCGCAGTCGGTGCTGTCGCCGCTTCGAGACAAGGATGTACTGAGTGACACAAATTGCACACGTCCTGGCCGTACCGGCCGTGGGCGCTTACTACTGCGAGGATCTGGCCGCTCTTCAAGCCAACCCCACTCCTGTTACAGAACGATACATCGCTGCCCCGGTGACGCCCGGCTTCCGCCGTGTCCGCGAGGTAGCCGAGGCCGTCTCAGTGGGCCTGGTGCTGGACGTCCCTTCGGCTGGCTCAGGGCACCACGACAGGGTGGTCTGGGGCGACTGCGTGGCCGTGGCCTACAGCGGCAAGGCTGGCCGTGATCCCGTTTTCCGCGCCGAGGAGGGCCTGGCGACGATCCGGCGCACCGTGGCCCCAGCGCTTCAAGGCCGGGAGATCACAACCTTCCGCGAACTGGCCGCTGAGATGGACGCTCTGATCGAAACGGTGGAGGTGGTCAGGCCGCTGCCCCAGCCTGAGCCTGTCCCGGGAAGCGAGGGGTTGTCCCGCCGCGAGTTCCTGGCGACCCCGGCTCGTTTGTGGCGGACGGCCCAAGGGGGAGGGCAGGAGAAAAGGCCCCTTCCCACGGAGCGAGTCACTGTGGAACGCCCGCTGCACACCGCAGTCCGCTACGGGGTCAGCCAGGCGCTGCTGAGGGCGGTAGCCCTGACGCGCGGCCTGACGATGGCCGAGGTCATCGCCGAGGAGTGGAGCCTGCCACTGACCGACGCGCCGGTGCCCATCCACGCCCAATGTGGGGCCAACCGGCGCACCGGGGCCGACAAGATGATCGCCCGCCGAGTGGCCTCGCTACCCCATGCCCTGGTGGACGACATCCCGGAGCAACTCGGCGAGGATGGCGTCAAACTGACGCGATACGTTCGTTGGCTTAAAGAGCGTATTCAGAAACTCGGCGGCCCTGATTATCGCCCGATTATTCACCTGGACGTGCACGGCGCGCTGGGCCAGATCTCTGAGAACGACCTGGGCCGCGTGCTGGGACATCTTTATTCCCTGCGAACAGCGGCGGGACCCTATCCGCTGCGGGTGGAAAGCCCGGTGATCATGAAGAGCCGGGAGGCCCAGATCGAGGCGCTGAAGACGCTGTGCGAATACGTCCGCCTGCGCAAGATGGACGTTCAGATCGTGGCCGACGAGTGGGCCAACACGCTGGACGACATTCGGGCCTTCGTCGAGGCGCAAGCCGCCGACGTGATTCAAATCAAAATGCCCGATCTGGGCAGCGTGCACAACTCTGTCGAGGCGGTATTGGCTTGCAAAGCCGGCGGCCCTTCGACTACGCTCAGGACAGGCGTGGGCGCTTTCCTGGGTGGCAGTTGCGCCGAGACGGACCTTTCGGCAAAGGTGGCCGTTCACGTCGCCCTGGCCACACGGCCAGATATGGTGATGGCCAAGCCTGGCATGGGGGTGGACGAGGGTATCATGCTGATGCACAACGAGATGGCCCGCACCCTGGCCTGGATTCGGGCACGTGCTACGTGAGGAGAGTTATGGACACCAACTATCACGCTCATCAGACGCCCCAGTTCCGCGTGCTGTCTGACGGGCAAATCAATAAAGTCTACCAGGCGACGCTAGAGTGCCTTAACCACACCGGCGTCAACGTGCTCAACGCCGAGGCGCGGGATTTGTTGGCCGCGGCCGGCGCCTGGGTGGACGGCGTGCAGGTGCACGTCCCGCCGCACATCATCCAGGATGCCGTCGCCGCCAATCCGCGCTCCTTCACCCTGTGGGGGCGCGATAACCGACACCGGATACAGGTAGTGCCCGATCGAGTCTATTTCGGCCCCGGCCCCACCTGCACCTATTTCATTGACCCGGAGACCGGCGAACGGCGCAAGGTCCGCCGCGGCGACCCCGGCCTGACGGCCCGGGTGTGCGATGCGCTGGACGACATTGATTACGTGATGGGGTTGGGGTTGATTGACGACGTGCATCACAGGCTGGCCCCGGTCTACGAATTCGCCGAGATGATCACCAACACCGGCAAGCCGGTGCTGCCCTGGGCATACTGTGTCGAGAACGTCTCGGACATCTATCAGATCGCGCTGGCCGTCGCGGGAAACGAGGACGCTTTGCGAGAGCGCCCATTCTTTGCCCTGTTTTCCACGTTTCAGGCCCCTCTCCAACATACCGACGAAGACCTGGCCAACGTGCTCTGGGCCGCCGACCACGACGTTCCCATCGTCTACCTGGGCGGCGGCAGCGCCGGAGCCACCGCGCCGGTGACCGGGGCAGGCACGCTGGTCATCTCCCTGGCCGGGGCGTTGAGCGGCCTGGCGATCATTCAACTCAAGAAGCGAGGCGCGGCGGTGTGCATCGGCGGCGTGCCCCAGCCGATGGACCTGCGCACGGGGCGGCCGGCCTACGGCGGGCCGGAGATGAGCCTCTACAGCGCGGCCATGTCCGACATCTCCCGCTACCTGGGCCTGCCCTTCATGGGCACCGCCGGGGCTTCCGAGGCCAAACTGCTTGACCTGCAGGCGGCCATCGAGAGCGCGGTGCAGGTGGTGCTCTCCGGCCTGAGCGGCGCGACGCTGGTCCACGATGTGGGTTTTCTGGATTGCGCCGACATCGGTTCACTGGAGATGCTGGTGATGAACGACGAGATCATCGCCATGGCCCGGCGGGTGATGCGCGGCATCGAGGTCAGCGACGATACGCTGATGCTGGACCTGATAGACCAGATCGGGCCGGGCGGCGAGTTTATGTCGGCCAAAGAGACGGCCCGGCGGTGCCGGGACGAGACCTGGGTGCCGACGCTGATGGATCGCGAGCCGTGGGAGATGTGGGAAGCGGCCGGCTCTCAGACGATGAACGACCGGGTCAAGGCGCGGCTGCGGAAAATTCTGACCACCCACGAGCCGCCGCCCTTGCCCGACGGCGCGGCCGAGAAGATCAAGGCGATCCTGAAAAGGGCCGAAGCGCGAGAAGCGTGATACGTGATTTGTATGGTCGGCAAGTTACTGATTGTGAATCTGACGACGGATGCTCGTCTGAAATTAGCGCACGGAGGAAGAGTATGAAAGCCGTTCGTCTGGTTGAGCCAGGGCAGCCTCTGGAAATGCAAGAGGTGCCCATACCCTCCGTGGGCGCGAAAGATGTGCTGGTTAGAGTCAAAGCAGCGGGCATTTGCCGCTCGGACGTGCACTACCGGGCCGGCGTCTCGCCGGTCCACCCCCTGCCCCTAACGCTGGGGCACGAGGTGGCTGGCATGATCGAAAAAGTCGGCGTCGAGGTCAGGAACGTCGAGGTGGGCGATCGGGTGTGCCTGCACTACCTGGTCACCTGCGGCGATTGCAGATACTGTGCTATGGGCTGCGAGCAGTTTTGCACTTCAGGCTCAATGATCGGCAAGTATCAGGACGGAGGCTATGCGGAATACATCGTCGTGCCCTCGCGCAACGCCATCCCCTTGCCTGGAGAGATCCCCTTCGAGCAGGGCGCTGTTATGATGTGCTCGTCGGCGACGTCGCTGCACGCGCTGCACAAGGCTGCGCTAAAGCCGGGTGAGAGTGTGGCGGTCTTTGGCATCGGCGGGCTGGGCATCTCGGCGGTGCAATTGGCGCGAGCCCTTGGCGCACTGGACGTATACGCCGTAGACATCAGCGCCGATAAACTGAGGTTGGCAGAAATCTACGGCGCCATCTCGGTGAACGCCAGGGCGGCCGACCCGGTGGCGGAGATCAGGCGGCTGACCGGCGGCCGGGGCGTGGACGTGGCGCTGGAACTGATCGGCTTGTCGCAAACGGTAAAGCAGGCGGTGCAATCGCTGGGGGTGTTCGGACGAGCGGGATTGGTTGGCATCGCCGACCAGCCCTTTGAACTCAATGCCTATCACGACGCCATCCTGAAAGAAACCCAAATCATCGGCTGCTCTGACCATCTCTTGCAAGAACTGCCCTTGCTCGTCGAACTGGCCCGCCGGGGTGCGCTGGACCTGTCGAAAGTGGTCACTCGCACCGTGCCTCTGGACGCCGAAGCCGTCAACGCGTCGCTGGACCAACTGGAAGCGTTCGGGCCTGAGGTCCGCACTGTGATCACGCCGTGAATAGAAGCGTCATCTACCACCCTACCGGCCCACGCAAGGGTTCCCCCTGGATGGATACGGGCAAGTTGCTGACCATCAATTTGACGACGGAGGAAATCGAGTGGGCCAATTTTCCGGAGGCTCTGGCTCGGCGATTCCTAGGCGGTCGAGGGATCAATGTCTGGCTGCTGGCCGAGCACATCGGCCCGGGGACCGATCCGCTGGGATCTGAGAACATCCTGATGCTCAGTTGCGGGCTGCTCACGGGTACCAGGGTCCCTTCTTCGTCACGTCTGCATGTGGGCGCGCGCTCGCCGCTGACCGGTCTTCTGGGAAGTTCCAACGTCGGTGGCTACTTCGGGGCCGAGCTGCGGGCCGCCGGCGTCCAAACGCTGATTGTGCGGGGCCGCGCCCGACGTCCGGTGACACTGTGGATTGACGGCGACCAGGTGAGGATTCGAGACGCATCGCACCTGTGGGGACGTGACTCGCGTGCCGCTGCGGAGACGCTCCAGGCCGAATTGGGAAAAAAGACCAGGCTTATGGTCATCGGCGCTGGCGGAGAAAATCTGGTCCGCTATGCTTGCATTATGACTGGCACGCGCCATGCCGCCGGGCGGACGGGGATGGGCGCGGTGATGGGCGCCAAGAATCTCAAAGCCATCGCCGTGCGCAAGCAGACTTTGGAAGTCTCGACCGACTCCCAAAGTCTCAAGGACGATGCCCGCCAGTCAGTGCGTGAGTACCTACAGGGGATCCGCAGCGCTCCTCGCTACGAAACCTACGCCCGTTTCAGCAACAGCGCCTACGTCAAGTGGGCCGATGACGTCGGTATCTTGGCCACCCGAAACTATCAGCACGTGCACTTTGAGGGCGTGGAGCACATTGACGGGGAACGGCTCATAGACTACGTGACCCGTCCTCGGTCCTGTCACCGCTGCCCGGTGCACTGCAGGGCCGAGATTGAGATCCGCGAGGGGCATTACAAGGGGACACGCGGCGAACGGCCCGATATTGAGCCCATCGTCAACCTGGGCCCCAAGTGCGGTTTGGACGATCCCGAGGCTTTGCTCTACCTTTACAACCTGGCCGGGGATCTGGGCCTTGACGTCATCTCCACCGGTGGCGTCCTGGCCTTCGCGATGGAACTGTACGAGCGTGGTATCCTCTCGCCCGAGGACAGCGACGGAATCGAATTGACCTGGGGCAACGCCGAGGCGATGGAGACGATGATGAAGCGCATCGCCCGGCGGGAGGGCTTTGGCGCTGTGTTGGCCGAAGGGGTGCGACGGGCAGCACAGATCATCGGCCGGGGAGCGGAGGCCTACGCTTTCCACAGCAAGGGTCTTGAACTGACGGCCTACGATCCCCGTGGTGGAATGGGCACGGCCCTGGGCTACGCCGTCTCCACACGGGGCGGCGATTTCACCAGCGTCTACGCCGTGCCGGAATTCCGCTGGGAGCCTGAGCAAGGGCGGGAGTGGTTCGGCACGGAAAAGGCCGTGGATTGCCTGTCCATCGAAGGAAAGGGCCGGTTGGTCAAGCGGACGATGATTGTCTCAGCCGTCCTCGACGCGCTGGGCATCTGCAAGGTGCCGGTGCTATCGGTGGTGGGCGACTACAGCCTGGAGAGCGAGGCGGCGCTGGCCGCCGCGTTGACAGGCTGGGACTTGAACGCTGGCGAACTGGCACTCATCGGCGAGCGCATCATCAACATGGAAAGGCTATTCAACCTGCGCCACGGGGCTGGCCGGGAGGACGACGACCTGCCGGCCCGTTTTACCAAGGAGTACGTCAGCGACCCCGGACCCACTCAGGGGATGACGGTGCCGATCGAGCAGATGGTCGAGGATTTTTACGATGCTATGGGGTGGGATGAGAAGGGGCATCCCACGCCGGAGAAACTCGAAGAACTTGGAATTGGGAAACTGGTAGATTGGTAAATTGGGAAACTGGTAGATTGGGAAAGAGGACTATACCGTGATGCAGGACAGGCTTGCTGTTCCCCAGCTGGAGATGCTGAGCCGGGAGCAGTGTGAAACGATCCATCTGGCGTCGCTGGAGATCCTGCGGCGCACCGGCGTGCGGGTCTACCACAAGGGGGCACTGGATCTGCTCCGCCAGACCGACGCCGTGATCACCGACGAGAACTTGGTCCGCCTCCCACCCGGCCTGGTGGAGTGGGCGCTGGACCAGGCTCCTTCGCGCATCGCTCTCTGCAAGCGGGGAAGCGATGAGGTGATCGTCCCATTGGAAGGGCGGAGGGTTAGTTTCGGACCTGGGTCCGATTGCCCCAATTACCTGGATCCCCGCATGAAGAAACGCCGCCCTTTCACCGTCGCCGATGTGATTGACTGTATCCACCTGGTGGACGCCTTGCCCGAATTAACGTTCTGCATGTCTATGGGCATTCCATCCGACCTGGAGACGGACAATCCCTACCGCCAGCAGTTCGCCTTGATGTTGGAGCACACGACGAAGCCCATCGTCTTTGTGTGCGATGACCGTGCTGACTGCGAGACCATCACCGCCATGGCGTCCACAGCCGCCGGGAGCATGGAGGCGTTGCGGCTGAACCCGACACTGCTCCTCTACTCCGAGCCCTCGACGCCGCTGAAGCACTCGGAGACGGCCACGGGGAAGCTGCTCTACATGGCTGAACAGGCATTGCCCATCGTGCACTCGCCCGCGCCGATGATGGGCGGCACGGCGCCGGTGACCCTGGCCGGCGGGCTCGCACTGGGCAACGCGGAGGTGCTCTCCAGCCTGGTGATGCACCAACTCAAGCACGCGGGCGCTCCGTTCGTCTATGGCAGCGGGCTGCACCACCTAGATATGAAGACGACCATCAGCGTGTACAGCGCGCCGGAGTTCCAGTTGGCGCGGATCGCCGTGGCCGAGATGGGGCGCTTCTACGGGCTGCCTACCTGGGGTTACGCTGGGCACTCCGACAGTTGTGTTATGGACGAGCAGGCCGCGGCCGATGCCGCTTTCTCCGTGCTGGTGGCGCTGTTGGCCGGCAGCAACCTGGTGCACGACGTGGGCTATCTGGAGGCGGGCCTGACCACCTCGCCGGAGATGATCGTCTTCACCGCTGAGACGATCTCGATGGTACGCGACTTCATGGAGGGCGTCTCCCTGGACGCCGAATCCCTGGCCCTGGACGTGATCCAGCGGGTGGGACCAGGCGGCGACTTTTTGACCACAGAGCATACCCTAAAACACTTCCGTGAGCTATGGCGGCCAACGTTGTTCAACCGGCAGCGGGCCGAGTCCTGGATCGCGGCGGGCAGCAAGCGATTGGGGGAGCGACTGAAGGAGAAGACGGTGGCCATGCTGAAGGAGCACAAGCCAGAACCTCTTCCCGATAGCGTGCGGGAGGAGATTGACTACATTCTGAAGGGCGATTAGTACCAATCGATGCTCGCGTTGGATCTGGCGATCCAACGCTTGACCGGGCCAATTCGAGGCAGTCGCGGATCTGACAATCCGCTTCGAGCGTGTGTAGGGTGAGATCAACTACCCCCAGCGGTGTTGGGATGAGCGGAGTCTTGAGGAGAAGTTCCGCTGGCTGTCCCAGCAGGTGCTGGATGAAGCGCGCATAGATGCGCTGGTCGAAACGGTCCGGCGCTTCGATGAGGTATCAAGCGCGCGTGAGTTGACTCGCTCGCTCGTCTGAAATTAGCATACCACACCCTGCACATAAGCCTTGATGCTTCCTATGCTTGACATCAAGCACAGCCCGCCTATAATACAAACGTCGTTCATCAAAGGGAATATAAGGGAGAGGGAGAAACGAAATGCCGAGTTTTGGTATCTGGGAATGGGTGATCATCCTGGTCATCGTGCTGGTGATCTTCGGCGCGAGCCGGCTGACGGACATAGGTAAGGGCCTGGGTGGGGCCATCAGTGAATTCAAGAAGGCCGTACAGGAGGAACAAGACGAATCCTCCAGCGAACCGGGAGAAGAAGGCTCGTAGGCGGACATGGATATCCTGAAGAACTTCAACTGGATCGAACTGTTGTTTATCCTTGTCCTGGGGATACTCCTGTTCGGGCCAGACAGGCTGCCCGCGATCGGCGCCAAACTGGGCTCCTATGCCCGCGCACTGCAGAGTCTATCCGGTCAGTTCATGGCTCAGTGGTGGGAGGAGGCAGGGGTCGCCAGCGTCGCTCGCGAGGGCACAGACGTCGTGGCCACTGTGCGCGAGGCCGTTGCCGAGGTGAGGGGCGCGGTCCGGCCAATTGAGGAAGCGGCAGCGGCGGTCGCACCTGAGGTGATGGGCGCAGTCCGGCCAATCGAGGAGGCGGCAGCGGCGGTCGTGTCTGAAGCACAGATCCCAGCGCCGATCATCGGGGACATCGGTCACGAGCCGTTGCCACGGGTTTCATCAGAGGAAACGGAGGGTGGCCTGCAGGAGCAAGCGTTGGTCGAACGTATGGCGGAACTGGAGAAGCAGATGCGCGAATTGCAGACAGCACTGACGCGTCTGGAGACGGAACGGGGCGTGGCGCTGAGCGGATAAGCCGACGATAGTATGATTGGCCGCATCATAGACTTCATCCACAACCTGACCTGGGCCGACGTGCCGCCCGATGTGCAACACATGGCGGCCCGTTGCGTGCTTGACTTGAGCGGTACGCTGGTAGCCGGACAGGCCACGGAATTGAGCCGCCTCGTGCGGGACGTGACGGCAGCCGTTTACGGCGGGGACGAGGCCACGCTGCTGCTCGACGGGCGGCGGGTGAGCGCGCCAGGGGCAGCGTTGGCCAACGGTATGACCATTGACGCGATGGACATACACGACGGCTACCGGCCCTGCAAGGGACACGCAGGGGCGAACATCTTTCCGGCGGCGCTGGCTCTGGGTGAGGTTACGGGCTGGCGCGGCGAGGACTTCCTGACAGGGCTGGTGGTCGGCTACGAGGTCGCGCTGCGAGCCGGGGTATCACTGCATCGCACCGCCAGCGATTACCACACCTCCGGCGCGTGGGGGGCGCTTGGCTCGGCGGCGGTCACGGCCCGTGCGCTTGGTCTGGATACGGCGCAGACTCGCCACGCATTGGGCACTGCCGAGTATCATGGCCCGCGCTCGTCAATGATGCGCTGCGTTGACCATCCGACTATGCTCAAAGATGGCTCCGGCTGGGGCAGTATGACCGGCGTATTGGCCGGGCGACTGGCGGCGGCGGGCTTTACGGGGGCGCCGGCGCTCACGGTGGAAGGCGACGACGTGGCCTCCGTGTGGGCCAACCTCGGCCAGGTTTGGCTGATGCGCGATTTGTACTTCAAGCCCTATGCCTGCTGTCGCTGGGCACAGCCGGCCGTCAGGGGCGTGCTCTCTCTGGCCGCCGAGCGTCACCTCGCGCCCAGCGACATCGCCAAAATCGAAATACACACCTTCGAGGCGGCGACCCGTCTCGCTGTGACCCACCCCGCTAACACAGAGCAGGCGCAATACAGCCTGCCCTACCCGGTGGCGGCAACCCTCGTTGACGGTCGGCTTGACCCTGAACAGGTAACTGAGCCACGCATTTTCGACGAAGCCATACTACGCCTGGCCGATAGGGTCACGATGGCGGTGGACGAAATGCTGGAAGCGCGTTTTCCGGCCGAGGCATTGGCGCGGGTCACCCTGTACAGCGTGGATGGGAACCGCTTCGAGTCAGAAATCTGCGGCGCGCGTGGCGACCCGACCGATCCGCCAAGCGACGCCGAGTTAACAGACAAGTTCAACCGCCTGGCCGGTGCTCATCTCGCCGCCGACCGCGTGGGCGCACTGCGCGAGACATGCTGGGATTGTGCAGGGATCGGCGATGTGCGGCAACTCATAGCGCTGTTGGGGCCGCCGCCTGATAAGCAATGAGGGTGCAACGCACTTGTTTCTTGCCGTTTCAGCGATTTCGTCCAGCAGCCTGCCACGAGTACTCGCAGTGGATTGCACCGTAGAACAGACAAATTTGTAGCAAAAGTGCGTTGCACTTGAGTAGTAACGATGAACATAACTATTGGAGGAATCTGAACGTCATGGAAACAATTCTCACAGGAACTAAAGGCACCGTCCATATTGCTCCCGACCGCCCTACGGTGCTTATCGGCGAGCGCATCAATCCCACCGGGCGCAAGAGACTGGCGGCCGAGTTGGTCGCGGGCAACGTCGAGATTGTCAAAGACGAGGCACTGGCTCAGGTCGCCGCCGGCGCCAGTGTGATTGACGTGAACGTGGGCGCGGCCGGCGTGGACCAGGTAGCGCTGCTGCCCCGCGCTGTGGAGATGGTCCAGGAGGTGGTGGAGGTTCCCATCAGCATTGACACACCGGACCCCGCGGCGTTGGCGGCTGCGCTGAAAGTCTACCAGGGCAAGCCGCTGGTCAACTCAGTCAACGGCGAGGAGAAGAACCTGAGCCGCGTGCTGCCACTGGTGGCCGAGCACGAGGCA
>JAUWNP010000162.1 GCA_030612585.1 Anaerolineae bacterium
CGCCTCGGTGTCCGGTACCACCAGGCTGAGCGATGCGTTGCGGATGATTAGGCGCTCGATGGTGGCGTAGTCGGCCGCACGAGGTTCCGCTGCGGCAGGAACCGCCATCTCCTCCTGAACCTCAACGGTGCGGCCTCCTTCCTGGGCCTCGGAATAAAAAATCTCGGGTGCGGGCGCTGCCTTCTGTGCACAGCCTGCGATGGCCAGTACCAGGATAGAGGTGATGACACCGTATGTTATCTTCTTCCCCATTGTTGTTCTCCTTTTCTCGTGAGTGTTCAGGGGGGTGAGGAAAACGCTTGCCAAGACCTCCGAGGTTTACAAAATGGTGCTCTCTCGACGACTTTGAACGGCAGACAACCCACTTTTCAAGCCAAATTGCAGCCAAAACCTCGGAGGTCTGAACGCTTACCTTTTCCCTAGAGTTGAAGTCACACTCTCTAGACGCCAGAGCGTGCTCCAGAGTTCCCGCATCAGCGCCCCGTCTCCAGTCGCTCGATGAGACGGCGGGGAAGGCCCCGGGCGCGCATGCGTTCCTGTGTGATTTCCACCGGGTAGGCGACGCGGTGAAATTCCCAGGTCATACGTTCCATATCGAGCATAGCGTAACTGGCACGCGGGTCGCCGTCGCGAGGCTGACCCACGCTGCCCGGGTTGATGATCAAACGCTGCGAGCCGAGCGGCACGGGCTCGGGGAAGGGAGGTGCCAGAGTGTTGCAACGTTGTCCTGGTTCGTCCAACTCGAAGATGATGGGGACGTGGGTATGACCCACCAGGCAGGTAGGGGTGGAAAAAAGCGCAAAATTGGCGTAGGCCAGATTGGCATCGAGAATGTACTCCCACACCGGTTCGCGGGGACTGGCGTGAGCAAGGTAGAAACCGTTCCGCTCCATCGTGGTGGGGAGTCCGCTCAGGTACTCACGCGCGGCGGGCGTGAGTGCCGACTGCGTCCATGCATTAGCGATGCGGGCGTCGGTATTGAAAGCGTTAAGATCCAGTCGTCCCAGTGCGGCCCAGTCGTGGTTGCCGGCCAGGCTGATGTGGGGAAAGTCCTGGATGCGCGTTATGCACTCGTTGGGTTTGGGGCCGTATCCCACCAGGTCGCCCAGACACCAGATCTCGTTGAAGGGTGGTGCATCAGCTAGCACCGCCTCCATGGCCGCCAGGTTGGCATGAATATCGGATATGATCAGGTAGTGCATAGCCTTATCACTCCATGTGAGGTTAGTGATATTATATACCTATTCCCTGGTTTGCGCTAGCCACCGAATACGTTTCGGTCACCTTTATTCGTGAGGCAACGCGGCCGCTTGTCGAGCCTGGATAATGGTTGTATAATCACCCTCGAATTTACCAGGTACTGTCAGCAACTATCACGATATCCCAATGACCCCGATTCTCGATCAGCATACGTTGGAGTTTGTAAGTCGCAGCCCCGATCAGACACAGCGGCTGGGAGCACGCCTGGGTGCGCTGTTGCAAGGCGGGGACGTGATTTGCCTGGAAGGACCGCTGGGTGCAGGCAAGACGTGTCTGGCGCAGGGCATAGGCCGGGGATGGGGGATCGGCCAGAGACTCGTCAGCCCCTCCTTCGTCCTGGTTCGCGAGTACGCGCGGGCACAGTACGGCGTGCGGCTCTACCACGTAGACCTGTACCGCATCTCCGACGCCAGCGAAGCCTGGGGATTGGGGCTGGAGGAGTTCGTGGGGGACAGGCACGCCGTTTGTGTTATCGAATGGGCGGAGCGGGCGCAGCCCCTGATGCCGCCCGAGCACCTATGGATCAGGCTGGAGTTTGCTGGCCAGACTCGACGGGCCCTATATTTCGTGGCGCAAGGGAAGCATCATACGGCAATGCTGCAGGAGTTTCGCCGGTCAGCCTTCGGAGCGTAGGTAGGATGCAAGATACAGGATGGAAGATGCAAGATGTTAGTTGCGATTGATACTGCCACTAACTACGCCAGCCTGGCCTTGCACGATGGGTTCAAGGTGCGGGCGGAGTACACGTGGGAAGCGCAGCGTAGGCATACCGTCGGGTTGTTGCCCCGCCTGGTAGCCGCGTTGGAGCAATTGGGTCTTGGAGTCGAGCACCTCAGCGGGGTGGCGGTGACGCGAGGGCCGGGCTCCTTCACTGGGTTACGGGTGGGTTTGGCTGTAGCAAAGGGGCTGGCATTGGCGCGGGGACTGGCGCTGGTGAGCGTGCCGACACTGGACGTGGTTGCGGTGGCCCAAGGGCGAGATCGCCGGCCGCTGTGCGTGGTGTTGCAGGCTGGGCGGGGCCGAGTCTGTGTCGCCACCTACCGCTGGTGGAGGGGGGAGTGGTACGCTCGCGAGGCACCACGTCTCACAACCTGGCCTGTCCTGGTGGAAGAGACGTCCTCCCCGACCCTCTTTTGCGGCGAGATTGACCTGGTGGGAGCCGATGCCTTGGCCACTCTTGGCGAACGGGCCGTGCTCTTGCCGGCGGCCACGCGGCTGCGACGGGCCGGCTTTCTGGCGGAGTTGGCCTGGCGGCGACTGAACCGTGGCGAAGCCGACGATCCGGCCACGCTGACCCCGATTTACCTTCAATATCCCACGTGACACACCAGATCTTGCCCTACGCCATCCGTCCGATGGAGCCGGGCGACGTCCCGACGGTCGTCGCCATTGACCGGCTTTCCTACCCCACGCCCTGGCCTGCGTCGTCTTATTTGCACGAACTGAGTCACAGCACGCGCTCCTTCTACCACGTCTTGTTGAAGCCGGCGACGGGCGGCACTGCGCCCTCTGGGCGGGGATGGCGGCGCTGGTTGCGTGGCCTGATTGGCCTGCCGGGAGAAAGCCGGGTGATCGGGTACGTGGGCTTCAGGCTCCAGGACAGCGGGGCGCACGTCAGCACCCTCGCCGTACATCCAGAATGGCGCGGGAAGGGGTTGGGGGAACTGTTGCTGCTGACGGCGATGGAGAGGGCGCTGGAACTGGAGGTCGGCATGGTGACGTTGGAGATGCGCGCCTCCAACCGGTTGGCTCACCACCTCTATCGCAAGTACGGCTTCCGATTCAAGGGCACACATCGGGGTTACTATCGGGATGGCGAGGATGCCTGGCTGATGCAGTACGAGATGAACAGAGACACCTGTCAGGCGCGACTAGCCGGGCTGCGGCAGGTTTTGGAGGCCCGCCTTTATCGCCAACAGGCGGGCGTTGGACAAAATGGTGGGGATACGCTATAATCGTGAAACGCAGGGCGAGTCAAAATTCAGTGGGTGTGTTTCATCTCGGTTGTAGGGCAATTTGCCAAATTGCCCCTGGGACAAGTTGCCAACTTGTCCTACAACTCATTTGAAACGCGCCAAATTCAGTGGGTGTGTTTCGTCTCGGTTGTAGGGCAATTTGCCAAATTGCCCCTGGGACAAGTTACCAACTTGTCCTACAACTCATTTGAAACACACCCCAATCCAGTTCATATAGGAGGGAGAGTGTGTCAGAGTTGGAGGCGCTGGCGGCAGAGATTACCCGGTGTACACGGTGTCTTTTGCACAGGGGACGGACCAAGGCGGTGCCTGGCGAGGGGCCAGGGGATGCCGAGATTATGTTCATCGGCGAAGCGCCGGGGTTCCACGAAGATCAACAGGGCCGCCCGTTTGTGGGGGCGGCAGGCCGATTCCTTGAGGAATTATTGGAAAGCATCGGCCTGACGCGGGAGGATGTGTACATTGCCAACGTAATCAAGTGCCGTCCACCATCCAATCGCGACCCATTACCCGATGAGATCGAAGCCTGCAGGCCGTTCCTCGACCAGCAGATCGAACTGGTCCAGCCCAAGTTGGTGGTGACGCTGGGGCGCTTCTCGATGGCGCGGGCCTTTCCAAAAGCACGCATCTCCCGCATTCACGGTCAGCCATGCAAGATCGGCGGCGTGATCTACTATCCGATGTATCATCCGGCGGCGGCACTGCACCAGCCCAGCCTGCGCCGCACCATTGGGGAGGACATGCGCCGCATTCCTGAGTTGCTTCAGCAGACGGCACAGATTGCCGAATCCTCGCTCCCTCCAGATGCGGAGCAGTTAAGGCTGTTTTGAGAGTGATCCAGTTTATCTCCATCGTCGTGCTTACGTTCGCGCTGGCGCTGATCGTGCTGGGGGCCATCACGATGTGGCTGGAACGAGGGCGGGGGCGTCTCCAGGGAGTTGCCCTAACCCTGGTCGGGTTGCTCGTCGGCATCGGATACGCCTTTCTGGGGAGCCGTTTCTCGCTGGCGCTGTTCGACCATCTGATCGTGCAAGTGGATTTGCCGGCCTTGATGGCCACGGCCTTCACCTACACGGCGGGCGTGCTGAGCGGCGTTTCGCTGGCGGTGGGGCTTTTCCTGTGGGCCACAGGCCGCTTCCGGCACCGGGTTGAGCGGACGGCGGCAGCGTTTGTCGTGGTAGGCGTGCTGGTGGCGCTGGCGGCGACCTTTATCGCTATCGTTCTCAGCACTCCCTAGCAGCAAAAACCCTTGGGGTTTTCCGAAACCCCAAGGGTTTGTCCATGTATCACTTGCGTAGCAACCGCAGCGCTGCCCCGGCCAGGATAGCCACCCCTACCGGCAGGCAGCGCTCGTTTATGTCGAAGCGTGGGTGGTGGGCTTTGCGTTTGTCCCCCTCGATGCGGCAGCCCAGCCTGAACATCGCCCCAGGCGCTAGCGCGGAGAAAGTCCCGAAGTCCTCAGCCCCCATCCCTTTCTTGCGCTGCAGGATGTGCTCGCTCCCCAGTAGTTCGGTGGCGACCTCGCGGATGACATCCACCACTTCCTCGTCGTTGACCATCGGCAGACAGCCAGGTTCGATCCGCAGCGTGTAGTCTCCGCCCAGCGCCCGCGCCACTTCCAATGCCCGCTTGATCTCGGCGTGGATTTGCTTCCGTACCTCTGCTTCCATAAAGCGGATGGTGCCGGACATCTCCACCCGCTCCGGGATCACGTTGTCCGCCTGCCCGGCGTGGATGGAGCCGATGCTGACCACTGCCGGGTCGAGGGGGTGCAGACGGCGGGAGACGATGCCGTGGAGGGCCAGGATAGCGTGCCCGGCGATGTAGATGGGGTCCACCGTGTCGTGGGGATACGCGCCGTGCCCTCCCTGGCCGATGATGGTGGCGTAGAAGGTGTCTACCCCGGCAGAGACAGGGCCGGTCTCTAGCGTGATGTCGCCAGCGGGAAAGAATCCGTCCACGTGGAGGGCCAGTACTGCATCTACTCCCTCCATCGCGCCGTCCTCCACCATCCGTGGCGCGCCGGTGATCCCTTCTTCATCCCCCACCTCCTCGGCCGGTTGGAAAAGGAAGCGTACTGTGCCGGGGAAGGTCTCCTGCGCCAGCAGCGTCGCCACGCCCAGCCCGATGGCGGTGTGGGCGTCGTGGCCGCAGGCGTGCATCACGCCTGGAACCCGGGAGGCATAAGGCACATCGTTGGCCTCCTGGAGAGGCAGGGCATCCATATCGGCGCGGATGGCGACGACAGGGTGATCTGCGCCTCGTTCCGCCACCACTCCGGTGCGCCCCACGCCCGTGCGGACTCGGTAGTTTAGAGATTCCAGCACTGCCGCCACGCGGGCAGCGGTGTGGGTTTCCTGGAAGCCCAGTTCGGGGTGCATGTGGAATTCCCGCCGCCAGGCGACCAGTTGTGCCTCGATCTCGCGGGCGCGCTTCAGCATCTTAATGCATCAGCAGGTAATAGTAAGCCGAGATAGCCGCCTTGGCTCCCTCGCCGATGTGTACCAGCACCTGCTCCGAGACGAGGGTCACGTCGCCGGCGGCGAATACCCCCGGCCAACGAGTGGCGCAGTGTACATCCACGATGATGTGCCCGGCCCTGTCGCAGTCGATCCATTCCTGCACCAGTTCGGAGTTGGGAGTGCGTGTCAATTTGACGAACGCGCCCTTGACCGGTATCTCACGCACCTCGCCGTCCGGCATCGCGATCACAATACGTTCGACGAAACGTTCGCCGCACACTTCTTTCACGGTCACACCCTCCGCGATTTCGACGTTCTGCATCTGGCGGAGTTTTTTTGCTAGAGGAGTGTCCGTCAGCGCCTCAGGGGCGAGCAGATAGACCTGGTGTGCTTTGCGAGCCAGGTTGGCAGCGGCCCATTGAGCACGCCGCCCGTTCCCCACCACGGCCACGTCCCTGCCCAGGAACAGGCCGGCGTGCGTGGTCGCTGAGTAACTCAGCCCATAGCCAGCCAGCCGGGTCTCACCTGGGACGTTGAGACGCTGTGGCCTGGCGCCTGTTGCCATAATCAGGGCTTGCCCTTCAAAGCGATCGCCGTGAGCGGTGTCCACGACGAAGGTCTGTCCCTCGGGCGTCATCTTGGTCACAGTGTCGAAGCGGCGCACGAAGTCCAGGTAGTCGAGTTGGCGGCGGAAAGCGTCCAGCAGCGTCTCGCCGGTAATAACCTCCCGTCCCTCCATTTCTTCCAGTTGCATCGCGTAGGTAGTCTGGCCACCCCAACGCTCGGCGATGATCAATGTCTCCAACCGCTGGTTGATGGCGATCGTGGCGGCGGTGATGCCTGCTGGCCCGCCGCCGATGATGATCAGGTCATACATTGCTTTTCCTCCTATTCAAGACCACTCCGCCGGTACGGGCGGAATGAGTTCTTTCTCCATCAGGAAGTGGGTCATATCCTGTGCCTGACGGATGATCTGTCTTGCTTGGCTCAGCAGTTCTTCGTGAGAGAGGCTCAGTCGAGCCACGCCCTGTTCCTGCGCTTTCACACCGACAGCCGCTGCTTCGCGGGGGAAGACCTCCCAATCCCCCATCGTGGGCACGATGTGTTCCTCGTCCAGCCCCTGCTCCTCCGCACAGCGGGCCAGTTCCTCGGCAGCGGCGATGGCCATCTCGTCGGTGATGGTCGTGGCCCGCACGTCCAGCACACCCCGGAAGATGCCGGGGAAGCCCAGCGAGTTATTGATCTGGTTGGGGAAGTCGCTGCGGCCTGTGCCCACAATGCGCGCGCCGGCCTCCTTCGCCTCCCAGGGCCAGATCTCGGGAATTGGGTTGGCACAGGCGAAGAGGATCGCGTCCTCGGCCATTCCCTGCACCCATTCTGGCAGGATTGTCCCTGGGCCGGGCCGGCTGGCCGCGACGCAGACGTCGGCGCCGCGCATTGCCTCGGCGGGGCCCCCGCGCCGCCCCTCGGCGTTGCTGTGTTGGCAGATGCGCCACTTGTCCACGAACTCGATCTTCCGTCGCGCGATGTCCTCTCGCTCTGGATGCAGGATGCCCTTGCTGTCGCAAGCGATGACGTTGCCGAACGGGACACCACTGGCCAGCAGCAGTCGCAGCGTCGCCACGTTGGCCGCGCCGGTGCCGAATATCGTGACCCTGATGTCCTCCCTACGTTTGCCCACCACCTTCAGCGCGTTGAGCACCCCCGCCAGGATGACGGTAGCCGTCCCCTGCTGGTCGTCGTGCCAGACCGGGATCTTGACCTCGGGGTCGCTGCGCAGCATATCAAGTACGCGGAAGCACTTGGGCTGCGAGATGTCCTCCAGGTTGATCCCGCCGAAGGAAGGCTGGATCAGTTTGACGGCCTGGATGATGGCGTAGGGGTCCTTGGTGTCCAGGCAGATCGGGACCGCGTCCACACCGCCCAGATACTTAAAGAGCAGCGCCTTGCCCTCCATCACAGGCAGCCCGGCCTCCGGGCCGATGTCGCCCAGGCCCAGCACCCGCGTGCCGTCCGAGACGACGGCGACCATGTTGCCCTTGTTGGTGTACTCGTAGACCAGTTCTTCATTCTCGTGGATGGCGCGGCAGGGCGCGGCCACTCCGGGCGTGTACCAGATGGCGAAGTCGTCAATACCGCGAATGACGCACTTCGACGCGATCTGGATTTTGCCCCGGAAGAAAGGATGCAGCCGCATTGCGTCGCCAGCCGGTTTTTTGGCTTTTGCGAGCAATTCCTCTTTGGTAAGTGTGTCAGGCATCGTACCTCCTTGTAGCCTCAATAAGCTGTTCAACCGAGACGATTGGCCCGTATTGCGCTTTCAGCGCTTCAAGGCCCTTCCTCTGTTCTTTATAGACCTCAAACAACTTTGCCGGAATGTTTTTCTCCTTCCTGTAGACCTCTTCCTGCAGATCAATTCTCGCGAGGATGTTGTCCATGTAGAAAACAAACTGCTTGTCATAGAGTTCCTTTGGATACTCTTTGCCAATCTCAGCAAACAGTTCTTTGAGATCTTCATACTTCGGAATAAACCCGATTGGCGTTTCAATCGCACCGACGTCTCTGTGCACCCGCAGTTCAAGCCAGCCCAGCCACACTTTTACGTCGCGCTTTTTGCCCAGCAGGCCATCCCCCTCCCCGCCCCGAGCGCTGTGTGTCAGAAAATAGTTCAACCCGGCCATGATGGGTTTGCTCTTTAATTTGTCGGAGTTGAAAAAGACAAATTGCGCATCCATATAGTCGGCTAGAGGCCCGGGGATAAACGGCTCGTTGGCCCAGGGCTGGCGCCTGACACCCGTGGCCCCCACCTCCGTCGCGGTTGCCGCCGAGAGAACCGAGGCCCCGATGACAACTCCATGATCGGGATTCTTGGCCACCCAGACCGGGGGCATTGTGTCGCTGTCGCGTCCGCTGTACGTGATTACTTTAACCTCCACCCCGCACGGGTCCTCGGCTGCGGCTTCATTGTAGTTCCCAATGAATTTATTGTCAATTGTACAGCGGGCATTTGGATTAGAGAGTGGAATGGGCTGGCCATTTTCATCCGTCTTGCCGGCCCACCATTCGCCCTGAAAGTTGAAACCCTTTTGCGGATGTTGCTCTCCGTTCCCGACCCAGTGCGGCACCCTGTTCTCGTCAATCAACACGTTTGTCCAGATCACTTCCGCGCCTTCTTCTCGCAGGGCTTTCATCAAGTACGGATCGCCTTCGCGGTTCACATTCTGAACGATCCCAAAGATCCCCTTCTCAGGGTTGATGGCTCGCAACGTCCTGTCCCCAGCGATCCACAACTGGGCCAAGTCATCGCCGATAAAGTCCGTGCCAACCATAGCCGTCGTGGTTTTCCCGCAACCAGAAGGCGCCGCCCCGGCACAGAACGTCTTTCTTCCGCCAGGGCCTGTTAAGCCCGTGATATACATATGCTCCGATAGTTCCCGTTCCCTGCGGTAGTAGGTTGCCAGGTCAACCGCAAACCGGTGATTCCCTTTCTTCAGCAGCAGCGTATTGCCGGCATACGTACAGAACATCGAGAACGTCGTCAACCAACTGCGGTCCATAAACACCCTGGCATTCGGCAGGTCCTCCGGTCTGTTTGGGCCTTCACTATGGACATTGGTAAGGAACAGCCCCAGGCGTAACACTTCTTCATCAAATTGGTCATAGACGTGTCTGTACAGGATGTTCGCCGAGTGCATGACGTACGTTGACGTCGTGATTTCCAGGGCCGGAATTGCAGTCTGAGCGCCGATGGGCCCCCTGCTGAAGAAACCTACCAGCAAAGTCTTGCCTTTCGCAATTCCGGTCATGTGGGTTTTGACATACTCGTATGCTTCATCCCTGAGAATTCTCTTCGCCAGCACACTGACTTCTTCGCCCTCGTTCACAATGTAGAACGTTCTATCAATGATTCGCGCCTGTTCCTGAGCGAGGTCGAAGTGAATCGTATGGTCTTCCATAGCCAGGGGCTGCTCTTCGCCCTTTTTTAGACTCATTTCCCTGACCTTTTGAACATCCGCATCTGATCCGGTGTTCACAAAAACCGCATCAGGGTTAGTCATTGAAATCGCGTTTGCAATCTTCAGAAGCGCTTCTTCATTGGTTATCTTGCTCAGTTTTGCCACATCCTCCTGGTCGCACCTGAGTTCGAACAGGGATTTTGCTTCATCCAGGGTATTGATCCCACCGATTTCGGCGAGGATATCAATGCCTTTTTTCAGTTCTAACATACTTTTTCTCCTTTAC
>JAUWNP010000176.1 GCA_030612585.1 Anaerolineae bacterium
TCACTCAGTCTGCAACCCGCCTCGCTGCCATCACTGTGGCACATATTAGGCGCGGTCAGGGGCAAACAGCAGTCATCGCTCACGAACCGCTCTTGTGGATGGGCAGCCGCCGCACGCGAATACGGCGGTCAGTCACGCTTAAGATAGCGCCAGCAGCCAGATCGTCGGCGAACTGCCGCAAGGCTACATCCAAGTGTGCGTTCACCGATGCCGGCCGCATATCGCTCAGGCGGAAGATGATGACGCTAGGCAAGCCTGCGCCGCTGTGGGCCAGTAGGTCGCCAAATCCCAGGTCGCTGGTCAACAGGATTTGCCCCTCTCGGCAGGCCCGGACCAGGATGTCGGGATCAGCCAGGCGATCGAGTCTCAGTTCGTGCAGGTGCACAGCCCTGTGCCCGAGGTCTCGCAGGAATGCCACAGTTACCGGCGAGATCCCCATGTTGGCCAGAAACTTCACGCTAGCACCATTTCCAATTCGTGTACTGAGTCCTCGGCCATCCAGGCCGCGTAGCGCAGCGCCTGATGAATGTCCTCCGGCTCGAGGTAAGGATAGTCTGCGATGATCTCCCCAGCCGTCATCCCGTTTGCCACCAGGTTCACGATGAGGGCCACCGTGATGCGCATCCCCCGGATGCACGCCCGCCCGCCCATAACGCTCGGATCGAAGGTGATACGATCAAGTTCCCACATAGTGTCACCACTACCTTTCTGCCATCATTGTAGCACAGCCGCGCCGGAGACACAAGCGGAGCATAGTGAGGGGAATCGTAGCAGTTCTGAGGCCCTCTAAGGCCCTTCAGAGCCCTTCTGCGGCGTTTGGCAAATTCATCAACCCCACCCTCAACAGCCGGCATGCCACTAGACGCACTCTGTGGCCTCCCAAGCGCTTTTGGGTTTCGTTCTGCTACGAATCCCCAGTGAGCGTATCACGTTGGAGACAGGAATGAGCGGGTGGAGAGGCGATTTATAGAAACAGCCGAGGAACACGGAGGGCTGATTTGGGCCACCGACACGTTGCAGCCGGAAGGACACAAGGACACTGCCGTATGCGCTGTACGAAGTGTTGAGCGGGACACCGTTGGGCCGGCTGCGCAGCCACCAGCGCCGAGTGAGTGGCCGTAAATCTACCCGCGAGCGGAATCCCCCTGGGCGCGAGAGTTGCGCCTTATCACACAATGTGATAAACTCAGCACATCCACCCACTCGGTTGCGCACCGGTCACAGGAAGGCAGAATACACCCCAGGAGTAGCAAGGAGCAGACGGCGATGATCACGCTTCCCCCAAGGAGAACACCTGCCGGAGAAGTCCTCACGACGATGCGAAAAGCCAGCGAGCACGATGCCAAATGGCAGGAAGGAAAAACGTGGAGCCTGGTCTATCGCACCAGCGATGACGTGACCGAACTGCTCAAGGAAGCCTACACGATGTTCTTCTCGGAGAACGGCCTGAACCCCACTGCCTTTCCCAGCCTGAAGAAGTTCGAGGCAGAGGTGGTGGCGATGACGGCCAGCCTTCTCGGCGGCGATGAGGAGACCGTGGGCAACATGACCTCCGGGGGAACGGAAAGCCTCTTGATGGCGGTCAAAACCGCCCGCGAGTGGGGCCGGGGCACAAAGTCCATTGCCGCGCCGGAGATGATTCTGCCCGCGAGCGCCCATCCGGCCTTTGAGAAAGCGGCTCACTACTTCTCCGTCAAACCGGTGCACATCCCGGTCGGGCCGGATTTCCGGGCCGACGTCGCAGCCGCCCAGGACGCCATCACTCCCAACACTGTTCTGATGGTCGGCTCCGCGCCGTCCTATCCGCAGGGCGTGGTAGACCCCATCGTCGAACTGGCCCAGATCGCTCAGGAGAACAATATCCTCTTCCACACGGACGCTTGCGTGGGCGGCTTTATGCTGCCCTTCGTGCGCAAGTTGGGGTACAGCGTGCCGGAGTTTGATCTCAGCGTGCCCGGCGTCACCTCAATCTCGGTGGACCTGCACAAGTACGCCTACGCCGCCAAAGGGGCTTCCGTCATCCTGTACAAGAACGGCCCCTTGCGCCGGCATCAATTCTTCGTGCACACCGACTGGTCCGGCGGCATCTACGCCTCGCCGACCATGGCGGGTACCAAGCCGGGCGGCCCGATAGCAGCCGCCTGGGCCATCATGAACTATCTGGGCGAAGAGGGATACCTGGATATCAGCGATACCGTTATGAAAACGACCGCCAAACTCAGGGAGGGGATTGACGCCATCGAAGGCATCAAAATCCTGGGCGCCCCGGTGATGAGCGTCCTGGCTATCGGTTCCGACGCACTGAACGTCTACGAAATCGCCGACGAACTGACGCAACACGGCTGGCACCTGGACCGGCAGCAATTCCCGCCCAGCCTACACCTCACCGTGACCCACGCTCACGCCCAGGTCGCCGACCAATTCCTCGGCGATTTGAGGCAAGCAGTGACCCAAGCAAAGAGGTTCAGTTTCAACAAACTGGCAAATTCCCTGAAGGTGAGCCTGGTCCGGGCTGCGGCCAGACTCTTGCCCGCCAATCTGATGAGCAAATTGACTGCCCGCTCGTCTTCGGTGACGGGGCTCAAGGGAGCGCACCTGCCTCAGCGTTCGGCCGCGATGTACGGCATGATGGCCTCCCTGCCCAATCGCGGCGACCTGAGCGAACTCGTTCTGGATGTGTTGGACAATCTGACCCGGCTGGAAGAATAGGTGCGCGAGACCGCAATGACCGTATTGTTGATCACTGCCGTTGTCTTTTTCGCTGCGCTCGCGCAGACCCTGTCGGGCTTTGGTTTCGCCCTGATCCTTATGCCTATCGTTACCATCTGGGTGGGCCTGCAAACGGCCGCGCCCCTGGTCGCCCTCACGGCCCTGACGTCGAACACCGTCAACCTCATCCGCTACCGCCGGGCGGTGGACATCCGCGAGGTGTTGCGTCTGGGCGCGGCTTCGGCGCTCGGGATACCGGTCGGCCTGTGGGCGCTTGCCAATGTGGACGAATCCATCATCAAACCGTTGCTGGGGCTGGTCTTGATCGCTTACGCCGTCTACAGGTTGATACGCCCGGTGGGATCGCGCCTGTGTTCCCCGCGCTGGGTCTATCCCGTCGGTTTTGTCGCCGGCTGCCTGGGCGGGGCCTACAACACACCCGGCCCTCCGTTGATCGTCTACGGCTCGCTCCGGCAGTGGTCCAGGCAGAAGTTTCGGGCCGTCTTGCAGACCTTTTTCTTTTTCAACGGTGTGTTGGTCGTCGCGTCCCATTACGTGGCCCAGCACCTGACTCCGACCGTGCTGACGTTTTACGCCTACGCCGTGCCCGCGCTTCTGTTGGGCATACTGGCCGGCTCCCGCGTTGACAGCAAACTGAACCACGACCGCTTCCGTGTTATCGTCACGGCGATGATCCTGCTACTGGGCCTCTCGCTTGCGATTGGCTTGGGGAAGCCTTGAGACGAACTATGAGGACAATGACCCTGCAAGTCTCTGTCCCGAGAATACTGCTCACGCGGCTACTGGGACGCATCTCCAAAGCCGCCTACTTTGCGCCCGTCTCTCCTCTGCGCCTGCTCGACCTGCCCGATCCGCCGCTGCCCGCGTCCGATTGGGTGCGCGTCCGCAACCGGCTGTGCGGCATCTGCGGCAGTGACTTGCATCAACTCTTTGTGGACGCTGGACTGGACGTAGCGCCCGTCGCGTTGCCCTCCCACCAGCGCATCTACCTGGGCCACGAGATGGTGGGCCAGGTGGTGGAGGTTGGCGCGGCAGTCGAGGACTTTGAAGTTGGGGATCGAGTGGTGCGGTGGGGGCGGGCCGACGATTGCCGGGCGCGGGGCCGCGCGGAACTGTGCCCCGCCTGCGCCCGCGGGCACCGGGTGCTGTGCCAGTTCGCCTCCGAGCCGAGGGAGCATCACCCCATCGGCGGCGGCTTCGGCGATAGTTTCATCACCCCGGCCAGCACGTTGCTGCCCGTCCCCGACGATCTGAGCAACGAGCAGGCGATTTTCGCCGAACCGGCGGCGGTCGCCATCCACGCCGCCTACCGTCGCCCGGTGGAGGCAGGGGAGCGGGTGCTGGTTCTGGGATGTGGCACGATTGGCTTCTTGCTGATGCAGTCCATACGCACCCTGCAGCCCGCTTGCGAGATCACCGCCGTCGCCCAGTTCCCCTGGCAGGCCGACCTGGCCCTGGAGTACGGCGCGCAGCACGTCTTCCTGGCGGACGATGATGGCTTTGCCGAAACAGCCCGTCTGACCGGCGCGCGGCTGCACGAAGGGAGGGCCGGCAATCGGATGCTGCTGGGCGGCTTTGACTTGATCTTTGACGTGGTCGGCATAGAGAGCACACTGAACAACGCGCTCCGCTGGACGCGGGCCGGGGGCACAGTCGTGCTGGTGGGCGTCAACCTGCACCGGATGCGGCTGGACGTGACGCCGGTCTGGTACCAGGAGGTGAATTTGATCGGCGCGGTGGGACACGACGTGGTGACGTGGGAGGGGGAATATCTCTCCACCTTCGAGTTGGCGATGCGCTGGATGCAGATGGGGAAACTGGATTGCGACGGGCTGCTCACTCACCGCTTTCCTTTGGATGACTATCGTCAGGCCTTCCTCACGGCGGTAGATAAACAGAACCATCGTTCGATCAAAGTGGCTTTTGATTTGGGCAAGAACACTACAACGAATTGGGAATAGAGCGAATTGAAGAAGTGAGAATCATGGTCAAACTAATACACCCTGAACTGAGTTATGACGTGCGGGGCGTGCTTCTCAATGTGTACAACAGTCTTGGCCCTATGCTCAAGGAAGAATACTACAGGGATGCCATTGTCCTCGGAACGGGGAAACGCGGGATTGTGTGCGAAGCGGAGAAGGCCTTTGAAGTCTTCTACGAAGGCGAACGAGTCGGTCTGTACTTTGTGGACGTGTGGATTGAGAACGGCAAGATGTTACTCGAACTCAAAGTGGCGCTTGCAATCCTACCCATTCACAAAGCGCAAGCCATCTCGTATCTGAAAGTCACCAATGCCGACCTGGCGATTGTGGTCAACTATGGCGGCCCATCACTTGAGGACGAGCGGCTGCCCAACTTCCTGCGCGACAAGCAACCAGAGTTTGTTTGGCGGCCCCGGCCCGTTGCTCAAGGGTTACTCTATCCTGATCTAGTAAACGGTATCCAGCGAGCCTGCCACCGTGTTCATTTCACCCTGGGTCCGGGATTCTTTCATCAGGTCTACCGGCGCGCCACAATGATCGAACTGCGTCGCAGTGATCTCAGCTACGACTATATCAAACGGTTGCCCGTGGAATACGAAGGCCAACTTCTAGGCCACCAAGATGTTCGTCTAATCCTGGTGGAAGGCAAAGTGCTACTGGCTACGTTCGCCCTTCGCCAGACCGACGAGGCCATGGCGGAACTACTCAAAGCACACCTGCGTCGCCTGGGCCTCAAACTCGGCCTCCTGGCGAATTTCTACGGTACCAGACTCGTAGTGAGGCTGGTTCGGATCAAATAGATGCACGACGGATTTAGAAAAAGTCGAATCGGGTCGGCGTGAAAATTCGTTCCATTCCCAATTCGTTGTAGTGCTTCTGACAAACACAAAGGAGGAGACCAAATGACAACCGCAACATCTCAACCAATCGCTACCCGGCGCGAGCGCTGGGCCTGGTACCTGTATGACTTTGGCAATTCGGCCTACGCTGCCGTCGTTCTGCTGGCGGTCTACTCGGCCTACTTCCAGGGGAAGGTGATCGGCGGTGCCGAAGGCTCCCGGCTGTGGGGGCTGGCCGTGGGCATCGCCATGCTGTTCGTGGCCGTCACCTCACCCATACTGGGTGCCATCGCCGATTTTTCTGGGGCCAAGAAACGTTTTCTTCTGTTCTGCACGGCCATGTCCATCCTGTTCACGGCCGGCCTCTTTTTCGCCACACCGGGCAACGCATTGATCGGCATAGGATTCTTCATTCTGGCCGAGATCGGGTATCGCGGCGCCCAGGTTTTCTATAACGCGCTGCTGCCCGAGATCGCCGCGCCGGAGGAGATGGGGCGCGTTTCCGGCTACGGCTGGGCCATCGGGACGGCGGGGGGGATCATCTGCCTGGTTCTGATTCTGCCGCTGATCATGTTTTTGGGCGATGCCTTCGCCGATGACACGCTCATCGTGCGCCTGTCGCTGGTAATCACAGCCGTCTTTTGGGCGATCTCGGCGGCGCCCATTTTCCTCTGGCTGACCGAACGGGCTGAAGCGAGGTCTCTGCCGCCCGGCGAGAACTACCTGAGCGTTGCCTTCAAACAGTTGCGGGACACGATCCGGAAGGCCGGCCGCTTCAAGGAATTCGTCAAGTACATGCTCGCCTTCCTGGTCTACAACGACGGCGTGATTATGGCGCTGGACTTTGCCGCCATCATCGGCGCAGTGCTCTTTGGCCTGGACCAGCAAATGCTGATTATCTTCGTCATCATCGTACAGGTGACCAACGTCGTGGGTGCCTACCTCTTTGGAGAGTTGGTGGACCGCATCGGCGGCAAGAAGACTCTCATCCTATCCATCCTGATGATGATCGGCGTGGTAATCGGACTCTATTTCCACACCGCTGTCGGCCTGGGCAATAGCAATCCTCCGCAGACCGGCTTTTTCATCATCGGTGCTTTCGCCGGATTCGCCATGGCCGGTGTTCAGTCGGTCAGCCGGACGATGGTGGCGATGTTCAGCCCGCCGGGCCAGAGCGCCGAGTTCTACGGCTTCTTTTCCATGACTGGGCGCACGTCGTCATTCATTGGCCCGGCGGTATATGGCTGGCTGGCCGCCGAGGCTGCGCTGTGGTACCAGGCGCAGGGACAGGCGGTGGTGCTGGCCGAGCAATCCGGGCAGCGGCTGGCGATTCTGTCGATTGGGGCGTTTCTGCTGCTCGGCCTGATCCTGCTGTTGTTTGTCAACGAGGGCCAGGCCCGCGCAGCGGCAGAGAAAGTGACAGGGTGACATGATGAACGGAAGAGAACGCATCCTGACAGCGTTGGACGTCGGCGTACCCGACCGGGTGCCCGTTTGGATTCACGCGATCAATGAGGTCGCCATCGTCAACATCGGTAAACTGCTCGACGATACTGTCCCTGACGCGAAACCCGTCAATCTCATGAGCCAGGAGGAGATGCTGAGAATCCTGGACACGCTCTTCATGATCCACGAAGAACTCGAGATTGACGGATTCACCTCCCTGGGAATGAGCCAACTGGTCAACGTCACCAACCTGGATGAGACCCGTTTTCGAGACCAATGGGGCACCGTCTGGGCGCGCAGCCCGCACGGGATGGCCTACATGGTGGAGCCGCCCTTCAAAACGCCTGACGACATCCAAAACTACCAACGCCCCGAGGTCGGGCCGGGCGAAGCGTTCATGGCGCAAATGGCGCGGGAGCGGTTCGCGGGAGAAAAGGCCCAGTTCTTTTTGATGCGCGGCGCCTTCGTCCGCTCCTGGCGGCTCAGGGGAATGCAAAATCTTTTTATGGACATGATAGATCGGCCGGATTTCGTCCACCGATTGGCCCAGATGGTCACAGAGTACAACCTGGAATTGTGCGACCTGGTAGCGGAGACGGGCGCGGACGTGCTCATAATCGAGGATGACATCGCCAGCAACGAAAGCACGCTGGTCTCTCCGCGTCACTTTGACGAGTTCATCGCCCCGTACAACCAAAAACTGCTCGACCGCGCCCACGAGCGGGGGCTAAAAGTCATGCGCCACAGCGACGGCAATCTCTGGCCCATCCTGGATAGGCTGATCGAGATGGGGTACGATGGACTCAACCCCTTGGACCCCCAGGCGGGGATGGAGTTAAAGAAGGTGAAAGAGTATTGCGGAGACAGGCTGTGCCTCCTGGGCAACATTGACTGCGGCGACCTGCTCTGTTCCGGGAGCGAGGAGCAGGTCGAGGCAGCGGTGATGCAGGCCATAGAGGACGCAGCGCCGGGAGGCGGTTACGTGCTCTGCTCGTCGAACTCGATTCACCCTGGGGTAAAGGCGGAAAACTTTGTGGCAATGGTCAAAGCGGCCAAGAAATACGGCAAGTATGAGGAGGAATGACGTGATGACTGCGACCTCAAAACCAATATCAACGCGACGCGAACGTTGGGCCTGGTATCTATATGACTTTGGCAATTCGGCCTACGCCTCTGTGATCCTGCTGGCGGTCTATGCGACCTATTTCAAAGAGCACGTCGTCGGCGGGGCGGAAGGCTCGCGGCTGTGGGGGCTGGCCGTAGCCTGCGCGATGATCGTCGTCGCCGTCACCTCGCCGGTGCTGGGAACCATCGCCGATTTTTCCGGGACCAAGAAACGGTTTCTTTTCTTCTTCACTGCCATGTCCTGCACATTCACCGCGCTGCTCTTTTTCGTTGATCAGGGCGACGTGCTGATGGGGATGGGATTCTTTATCCTGGCCGAGATCGGCTACCGCAGCGCACAGGTTTTCTACAACGGCCTGTTGCCCGAAATCGCCGCGCCCGAAGAGATGGGGCGGGTCTCTGGCGTAGGTTGGGGCATTGGATCGGTGGGCGGCATCATCTGCCTGCTCCTGATCCTGCCGCTGGTCGTCCTGATTGAGGGCGCCTTTATCCTGCGCCTGTCGCTGGTGATCACGGCGCTCTTTTTTGCCATCTCGTCCGTCCCGATCTTTCTCTGGCTGCGGGAGCGGGCCCAGCCTCAACCGTTGCCGTCCGGTGAATCCTATCTGGCCGTCGGTTTCAAGCAACTGTGGCGCACGCTCAAGACCGCCAGACGCTTTGGCGAGTTCGTCAAGTTCATGGTCGCCTTTTTGATCTACAACGACGGCGTCATCACGGTGCTGAGTTTCGGGGCCATCATCGGCGCGGTGTTGTTTGGTATGGATCAGCAGATGCTGGTGATCTTTATCATCCTCATCCTGGTGACGAACGGCATCGGTTCTTATGTCTTTGGGCTGCTCGCCGACCGGATCGGCTGCAAACGTTCCGTCGTCCTTTCCCTCTTGATGATGATCGGCGTGATAGTCTGGCTGTTCTTTAACCACTCGCAGGTCAGTTTCTACTTCATCGGCGCGCTGGCCGGATTTGCCATGGCCGGTGCCCAGTCGGTCAGCCGGACGATGGTTGGGGTATTCAGTCCGCCGGGGCAGAGCGCCGAGTTCTATGGCTTGTTCGCTGTGGTCGGGCGCACATCGTCATTCATCGGCCCAGCGATCTATGGCTGGGTGGCGGCGGAGGCAGCGCTGTGGTACCAGGCGCAGGGACAGG
>JAUWNP010000190.1 GCA_030612585.1 Anaerolineae bacterium
GCCTCGGCCGGATCGGGGCGGGTGAAGTGGAAGCCGTCCTGGTTCAGGTCAAAGACGCCAAAGAGGGCAATATAAGCGTCGGCGGCGGCCTTGAATTGGCCGGCGCGGAAAAAGCTGGTGGCGGCGGCGAACAAATCGTCCATCTCGTCAATCCAACTGTCGTCGCCAAAGCCGCGATACTCGCCGTATTCGGGATCATAGCCAGCGCCGTACTCGACGTACACATCGTTGGCGATAGCATCGCGCAGGAACTGGATCTCGTCCAGCAGGTCCTCGGCGTCGTCCAGACCCATCGCCTCGGCTGCCAGCGGGCGGGGGCCTTGCGCGACCAGGTTGAGGAAGCAGATTTGCTGCTTCTCGTCCAGCCCGGTCAGGAAGTCGCGCACCAGGACCACGATCTCTTCGTGAGTGAAGTGCCGCAGTTGCGCGGCGATGTTGTCCAGTAAGTCGTTCATAATGCCTCTAGCATCTCCATCAGCATGTCTTCTCCACCGGTACGAAGCAGGCCACGATGGACTTGCCCGCGTTTTCCACGGCCGCCTGGGCATCCCTGACACAATCGTGCCAGAGCGCTTCTTCGAAAAATCGCTCTGCTTTCGCCAGGTACCCTTCAGCCAAGATCAAGCGATAACGGCTGTCCTCAATTGGATTCACGGAACCCCTCCCATTCAATCGTCCAGCAACGCGCCGGTCGCTGTCTCCAGGACCACATCAGTTCGCCGTCACGATACATCCGGTGCAGCCCCGCTTCCTGGATGATCTCCTGTATGCGGGCGCGGGCCAACCTCCTCCCCATTCGGGCCGTCCCGCGCGCCCACGAGCCGTATAGAACGACCGCCACCAGGTCGGAACCGAGGTGCTCTCTGAGGACGTTGATGGCATCTTCCATGAAACCATCCGATAAATTCATCTTACCAATTCCCGTGCTATCCGGTTTTGCCGCTCGACCACCGGCCCCAGGGCCACCGTCAGGAGGTGGCCGTCTTCCACGACCATGCGTCCGTTGATCACGGAGAGATCCACCCGCTGCGGAGTGCAGAAGACGAGTGCTGCCAGTGGGTCATGGAGCGCCCCGGCGTAGTCCAGCCGCTCCAGCCGGAAGCCGACAAAGTCGGCGGCCTTACCCGGCGCAAGTTGGCCAATATCGTCCCGGCCCAGCACCTGCGCGCCGCCCACCGTCGCCAGCCCCAGCGCCTCCTCGGCCGAGAGGCCCGCTGGGTCGCCCGATACGCGCTGCAAGAGCAGCGCCATCCGCGCCTCGGCCAGCAGGTGGGAGGAATCGTTGCTGGCGGAGCCATCCACCCCCAGCCCCACCCTGACTCCCGCATCCAGGTAGGCCCGCACCGGGGCAATGCCGGAGGCCAACCGCATATTCGAACTAGGGCAGTGACAGACCCCCGTGCCCGTCCGGGCGAACAGAGCGATCTCCTGCTCGTTCAAGTGCACGCCATGAGCGTGCCAGACGTCGCCCCCGATCCAGCCCAACTCTTCGGCGTACCCCACTGGCCGGTGACCAAATTTACGCAAGCAGAACTGCTCCTCGTCCAGCGTCTCCGCCAGGTGGGTGTGTAGATGCACACCATAAGAGCGCGCCAGCGTTGCAGCCTCTCGCATCAGGTCCGGCGTGACGGAGAAAGGAGAGCACGGCGCGACGACGATGCGCAACATTGCGTAGGGCTGTGGGTTATGATAGGTCTCGATGGCCCGTCGCGTGTCCTTGAGGATAAAATCCTCATCCTCGACCACGCTATCCGGCGGGAGGCCCCCTTTGCTCTCCCCCAGGCTCATCGAGCCCCGGCAGGCGTGGAAACGGATGCCGATCTCCTGCGCCGCCCGGATCTCGTCGTCAATGCGGCAGTCATTCTCAGGGGGATAGATGTAGAGGTGGTCGGACGCGGTGGTGCAACCGGAGAGCATCAGTTCGGCCAATCCCACCAGCGCACTGGTGTAGACAGCCTCCGAGGTCAACCTGGCCCAGATGGGGTAGAGGGTCTTGAGCCACTGAAACAACGTGGCGTCCTGCGCAGCAGGCACGGCGCGGGTCAAGGTCTGGTAGAGGTGGTGGTGAGTATTAACCAGCCCCGGCAGGACAATCATCCCCCGGGCGTTGAGGACGCGGTCGGCATCGGCCGGCAGTTCGGCGGTCGGTCCCACCTGCTCGATGACGCTATCGCGCACGAACAGGCCGCCATCGGGGATGCGCCGCCGGTCGTCACTCATCGTCGCCAACAGGTCGGCGTGTTTCAAAAGTAGTGTGGACATAGTACGTACCCCCAGGTAAGTTGATTGTAGTGTAGCATAATCCCGCGCGTTTGGCAACGGCGAATGCTCACCCTGAAGCCCTCACCGCAGGCGGAGGAGCGTCACCACCACAGGCCACGTGCCGGCTGGCAATCGGCTGTACTATGTGCTACAATGTCACCCGGCGTACGAACAACCGGCACGGGGACCGCCGGGATGCAGGCCGCGATTTCGCCTTTTAGTTGACCTGTGATAGAATAGCGGTACCCCACGCAGAAGGCAGGGAGGTCGTCTGAGATATGCGCACACGTACCTGGGCCATCGTTATCGTGGTCAACGTCATCGTCTCGGCAGCAGTCATGCTGATCATCCTGTTCTTATGGAACCGCGCTCAGGATTCCGCCACTCCCACACCCATGCCCAGGCTCCCGATCACCGAGGAGGCGGCGAGCACCCCACACGTGCCGGCTGCCGCCTCCCCCACTCCACCGGCCCCGCTAGAGTACACCGTTCAGGCCGGGGACACGCTGGGGGCCATCGCTCAGGCTTATGGCATCCCCATCGGTGATCTGATGGCCGCCAACGGCCTCGCCGACCCCAACGTGCTCCACGTCGGCCAGACACTTGTCGTCCCGGTCACCCCCACCATCACCTCGACCACTGACCCACCTGCCGAAGCGCCACTTGAGCCTTCCCCTCCGGCAGTGCCGCTCCCCACCCCACCGCACACTCCCACCCCTTCCGGCCCGCCGTTGGTCGAGATCGGCCAGGTATTAGGCTCCGGCGGTCTGGCGGCTGAGGTGGTGATCGTGCGCAACCGGGGCGGAGTGGCCAGCCTGGAGAGATGGACGCTATCCGACGCAGAGGGCAATACCTTCACCTTTCCAGCACTCACCCTCTTCACCGACGCGGAGGTGCGTGTGCACTCGGCTGCGGGCAGCCCTACGCCCAGTGACCTGTACTGGGGTCGCGTAGCCCCGGCCTGGAGCGGGGGGGAACTGATCACGCTGCGCGATGCGGCGGGAAACGTGGTGGATACCTATATTGTGCCCTAGTCGGAACAAGTAGAGACGCGCTGAATTTTGGCCCCCAGCCGGCGCAGTTTCTCCTCCGTCCGCTCGTAGCCCCGGTCAATTTGCCGGATATTGCGGATGCTGCTCTGCCCCTCGGCACAGAGGGCCGCGATGAGGAGCGCCATGCCAGCGCGGATGTCGGGACTCTCCACCTCGTCGCCGTGCAGTGGCGATGGACCCTGCACCACGCACCGGTGAGGATCACAGACGATGATACGTGCCCCCATCGCGATTAGTTTGTCCACGAAATAGAGGCGGCTCTCAAACATCTTATCGTGGATCAACACGGTGCCTCGGGCCTGGGAGGCCAGGACAATAGCGATGCTCATCAGATCAGCGGGGAAGCCTGGCCAGGGAGCATCAGCGATGGAGGGAATAGTCCCGCCGACATCCGAGGCGATGGTGAGGGACTGCTCGGTAGGCACGAAGACGTCGTTACCCCGGGTCTCAAACCGCACCCCCAGTCGCTCGAACACCAGGCTGACCATGCGCAGATGCTCGGGGGCACCGTTTTTGATGAGCAGTTCGCCACCGGTCACCGCCGCCAGGGCGATGTAACTCCCCACCTCCATGTAGTCCGGGCCGATAGTATACTCCCCGCCGCCCAGCCGCTCCACCCCGTGGATGGTGAGTGTGTTGGAACCAATGTTCTCAATCTGCGCCCCAAGCCGGCACAACATATGGCACAAGTCCTGTACGTGGGGTTCACAGGCCGCATTACGGATGACGGTCGTGCCGCTGGCGAGCGTCGCCGCCATGATGGCACTCTCAGTGGCAGTGACGCTGGCCTCATCCAGCAGAATGTCGGCCCCGCGCAACCGCTTACCATGCAGACGGAAGGAGCCATCAGCGTCCACATCTGCCCCCAGCGCGCTCAACGCCAGGAAATGAGTATCCACACGCCGTCGCCCGATGACGTCGCCGCCAGGTCGAGGCAGGTACACCGCGCCCGTTCGAGCGAGCATCGGCCCGGCCAGCGTGATGGAGCCGCGTATGCGCCCGAAGAGTTCTCGGCTTAACTCAGACGTGCGCACCTCGCGGGCGTGCACCCGCCAGGAATGGAGGTCCAGTTTCTCGATGGAGACTCCGACGTCTGAGAGCAGTTCACCCATCGTCTGGATATCTCCGATGGCCGGCAGATTGTGCAATGTGACCGGTTCGTCGGTCAGCAGACAGGCGGCCAGCAGTGGCAGCGCCGCGTTCTTGTTTCCGCTGGGAGTCACAGTGCCAGAGAGAGGATGCCCACCCTCAATGATGAATTTTTCCATTCTCGTTGCCTCGCATTTCTTCCAACCATGATGCTGTCAAAGGATCAAGATGCTCACTCCAGGCGCTCAGCAGGTCCACTATCGCAGCCCAATTGGGGCGCAGGTGATAGACGTAGGCCCGTTCGTCAACCGTCTCAGTGCGAACAGCAGCCAGCCCGTGCTTAACCAGCCGGCTGATAAGCAGATTCAGGGCTTTCTCATCGTCCACGCTCTCGGCCGGGGCAAAACAAAGCCATGTCTCCGGCCGGAAGATGTGGCGCTGGCGCAGGTAAAGGACACACAATTCCACCTGGGCAACCTGTAGCAAGTGGGTCAACTCCTCCATCCGCCGCCGAATGGCAGTGACCTGGAACTCGTAAACCGCGATGCGGCGCTGTAGGCGGGCCAGTTCCCACTCGACCAGGTGCGTGCCCAGCAGCCGGTCAGCGACAACAAGAACAGCAAACCACAAGCGTATCCAGACGTTCATCGCAGCCTCAACACGACCGCATCACCGGGGCGCAGTTCCAACCTCCGGGCGGCGCTCCCCTCGCGCACCGCGATCTCCAGATGGGCCTCGCTGCCCACCAGAGCCAGCGCCTCGCCAGGCTCGACCTCTGCATAAGCACGATGCACGCCGGCGATCTCCCGTCCGCCCACTACAACTGCCACCTCACTGGCCTTGAATCGCACTTGTCCCCCATCCCATGCTTCCTGCCTCTTGCCCCCTGCTTCCTGTATCCTGCCTCTTGCTCCCTGAAAGGCCGGCTCAAGCAAAAGTTCGTCCCCACTCCACACAAGTTGCCCGATGCTGGTGATCACATTGCCGAAGTGATCGGCGTGCAACACCTCGCCGGTGACGCCGCCGGGGGCAACCTCCAGGCGCGGAGGCGGGAAGGTGATCGGATCGCGCACGGGCGGGCCGAGGGCCATGATGGAGAGACCTGCTGCCAGGTGCGCGGCAGCAGGAGCGAAGACGTCACGCCCGTGGAAGGTGTGGCTGACTTCGGCGAGGCGATAGCGCGGGTCGGATAGTTCCACTAACGCCTCGACCGGCTCACAGACCATCACGTAACTGAAGACGCCGTTATCGGGGCCGACGAAGTAACCAGTGGGTGTGCGCAGGGCAATGGGCCGGCGTGCGCTACCCACGCCGGGGTCCACGACGACCAGGTGCACGGCGTGTGGCGGGAAGAAGTGGTAGGCGGCGTAGAGCACGTATGCAGCCTGGCGGACGTTCTGGGGCGCGATTTCGTGGGAGATGTCCACTAGCCGGGCATCGGGGGCGATGCTGAGAATGACTCCCTTCATCGTCCCCACGTAGCCGTCGGCCGTGCCAAAGTCGGTCGTGAGCGTGACAAGCGATATCTGCTCCACAGGCGGTATTCTACAGGGAAGTGATGAACTCGTCAAGCCCCCCCCTTGACAAGGCTGGCATCCCGTGGTATAATTTATTCGGCTTTTTCGGAATATCAGCGTGATGTGCAGGGGGAGCAGCAATGAAACTCACAGGCCGGCAGAGAGCATTCTTGAGCACCTTCCTCGACCTATATCGGGAGGCACAGGAGCCGCTGCACTACACCGCCGTCGCGCAGCAGTTGGAGGTCAGCAAGATCACCGCCTATGACATGCTGCGGCTGCTGGAGGAGCGGGGTCTGGTGCAGTCGGAGTACGTCCTGCGGGGAAAGGGACAGGGAGCCGGGCGATCGAGCATCGTCTTCCGGCCCACCCCTCAGGCCGACGCCCTGTTTGCAGAACTGGCGGGCGAGGATGCAAATCGCGGCGAGTGGGAGATGGTCAAGATGCGCACTCTGGAAGCGCTGCGAGCCGGAAAGGGCACCGACTACCAGGGCCTGCTGGAGGAGATTCTGGCCCGCCTGCCCCAGCGGCAGTCTTCGATGCTCTACGCCGCCGAGATGATCACCGCTGTCATCCTGAGCCTGAACCAATTGCGGGAAGATGCCTCAGCAGCCGGCATGTTTGACCAGTTGCGCGCGTTGGGCCTGCCCGGCGAGGCGGGGCTCAGCGCGCTGGCGGGCCTGACGCTAGGATTCTCCTTCGTCGAGCGCATGAACCGTCGTCTGATCAGCCTCCTGCTCTCCTACACCAGTCGCTACCAGGAGATCCTTTCGCGCCTCAGCACCGAGAATCTGCAACGGCTGTCGAATTTCGCCGGGGAGGTGATGAAGATCGTCGAGACGTAGTTTTCTTTTTTTTTGGCGAATTTTTTCGTCTTGTTTGTCTCTATTGTCTCTTTGGAAAGGGGGATGCTCTCATGTCAAGAATAGCTGTTGTCACCGACAGCACTGCCTATCTGCCGCCCGAGTTAGTCGCGCAGTACGGCATCTACGTCATGCCCCAGCAACTCATCTGGGGCGACGAAACTTTCCTGGACGGCGTGACGATGGACCCGCCGACCTTCTACGAGCGTCTGAGCCGCAGCGCGGACATTCCAACCACCGCCCAGGCTTCAGCGGGGGAGTTCGCGGATCTCTTCGCCGAGGCGGCCCGCAACACTGACGGTATCGTGGGGGTTTTCATCTCCACGGAGTTGAGCGGCACCGTCGCCTCAGCATTGACGGCGCGGGAGTCTTTACCGCACCTGCCCATTGAAGTGGTGGATTCCCGCTCCACTACGATGGGGCTGGGCTTCGTCGCGCTGGCTGCGGCCCGCGCGGCAGCCAAGGGGAGGGGACTGGCAGAGGTGGCCGCCGCCGCACGAGAACTCGTCCCGCGCGTGAACGTGCTTTTCATCGTCGAGACGTTGGAATACCTGCATCGGGGCGGGCGCATCGGCGGGGCCTCCCGCCTGCTGGGCAGCGCGCTGCGCATCAAACCCCTGCTTCACCTGAACGAAGGGCGCATAGATGCCCTGGGGCGGGTACGCACCAAGCGGAAGGCAGTGGAGCGCATGCTGGAAGTGATGCGGGAGCGGGTGGGGGATGCGCCGGTCCACGCCGCCGTGATCCACGCCAACGCGCCGGAGGAGGCGACCAGGTTACGGGAGCAGGTCAGGGAGCGGTTCTCTTACGCCGAACTCCACCTGGCCGACCTCAGCCCGGTCATCGGCACCCACGTCGGGCCGGGGACGGTCGGGGTCGCGTTCTACACTGGAAAGGAGAGTGATGCGTATGTGTGATAATTGTCCCTTCTTGGAGACGAAGCCCGGCAAGCAGGGCCTGCTGTGTTGCGCGGCGGGCGTGAACTTCTACGCCGTCGGCCAGGCGCGTGAGATCTGCCGGCTGTGCCCACTCTCCAATGGAGACTGGACGCCCACCTGTGAATTCCTGGAGGTTTACACTTTCTTGCACGTGGAGAAGAGGCAGCAGCGGATCGAGGTCAGGCTGGATTGCCAGCTCCCGGAAGGCGAGGCCGCCCAATCCCGCTGTGCTGCCTGCCCCGCCGCGGGTGCGCCGCTTCCCTATGGAAATGGAACGCCGGAAGTGCAACCTGTACAGACTGTCGCCAGACACCCGCTGGGAGAGGGCCTGTAACGATGCCCGTGATGCTGACCTCCGTCGTCATCCCGGCCTACAACGAGGAGCAGTACCTGGGCCACTGCCTGGCGGCCCTGGCACGTCAGACCTACCCCGCCGACCGTTTCGAGGTCATCGTGGTGGACAACGGGTCGACCGACGCCACGGCAGAGATTGCCCGGCGGTATGGAGGAGTGCGGGTGATCGCGGAGCCGCGCAAGGGTGTGGCCCATGCTCGCCAGGCCGGCTTCGCGACGGCGCGGGGAGCGATCATCGCCTCCACCGATGCCGACACTGTCGTGCCGCCTTTCTGGGTGGAACGTATCATGGAGCACTTCCGGGCCGACCCCGCCCTGGGGGCTGTCTACGGCCCGGTCCATTGGCCTGACGGGCGGCCGATGGAGCAATTATTGGTACGCTACCCGGTCACCTGGGGACTGTGGGCCAGCAACCGGGTCCGGCACAGCCTCTGGTGAGGCAGCAACTTTGCCGTGCGCCGGGAGGTCTTTTGGGAGGCGGGCGGCTTTCCCGTCCGGTGGGGCGCGGGGTCCGGCGAGGATACCGAGATTGCGCGACGGGTGAGACGTATCGCGCCGGTGCGCTGGCTCTTTGGGATTTCGCATGGGAGGGCCACATATGGGGGTACTCCGGCTAGGCGAATCGGCGATAGCCCTCAAGGTCAAGGTAAATGCGTTGGAATAGAGTTGTGACCCTGGTAATGCCATAACAGCGCCGCTTAA
>JAUWNP010000243.1 GCA_030612585.1 Anaerolineae bacterium
GAAACTCTTGCCGGTCGGTAAAGATCTCGTCCGAGATGATCTGGGTGTATGGACCTATGGGATTGTCCTTACGGCTGTGCTTCTCGTTTGACATTCGCCATTTCCTCCATCTTTGAGTCGTATGACAACAACTCCTCCTGAGCCGCTGGTTTCTTCTTCCGCCTCTTCCCCTTCTTCTTCGCCCCCTTCTCCTCCACCTCGCACAACTCCTCCAACCCATGCGCAATCGCAATAGAACGATCCCGCTTGCACACCTCCCGCACCCGCTCCGGCCAGAGGGTATAAGCCAGGTGCGCCCAGTCGTACTCGCCCGCCTCCAGTTTTTTCCATACCGCCTCGGTGGCTTTGGCCCACTTGCGCAGACAGAAGAGTTTGTGCAGCGGAGCGGCGTTGATGATCACGCCGTCGTTCAGGTCCGGCTTGTAGGGCAGCGCGGCGATACGCAGCAGTTCGTCGCGGAACTCGCGCAGTTCGGCTAGAAGAGCGCGGGTTTCGTCGAGTTGGTCGCGCAGGGTGGTGGCGGCGTGGCCGCTGGCCTGGGACAGATTGGCTTCCAGGCGGGTCACGTGACCCTCTACCTGCTCGATCTTGGGCGTGACGTAGCGGTTGACGGCGGTGTAGAGGATCTGGTCGTCGAACCGGTGGTAGTAGAGCCACAGGGTGTAAGAGCCGGAGGGGGTGGAGAGGGGCCAGTAGATGGGGGCCTTGCGGCGGCTCTTGGAGTAGCGCTTGAGGTGATCGGCGAAGAAGCCGGACGGCTTGCGGAAGTAGTCGCGCAGTTCGCGGACGGACAAAATCTCGCAGGCCTCGGCCTCGATGGCGGCGTGGTTCTCGAGCCACAGGACGGCCAGCACCTCGCGTATGCGCCGCACGACGTCGTTAGGGTGAGGTTCGGGGTGCTCACCCAGGCCGGGGTCGTCCACCAGGATGCCGTCCCAGGCGATGGGGATGGGGTATTCCGAATCCGGGATGGTGGCGGGGCCTTCGAAGGAACCCTCCGGCGGCAGGGTGATGGCGTTGGGTCGGGCGCGCAGCCATGCCTTGCTGACGATGCGGCCGGGTGTGGCGGGTAGGCCATTGGGGCTGATGAGCATACCGGGGGGGCAAACAGGGATGGGGGCAAATGGGTCAGGTAAATCTGCTGCCAAACCTTCATCTGCAGCAATGCGAATATCCCATCGTCCAAAAGCGCAGCCAGCGAAATAGGATAGATTTGTTTCCCATTCAGATTTAGGACTCTCATCAAGAACTACACTTTCGCTGCTTTTATCTGTGCTCTCATTGTTACTTTGGGGTGATTCTTCTGTATTTCGCACACTCCTCACTGCTTCCAGCAAATCACGTTCGAGGCTATGTAGATCTGCTTTGCCAAGGTCGAACGCATCAGCTATTTTCAATTCGATCCCGTTTTCTAGCAGCGATTCATAATCAAACGCAACAGCGTGTTGAGCGCTTACTGAACGAAAACCAAATGGCAAAGTGAATTCTTGGAATGGCTCATGGCCTCTATACACATCGCGCCGAGTTGCCACTTCACTTCGAACAATTTGGTCGAGTTCTTCTGATAGGTCACTTCCTATCTCCGGCCATGGCATCGACTTTAGATTATCAACAAGAAAGTTAGGCCACTCAAACTTCTCACCGAACATACGCAAGTACCCAGATGTCACATTTGAAGCAATGACACCTAAAGCAGTTGCTTCCCTCCCATTTTTTGGATAAGCCATGTATCTGCTTGCAGTCGGGATTGCACCGCATGGGATGACATAAGGTATCATTCGAATCGCACGTCGTGTCCAGCTGAACCCGGGTCTAAAGTAATACAGAGGGCTTCTGATTGTTGCCCCCTTGTAGTTGGCGATTAGTCTGCCATTTGCCTTCCAGTCAACTAGGACCGTAAATGGCGCAAACCAAGGTTGTGCAGCCCCAGCCATAACAAGTGGTACCCATCTTTGCTCCCCCTGTTGTTCTCTGGCTTTATACGCCTGTACAACTGGATCTGAGAATTCGCAAAACAGTTCTCCATTTGGCGGATAATAATAGAATGCTGTGTCTGGAATTCTGATCTCCCAAAGCGCACGTACAAAACGGGGATTATCACCGGTACTCAAACCGCAACGAACATCTCCCACAGTAGGCTCAAAGGTCTCGAATGTGCCAAAAGATGAACGTAACTCTTCGCTTAACCAGTAGGCAAATGGTGAGGTTTCAATGACTCCAAATGACTTGGGCCTAACCACAAACAGTTGCTCTGTGTCTTGGAAGGAAGTTGCTGAAAACAAAGCTGCCTCTTTGTTTTTTTCTATAAGCAAGCGGAAGAAGTATGCCGAGCGGTCATGAGAAGCTGTGCGTTGCAATACATAAGTCGCTACTTCCACAACAGCTCCGTCAAGAACATCAGGCCCCAAATCTGCTAACGCGATCAGTTGGCTTTTCTTCAATAAAATCTTTTCACGCCAGTCTTGAAACGTTCCTAGGAAAAACCCTGTACGACTAGTGATTGCACCAAGCGCACCACCACACTTTAGCTTGCAGATTCCTCGTTCAACGAAAGAGGCGTATATGTCGTTCTTTGTATATGGATATGCATTGATAATGTAATTCTTGGCATCTTTTGCAGCTGCACCAAACGGTGGATTCATCAACACCACATCAAACCGCTTCCCACACAAATCCACAAACGCAAATCCCCGCGCCGCATCTCCAGCAAACAAACGGCGACGCGTCCCCTGCCCGTTCTCCACCCGCGCGGCATAGCCGCGTAGCGCCTCCAACACCCGTTCCTCGGCTGTCTCCCAGAACGCCTCGTCAGTGATGCCCGAAACGTCAAACAGTGGCAGTTGTTCGGGCTTGGGACGTTGGTCTTCAGGAAATAGAGCCAGTTGTTCGGCCTTCGATTCACTGGCCCATTGCCGGTGGGCCTCGGCGATGGCGTCTGCCAGTTCCTCCTCGATCTTGAGCAGCGACCCGGCCTCGCCCGCCAGTTCCATCTTTTCAAAGACCACCCGCACCAGGTCGCCCAGCACCCGGGGGCGCAGGTCGCGCACGAACTCGTCCAGTAACTCGCGGTCGCCCGGCATCGGCTCAGCCGTCACCAGGTTGGTCTTCGTGATGCGCGGGCGCTCGGCGGGGGAAAGCCCCAGGTCCTGGTAGGCCCGCTGGGTGCGCAGCCAGAGGGCCAGGGCCGCGATCTGCACGGCGCGGGGGTCAATGTCTATGCCGTGCAGATTGTGGCGCAGGATCAGGCCGGGCACCGCGCGGCGGAGGGTCTCCAGGTCGGCGTAGTCGTCGGACAGCCGGGCGCCGGTCTCGCTGAAGGGCGGCATCATAGGGATATTCCAGGCTTCTTCGTAGATGGTGATCAGCAGATCAAAGGCATACAGCAAAAAGTGACCAGAACCGCAGGCCGGATCGAGGATTTTGAGGTCGCGGGGATCTTTTTGGGGGCGGTGGGGGATGTAGACGGGGGATTGGATATTGGATATTGGGGATTGGATATTGGATATTGGGGATTGGGGATTAGGGATTTGGGATTGGGCGTCGTTTTGATCTAGTTCGGGGTTGGGCGGGGGGGATTCGCCAGGTTTGAGAAAGACTTCGTTGGGGCGGCGGACGAGGTAGCGGCACTGGTCGGTTAGGCGGGTGTGGCCCTGGCGCATCTCGTACCAGGTGCGGCCGAGGGTGTTGTCGGTGAGGAACTCGACCACGTAGCGCGGGGTAAAAAACTGGTTGCGCACGGCCAGTTCGCGCGAGTTGCGCGGGGCCTGCGAGGCCTTGCGCATGGCCTTGCGCTCGGCGGGGTCGTTGTAGTACTGGTAGATCCAGCCGATGGTCTCGTCCTGCTGCCAGACGTCGCGGGTGGCCAGTTCGGGGTCGTTGAGCAGCGCCAGGATGTCGGCCAGAGCCGCTTCGCTGGGGAAGACGAGCGATTGGGGAGTGCTGCTGTCGAAGAGCACACCCAAATCGAGGGCCAGTTCGTCGAACAAGTTTTCGAGAAAGGCGCGGTAGGTCTGGTAGCGGTTGCCTAATGCGCCACCGGCGATGCGGTCGAAGAGTTGGAAGCCATCGGAACCCATCCCGTGCCGCACGCATTCGACCAGCAGGCCACGCTGCTCGCACAGCCGCAGCGCGGCCAGCCGGTTGAGCAGGGTGAAGCCGATCTCGCGCACCAGTCGCTGGTAGGCGGTGGTCCGGCGGGCCTGGGCGCTACCGGCAGCGGCGGCCTCGGCAGTCTCAGCCCCGAAGTGGGCCAGCAGGGCGCGCAGGTCCTCGGCGGCGCACCGGTCGTCCTCGGTCTGGGCGACGTCGAGGGAGGCGCCATCGGGGTAGAGGCCGTAGAGGGACTGCAATTGGCCGGCGATGTCGTCGGCCAGCCGGTCGCGGCAGGTGGCGACGATTTTGGCGAGCAGATTGCGGGTGGGTTTGTCGAAAGGCATTTTTATTCGTATTCTGGAGAGTTCTGCATAAAAGTTTTTTCGCCGGAAACACTACAACGAATTTAGAAAAAAACGAATGATTGCTCTTGGGACAAGGTATGTCTATTTGACACTATGGATATCCGGAGAACAGTGTTGGACACAGGCAACAAGTAAATTCTGACCGCACAAGTGGAGCATACAAGCTGAATTGAGGCACAAATTCGTTCCATTCTAAATTCGTTGTAGTGTTCTTGTGCAGAACTCTCATTCTGTGTTATTCGCGACGACGGGCCTGGCGGGCATTGGCCAGATCCTCCTCTAGTTCGTCTGCTGTCTCACCGAATGGGGTAGACCAGAAACCGGTTTCTTGGCCCCGACGTGGACGCCTACCTGCGACATTGTCTTGATCCGTTAATCCTGCAAATCCGTGTTCTTGAATCACGTGGGCGTGCTCACTCCTCGATTTGTCAGTATAGTTTCACCTGTTTGCCAGCCGCCAAGCGCTCGACGATCAGCGCCCGGAGTGAATCGAGCCAGGCTTCTAACTCTTCCTCAGAGGCAATAGTCTGAGATGGGATAATTTGCTGCACCGGGATGGCTTCGACCGGTGCCACATCGTCTGGCCCTGGCCCTCCATCCAGGGGTTTCTCTACAGGCCGGCGGCGAGTTACCTCGCGCTCCAACTCGGCGAGCAACCCAGGCAGGCTGCGGAAGCGCACGAGCAACGTCCTGTAGTCGGCCAGCAGGTTATCATCGGCCGGGGTTTCGGGCAGCGTGAGGTTCAGCCGGGCAGCGATCTCTTCCTGGGCGGCATCGGACAACAACACCCAGTCGGAGCGCGCTTCCAACGAGGTCAAGACCGTGTGTAACGATTCTCGATATTGTTGCCACTCGTCGCTATAGTCGCTACGCACCCGTTCGCGCACGGCACGCGCCATACCCCGCAAATCGGGCAACTGCTCGTGGAAACGCTCAGAGCCGAGGATGGTTTGTAGTGGTTCGATCTGGTCTTCGGTCGCCAACGGTGTGAGTTGGTCGGGGAACAGTTCGCCGACCTCGGCCAGGCTGTTCAGGAGTTCACGCGCCTGCCGGACGTCACGCTCGCCGCCGTCGTCGAGCGCGGACGTGGCCGCACGCGCCCAGTTGATGTCCTCAGGAATGTGGCTATCGGGCACTCCTAGTCGGGAGGGGGCGTCGCTGGCGTCGCCTTTGAGCAGTTCGGTCAACTGGCCCAGCAAGTCGCGGGCGCGGCCCTCGCCGGGCAACCCCAGCAGGCGCAGCCGGTCGGGCAGCGCGCCGGCGTGCTCCAGAAAGTCGGGCAGGTGCTTGCGGGCAGCGCGGCTGATGTGGTCCTCCAACGGCAGCACCTGCTCGCCAAAAAGCGTCTGCAAGCGGTGGGCGGCCCGATCGAGGACCTCCAGGCTCACCTTGCTATCGCGCAGGCCCACCCCCACCTTGTTGAAAGCCAGCGTGCTCTTGAAGGCCTCGACCGTCGCCGGGCCGGCCGTCTTGAGAACCTGGCCAGCGGTGTGCAGTTCGATCTCGCCCGCCACCAGGAGGGCGGCGAACAGGTAGCGCACGGCGTCTTTGGACCAGCCGTAGGGGACGGCGGCAAAATAGTCCTGCACCGCCTTGCCCGCCAGCCGTCCGCCGCCC
>JAUWNP010000136.1 GCA_030612585.1 Anaerolineae bacterium
GAGCATCTGATCCATGCGTGATGGCTGTTGATCGTTCATCAGTATTCTACCTCACGGTGAAGAAACCCAAAATCTCGCCGATGCTGACGAAGATATTGGCGTAGAAACTACCGCCCAGTTGGCGGAACAACTCGAACTGCAGACCAGGCGCGCCGATGAACGGGCGCAGTGTCCAGGCCATCTGACTGCCGACGAAGGCGTAGATGAGAATCCACAGCCGCACCACGTTCCGCCTGGCCCCTGCTCTCTCCTTGCCAGAGGCCGACACGATTCGCATCCCATGGCCAAGGAAGGTCGCCCCCACGATGCCGGCAATAGTGAAGACGCCCACGTTCAGCAGTTTGAAGAACTGGTAATGGCTCGTCGTGAGGAGAAAGAAGAGCACGATGGGAGCGAAACTGAGAAGTAGCACCGCTGTCACCGTGAGCGCCGTCAGAATGAGCGCGAAGTTCTGCGTCAGGCTCTGGTTGGAGCCGAAGATGAGGTTGAAGAAGTAAAGCGTCGGCGAGCAGACAACGAGCGTGGCCAGGAAGAGAATAGGGAGTTTGACGGCGGAACTGAGTGCCTGCCATAGGCTGTGGGTCGAGCCCATCACCGCCCCGTAGAGGGCCAGGAAGGCCACGCCAGAAACGAGCATGGCCCGCATCTTATGGCCCAGTTCCACACCATCCCGGATCTCAATGAAGAACCCCCGCCGGTTGCGCAGTATCGTCTCGATAATCGCCAGGTTGTTCACTCGGTGCACCTCCTGTACACTAGATTATGATGCTTGATTCTTGTTTGTTCCGCTAGCTCAATTCAGATATGACGTCTACGTAATCGTGTGATCCCAATTACCAGAACCACCGCCCAATCCTTATCCATTATTCATTCCTCTCCCAAAGTATCGTTTCGACAGGAGTATCACACCCAAAGTAAGAAGAAGCGGTATTCCGATCAAAATAGCAAAATGAAAGCCCTGGAATGGTAATCCCTGTAGAGCCCGCATTTCCGTTGGTGCAAACTTCATCCCTGATAGAATATCTGAAAGACTGGACTTGGAAAGCGTTAGAATCGAAGAGAATGTGAGCAAGCCAAAGTAGGTCAAAGAACCCCACCACGCCCAGACCCTTAACCTAAGTGTGCCCCAAGTTAGACCGATTAAACACGCTATCGCGATGTCAAGTAGAAGAATCCCCTGAATGTCAAATAGAAAGACGCCAAAAAGGGGAAATATGCCGTTGAATAAGATGGGTATGTGCAGTACGATGATGTAAAACAGATACAAAGAACACAGTACAAGTATCAGTATAGGGGTCTTTTCAATCCAATGGGACTTTGGGTCTCTGGTCTCAAAGGTCAATCGAATGTTTCGGCTCCGGTAAAACTGAATGAGTAATCCTGGGATTACCAGGTAGGATAATCCCAGAGCGATAATCATGATCAAGACAGCAACTAGAGACAGGTCTTTGGCAGTGACTGCCACAAAGAAGAACACAACCAGTAAAGGCACACCGGCTACAAGCCAAAACCAGAGCAGGGTCAACGAGAGTATCCTGGCCCAGCGACGCATTTTCAAGTGTCCATAACCGAGAGGAATAAGCAGCATCGCGATAAGGTAATAACCAATGATTTGACAGGCAATGTTGCCAAACATGAAAGAACCAAATCCAAAACCTGCATAATGAAACCGGCCACCCTCAGAAAATAGATAGAAGCAATACATTTCGACTGGCCCCAAGAAAGCGACGGCTATTCCAACCAATAGTAGAACACAGCCGATAACAACGACATTTCGACTTTGGTCTCTATAGTTCCCATTACTGTCATTCATCAGGCAATGTCCATTAGAGTCAAACCCGCCCCGAGGCCCCATTATGCTAACTTCTTCACCAACGCAGGGCAGGCAGAGCAAAAAAGACCACCGACAAGACCCAGAAGAAAGCCCACGAGGCCAGCGCGTAACGCCAGCGCGGGAACTTCAACAAGGGCAGCAGCAACGCCGCTAGCGATACGACCCAGAACGCCGGCCGCACCAGCACCTCCTGCCAGCCGACGGCGGTACCGTCGGGGGCAAAGATCAACCAACGCAATGCCAGTGCACAGACGACGGGCATCGCCGCCGCGATGACGCCATCGGCCGTCCCCCAGCCAACGTGGGCGGCCTGGAGTTCCCGCCCCACCTCCTCCACGCCGAAGTGAGCGGCGGCCTCGGCCAGCGCTGCCTCCTCGTCCAATCCTTGCGCCCGGGCCACATCCACTGCCTCCTCCAGGTGGGCGCGGATTTCCTGCAGAACATCGTACTCTGTCTCCGCCTCCAGGTTCAGGTGGGCACGGATGCGAACCAGGACATCGTCAACCGTCATGGACAATGCCTCCCCCCAGGCCAAGAACCAAGCCTATCCCCTGGCGGAAGGCTTCCCACTCCTTCAGTTCCGTCTCCAACTGGTGATGCCCCTTCTCGGTAACGGTGTACACCTTGCGGCGGCGAGTGCCTGGCTCGCCCAGCCACCGGCTCTCTAGCAGCCCATCCTGCTCCATCCGGTGCAGCCTGGGATAGATGAGCCCTTCTTTGAAGCGGAAGTAGCCCTGACTGCGTGCCTCCAGCCGTCGGATGATCTCGTAGCCGTGCAGCGGCTCCTCCACATCCGTCAGCAGTTTGAGGATCGCCATAGAGGTCGTCCCTTTGCGCATCTGGTCAATCTTGCCCGTCATCCTGCCACTCCCTAAGATACACATCTATAACTTACTTATGCTTAGTATACCAGAAACACGCGAGAATGTCAAGAGCCCGAGTCCAGACAGACAACAAGTGCCCCGCACCATCGCACGGATGGGCAGGGCTCCCTGGTCTGAACGCAGTTGCGAGACAAGATACCATCTTGTCCTACTCTCGCAGTTGCGGGACAAGATGCCATCTTGTCCTACTCTCGGTTGGCAACTGCGCCCTATTTCAGGTTGTCGGTCTGGGGCGCGGCTTTGCTTAAACGCTTACCCTTTGATTACAGCCATTGGTCGCAGGCGGGCCACCTTGCGGGCTATGCCAGCGCCTTGCACCACTTCGACCACGCGGCTGACATCCTTGTAGGCCGCCGGGGCCTCCTCGGCCAAGCCCCTCATACTCCCGGCGCGGATGATGATGCCCTGCTCCTCCAGTTCCCGCCTCAGATCGCTCCCCCGGACTCGCTTGCTGGCCTTGCGGCGGCTCATCACGCGCCCGGCCCCGTGACAGGTCGAGCCGAAGGTCAATTCCATGGCTTTCTGCGTGCCCACCAGCACGTATGAGGCGGTGCCCATCGAGCCGGGCACCAGCACCGGCTGACCCACGTCACGATAATCCTCCGGCACCCCCGGATGACCGGCTGGGAAGGCGCGGGTGGCCCCCTTGCGATGGACGCACAGTTTCATCTTCTTCCCATCCACCTCGTGCTGCTCGAACTTGGCGATGTTGTGGGTCACGCCGTAGACCTGGAACAGGTCAAAGTCCTTCACCTTGCCGGCCAGCACCTGCTCGAACGCCTCGCGCACACCCGCGACCAGCACCTGCCGGTTGACGAAGGCATAGTTGACCGCGCAGGCCATCGCGCCGTAGTAGTCCCGGCCCTCGGGGGAGTTTATGGGGGCGCAGACCAGTTCCCGGTCTGGCAACTGGATGCCATACTTACCCACCACGGGCTGCAACTTCTTCACGTAGTCGCTACAGACCTGGTGGCCGAAGCCTCGGGAGCCACAGTGGATCTGCACCACCACCTGGTCCTCCCACAGGCCAAAGACCTCCGCCACCTGCGGGTCGTAGATCTCATCCACGACGTCAATCTCGATAAAGTGATTGCCCGCGCCCAGGGAACCGACCTGCGGACGGCCCCGCTCTTTGGCGCGGGCGCTCACTTTACTGGGGTCGGCCCCGGGCAAACAGCCGCCCTCCTCCGTGTGGGTCAGGTCCTCCGGCCGGGCCAGGCCCTGCTTCAGCGCCCACTTCGCGCCCTGCGTCATCAGCGCGTCCAGTTCCCGCCCGGAGACACGCATGCGCCCCTTCCCCCCCACCCCGCTGGGGCAGGCCCGGTAGAGGGTCGCCGTCAGGTCCCGCAGATACGGCGCGACCTCGTCTCGCTCCAGACGCGTGCCCAGAAGACGGATCCCGCAGTTCACGTCGTAGCCCACTCCCCCAGGGGAAATCACCCCCGTATCCAGCCGCATGGCCGCCACGCCGCCGATGGGAAAACCATAACCCTGGTGGAAGTCCGGCATGGCCAGCGCATACTTGACGAGGCCTGGCAGGGTCGAGGTATTGATCAACTGCTCCACCGTGCGGTCGCGGAAGGCCGCGTCGAAGAGTTCCGCGTCACCAAAGAGCCGCGCCGGAACGCGCATGTCGTCCCGGAAGTCTTGCGGCAACTCCCAAATATACTCGTCCACCCGTCGAAAATCGCTCTTCTGCACCATCTCCCACCTCCCTCACACGTCAAACACTATTGTAGTCTCGTAGCCCTCGCCGCTATGTACGATCTCCAGGCTGCTGAACGTGACCGCCTTGATGTGACGCCAGTGTTCGCGCACCAGCCCGCCCCGGACGATGGCCCGCAACCGGGTCGGAGTAACCTCAAGCATGTCGAAATCGCAAAAGACACAGCCGTCCCGTTCGTCCAGGTAGAGCAATTCCTCCAGCCAGGCCACGAGCAGCGTCTCGGCGTCGTAGGCCTCCAACTCGATGGACTGCTCGCCCGTCCGACCCACCTCGGCAAGGTCAGCCAACTGGCAGGCCATACCGTAGGCCCCGTTGGCAAACAACTCGGCCAGGTCGCGCCCCCAGACACGAATGGATATGTCGGCTGTGTGCTCGATTTCCTCAAAGCGCACGTTCATCCCACCCCCATCCTACCATAAACCGGCCGGCAAAGCAAGCAGCCGCTCCCTGAATCGGGAGCGGCAGTTCGCCTCGTCTCTTGCAACCGAGAAGGTGCCCTCAGTCATAGTGGTCTTCCTCCTCATACTGCCGCTCGTACTCCTGCGCCAACTCGATGTAGTAATCCCGGTTCACCCGCAGTAGTTCCAATACCTCGTCGGCCTCCCCAGCCGGCATCTGGCCCGTATCCTTGAGACAGGAGTAGAACTTCTTGAGCGAGGCGATGTTCGCTTTGACCGTTCCCACCGATACCCGTGGCGACTCATGCATGAACCAGTCGCCCAGAAACTCATCCACATCCATCGTCTGGGCCTGGTCAGCTGAGCGCGGGGCCTCTACACTTCCGCCTTCAGCAACCATGTAGACATCAGCGAAGACCCTCACGTTGTCCAGGTGTCGCCGCACCGTCTTTGTCGACAGTCCTTTGCGGATCAACCACTGCTCGAAGGTGCGCAGAAGTTCCACGTTACGCTCACTCGCTACCTCAGCCTCCGCCTCCTCCCTCTCCTCGACGGCTGCCCAATCCTCCTCGTAGGGAACCTCGAAGCCAGGGACAGGATAGCGCAGATGGATGCTATCTTCGCCATCGGCCATGGTCACGCTCAGCGTGGCCTCGGCCGGACGGGGGAACTCTCCGCCAGCCCGCATATACTCTTGCACGAAGGTCGGGACGGCCAGCAGCGCCGCCTCAAACCACAGTAGTTCCGACTTGCCAGGGCGGACAGGACGCCCTGAGAGGGTGACCCGCAGGGGGATCGGATAGGCCAGTTCGCCCGCCACCGGCCATTCATATTTCTCCATATCGTTGAGGTCATCGAAGGGCACATCCGTCACCTCGCAGAAAAGCAAGGAAGACCACCTCATCTGTCCGATCAACTTATCAGGCGCTACCCCGTTATAGACCTCCCGCAGTTCGTCCGGCGAGTCGTAGGCCGCCAGGCCGTAGGTCTCGCCTCCGTGGCCCATCACGACGGCGTAACGCAGCCGGCTGTCGAGTGGGTAACGCACCTCGATGGGGCGGGAGTCGTCTATCCAGCGCCAGGGAGCCTCCCGGTAAAAGAAGGCCGCCGCCTCGAACAGTCCTTTGACCAGGAAAGGGGTCACGCCGGGCGACTTCAGCAGGCCAGGGATAGGCTCCCTCCTGGTCATGAACTGCTCCATGCTCAGCAGGGCCTCTTCTATCTCGCGGAGGGTATGCCGATACTCACAGCGGACGCCCACTTCCTGCAACCTCGGGGCCAGCGATTCAATCAGCGCCTTGTCGTCCAGATAAATAGCGGCAGGACGGCGCTTCCTCCCGCTCCCCAGGGACGGACGGCGCATCGCCTTGGCGATGGTGTTCAAGACCCGGTCGTGGCTTGGCACATCCTCGACGACGTCACTGCCAACGACCTTGCCGGTGGGCGACACCGCCAGAACGACGTAAGGACGATACGGAGCCTGATTGCGAGGCGTGATCCAGGCCCGCATACGACGGACACTGCTCTCCCACACCTCATCCGTCTGACGCAGGCGGTGCACTTTGGCCAATGGACCTCTTGCCATTACCTTCACCTCATTTCCAGCACTATGCAGTTTCCAGCCACAAGTATACCACCTGTCAGTCTGATGAGCAAAGCGACGAAGAATCTCGCTCTCACAGTACCAAACAGAGATTCTTCGCTCCCTTTGTCCCCTTGTCTCCTTGTCCCCCTGTCCCCCTGTCTCCCTATCCCCCTGTCCCCTTTGTCCCCCTGTCTCCCCTGAGGTATCGCTAGTCGTCTTTTGTGCCATTGGGCATGATTGCGCCGTCCAGGATGGTCCCGCTCAGGTTCGCACCCTCCAGGTTGGCCTCGCTCAGGTTGGCCCCGCTCAGGTCGGTCACGGCCAGGTCAGCCCCGGCCAGGTTGGCCTTACTCAGATTAGCCCCGCTCAGGTCGGCTCTGCTCAGGTCAGCGTCGCGCAGGTCACGTTCCGCTGCCCCCTGGGTGACGATTTCCCAAACGAGGTGCCACTTGCGGCCAATCTGCGTGTCCCCGCCCAATGTGGCCCTGCGCAGGTTGGCCCAGGACAGGTCGGCCCCGCTCAGGTTGGCACCTCCCAGATTAGCCTCGCCCAAACTGGCACCTTCCAGGTTGGCCCCGATCAGATTAGCCCCGCTCAGGTCAGCCCCGCCCAGGTTGGCCTCACTCAGGTCAGTCTCGTGCAGGTCACGCCCTGGCGCCCCCTGGGTAACGATCTCCCAGACAAGGCGCCACTTGTCGTCAATCTGTGTGCCCTCGTCCAACGTGGCCCCGCGCAGCGCGGTCATCACCAACTCGGCCATCATCAGGTCGGCTCCGCTCAGGTCAGCCCCTTCCAGGCTGGCTTCGCTCAAATCAGCCCCAATCAGGTCGGCCCCATGCAGGTTGGCCCCGCTCAGGTCGGCACCTCGCAGATCGGCCTTGCCCAGGTCGGCCTCGTGCAAGTCACGTCCCGATGCCCCCTGAGTGACGATCTCCCAGACGAGACGCCACTTACCGTCAATCTGTGTCTCCTCGTTCAACATGGCCCCGCGCAGGTCAGCGTAACTCAGGTCGGCCCCGCTCAGGTTAGCCCTTTCCAGGTTGGCCCCGCTCAGATTGGCCCCCTCCAGATAGGCCTCGCTCAGGTCGGCCCCGCTCAGATTGGCCCTGCTCAGATTAGCATTGCGCAGATCATCTCCCGATGCCCCCTGTGTGACGATTCTCCAGACGAGGCGCCACCTATCGTCAATCTGTGTGGTCTCCTCGTCCAATATGGCCCCGTGCAGGTCAGCCATCGTCAGGTCAGTCTCGCTCAGGTCGGCCCCTTCTAGGTTGGCCTTGCTCAGGTCGGCCTTGCTCAGATTGGCCTTGCTCAGGTTGGCCCCGCTCAGATTAGCCCCGGCCAGGTTGGCCCCGCTCAAGTCGGCCCCTTTCAGGTCAGTCTCGCTCAGGTCGGTATCGTGCAGGTCACGCCCCGGCGCTCCCTGGGTGACAATCTCCCAGACGAGGCGCCACTTACCGTCAATTTGTGTGTCCTCGTCCAATATGGCCCCGCGCAGGTTGGCCCTTTCCAGATTACCTTCGCTCAAGTTGGCCCCGCTCAAGTCGGTCCCGCTCAGGTTGGCCCCGCTCAGATTCGCTTTGTTCAAGTCGGCCCCGCTCAGATTGGTTCCACTCAGGTCGGCGCCGGACAGATCGCGTTCCGGTGCCTCGTTGGTAACAATCTCCCAGGCAAGGCGCCACTTGGCCTCAATTTGTGTCTCCTCGTCCAATACGGCTTCTTTCAGGACAGCCCCGGCCAGGTTGGCCCCGGTCAGATTGGCCTTGCTCAGGTCGGCCCCTTCCAGGTTGGCCCCGGTCAGATTGGCACCGGTCAGGTCGGCCCCGCTCAGGTCGGCCTTGCTCAGATTCGCCTTGCCCAGGTTGGCCTTGCTCAGGTCGGCCCCACTCAGGTTGGCCCCAGTCAGGCCAGTCTCGATCAGGTCGGCCTCGCGCAGGCCAGCGTCGCTCAGGTCGGTCTCGCTCAGATCACGTCCCGGGGCCCCGTTGGTGACAATCTCCCAGACAAGGCGCCACTTATCATCAATCTGCGTGGCCTCGTCCAATATGGCTCCGCGCAGGTTGGCCTTGCTCAGGTCCACCCCGGTCAGGTTAGCCTTACTCAGGTCGGCCCCGGTCAGGTTGGCCCCGTGCTGCCTGGCCCCGGTCAGGTCGGCCCCGGTCAGGTCGGCCTCTTTCAGGTCGGCCATTGTCAGGTCGGCGTCACTCAGGATAGCGCCGCTCAGGTCGGCCCCGGTCAGGTTGGCCCGCCACAGGTTGGTCTCCGTCAGGTTGGCCCCGGTCAGCCTGGCCCCGCTCAGGATGGCCTCCCTCAGGTCAGCCCCACTCAGATCAGCCTTGTTCAGGTTAGCCTTGTTCAAGTCAGCCCCACGCAGGTCAACCCCGCGCAGGTCGGCCTCGCTCTTGTTGCAATGATGCCAGTCTATGCCCGGGGCAGGAGCACTCTGGCAGTCGCCGTCGAACAGCATGCAACCGGCCGTGACGACAGCGAGCAGGCCCAGCACCAGCACCAGTAAGAACCATCTTCCGCTGTCTGTCGAGGCACTCATTGTCGTTTGCCCTCCTGCACCTCTTCATGCAAAACGCCCGCCACACCTTGACGGTGGGCAGGCCATGTAGTAGTGGTCGAGTATTTACCGCCAAGGCGCTCGTACTCCCTGGTCACCGCCCCGGGCTCCGTGAAACCAGCGAGGCCTTTGTTTTGTCAAGGCACAGGGATTATAGTACAGCACGGCGAGCAAGGCAAATCGGCAACCAGTGAACAGCGCCGCGCGGAGACAAGAGCACAAGACTTAGAACGCAGATGCACGCTGATTCTTCCTTTTCTTATCTGCGAAAATCTGCGTGAATCTGCGTCCATTTAACTTGTCGGTTTGAGGCGAGGCTGCGCTAGACGTTTACCCGGCTTGACTTCCCCCAGGATGATGGTACAATGTTCCAGTTATGTTCATCAAGATATACGCCCCTGCCCACCATCATGATCACGAGTCCTCGTCCCTCGACCGGGGAGGACAGGTTTGATTTGCCTGAGTAAGTCTGCCTGAACTGATCCTCAAACGTCCAGCCCTCCCGGTCAACCCGGCGAGGGCTTTTTGTTTGTTTAGGAGCATCCAATGGACCAACATAATCAACATACCAGCATCCGTCTCTCACTGCCCAGCAAGGGCCGCCTGGCCCAGGGTGCGCTGGCTTTTCTGGCCGCCTGTGGTCTGAAGGTGGATAAACCCAACCCCCGCCAGTATGCCGCCCGCATCCCGGCCCTGCCCGGCTTGACCGTGCTCTTTCAGCGGCCCGGCGACATCGTCGTCAGCGTGCGCGATGGCAGCGTGGACTTCGGTATCACCGGGATGGACATAGTGGCCGAGCGCCAGGGAAATAACGGCGCGGTACTGGTGCTCCACGAGACGCTCAACTTCGGCCACTGCCGCCTGGCCCTGGCCGTGCCGGAGGCGTGGGAGACGGTGCGCACGGTGGCCGACCTGGCCGCCTTACCCCCCCCAGCCCCCCCTGCGAGGGGGGGAGGTAGTCAACCGATCTGCTCTACGCCACTTTCACCCCCACCTGTGAGGGGGGGAGCCCACACCCACACCACGGCCCGGCCGCTCCGGGTGGCGACCAAGTTCCCTCACCTCACCGGCGGCTTCCTGGCCCGCCACGACATCCCCTTCACCCTCATCCACGCCGAAGGGACACTGGAGGCCGCGCCGGCCATCGGCTACGCCGACCTCATCGCCGACCTGGTCTCCTCCGGGCAGACGTTGCGCGACAACCGGTTGCGCCCCCTGGACGACGGCACCATCATCCACTCCCAGGCCGCCCTGATCGCCAACCGGACCGCCCTCAAATCACGCCCGGAGGTGCTGGCCGTGGCCCGCACGCTGCTCGAGTTCGTCGAGGCGCACCTGCGGGCCGTGGAACACGTAGCTGTGTTTGCCAACGTGCGGGGCACATCGCCCCAGGCCATCGCCCAGCGGATGTTTGCTCAGAAGACCCTCGGCGGGCTCCAAGGGCCGACCATCTCGCCGGTGGTCGTCCAGGATGGGAACCCCAACTGGCACGCCGTCCACATTGTCGTGCACCGGGATCAACTCTTCCAGGCGGTAGCCGAACTGCGCGCCATCGGCGGCAGCGGGGTCGTCGTCACGCCGGTGACCTACATCTTCGAGGAGGAACCGGCTCGCTACCGGGCGATGATGGAGGCGATTCAGGAGACGGGGGGACGGGGAGACAAGGAGACAGGGAGACAGGGAGATAAGGAGATGAGTTGATGGGGAAATGGGGAGCAGGGGAGCGGGGGAGATGATGCTGAGGATTTATGAAGACTGGGAACGGGCACGGCGGACGGTGCTCTGTCGGCGGGATATGATGGCTCTTGACGAGGTGCCGGAGCCGGTGCGGAGGGGCATCCGGCGCGTCTTCGGAGAGGAACTGATACCCGAGGAGGCCGTGGCCCGCATCCTGGCCGACGTGCGCCAGCGGGGCGACGAGGCACTCCGCGACTGGACGGCCCGCATTGACGGCCTGAGACTTGACGACTTCGAGGTGGGGCCGGGGGCCCTGGAGGCCGCCTACGATTCCCTCCCCCCCGACCTGGCTGAAACGCTGGACCTGGCTGCCGAGCGCATCCGTGCCTTCCACGCCCGCCAGCCCATCTCCTCTCTCTCGTGGACAACGACCGAACTGGGCGGGACGCTGGGCCAGCGGGTCACACCGCTGGCGCGGGTGGGGGTCTACGTGCCGGGCGGCACCGCCCCGCTCCCCTCGTCGCTGCTGATGACCGTGATCCCGGCCCGCGTCGCCGGGGTGGACGAGGTCGTCGTCTGTACGCCGCCGGGGCGCGAATCTTGCCCCGAGCAAAGCCAAAGGGCCTGCCCTGAGCAAAGTCGAAGGGACGGCCGCGTGCCCGCCGTCACCCTGGCCGCGGCCCACGTCGCCGGGGTGGACCGGCTCTTCCGGCTGGGCGGCGCACAGGCCATCGGGGCGCTCGCTTACGGCACCGGAACGGTGCCGCGCGGGGATAAGATCGTGGGAGCGGGTGGGCTTTTCACCACGCTCGCCAAGCGACAGGTCTACGGCCAGGTGGGGCTGGACGGGCTGTACGGGCCGACGGAGACAGTCATCGTGGCCGATGATACAGCCAACCCCGCCTGGGTGGCCGCCGACCTGCTGGCCCAGGCGGAGCACGACGTGTTGGCGACCGCCATCCTGCTCACCCCCTCCCGCCCGTTGGCGGAGGCGGTGCAGGCCGAGGTGACCCGGCAGATGCAGCCCCCACCCCCGGCCCCGCCCCCAACTCTGGGGGAGGGGACACCTTCCCCCCCAAAGTTGGGGGGGACCGGGGGGGGGGGGGCGGACAACATACCGCCGGAGCGGGATAGACCGGGCGGCATCGGCCTCACCCCCTCCCGCCCGGTGGCGGAGGCGGTGCAGGCCGAGGTGACCCGGCAGATGCAGCCCCCACCCCCGGCCCCTCCCCCAACTCTGGGGGAGGGGAGATCTTCCCCCCCAAAGTTGGGGGGGGCCGAGGG
>JAUWNP010000312.1 GCA_030612585.1 Anaerolineae bacterium
CCCGTGGGCTCCGACGTGCTGAACCCGCGCCACGAGATCAAGAACCTCAACTCCTTCCGCGCCCTGGCCCGTTCCATCGAGTACGAGGTCCGACATCAGATCGAGGTCTACGAATCCGGCGGCACAATCACCCAGCAGACGATGGGTTGGGATGAGACGCGAGAGGTCACCGTGCCCCAGCGGGGCAAGGAGTACGCCGACGATTACCGCTACTTCCCCGAGCCTGATCTCCCGATCCTGGAGATCAGCCGCGAGTGGGTGGAGGAGTTGCGGGCCCACCTGCCGGAACTGCCCGAGGCCAAGCACGCCCGTTTTATCGCCGACTATGGCCTGAGTGACTACGACGCCAGGGTGTTGGTCGCCGACAAAGCCGTGGCCGATTACTACGAGGCTGCCGTCCCAATCAGCACGGTCAGCCCCAAGACAGTCGCCAACTGGATCGCCGGCGAGTTGTTCCGGCTGATGAAGGAAACCGAACAAGAGATCGGTGCGGTGCCGGTCTCACCCCAGGCCCTGGTGGAACTGATCGGGCTGGTCGGGGATGGCACCATCAACCTCAACATGGGCAAGGAGGTGCTGGAGGAGATGTTCGCCAGCGGCCACAGTGGTTGCCAGATTGTGGAGGAGCGCGGGCTGGCGCAGATCTCCGACGCGGCGGCACTGGAGAGGATCGTCGCGCAGGTGCTGGAGGAAAACCCGAAGCAGGTGGGCCGGTATCTGGATGGCAAGGTGCAGTTACTCGGCTGGTTGATGGGCCAGGTGATGAAGGCCACCCGGGGCAAAGCGAACCCCCAGGTGGTGCGGGAGTTACTACAGGCCCAACTGGAGGGGCGACGGAGTTAGTCATTGAGAAATCGGTGTTAGTCCCGAAGTTTGTCATAGCCAAAACGTGCTATGTGTTACTGGATTGTCTCGGGGTGAGCGGATATACTGTAGTCATGTACAGAATAATCGAGGAGGTGTGCAATTATGATATGGTAGTAGCCGGAAGGTCGCCTGGTAATCACTTGGTGGATGAGTGAGGGCGAGAATCCTAGCGCAGGCCGAAGTTCTCAGCCGAAGCCTGTGTCCATATACGAGATTGCTTACACAACTTGAATGGAGGAACAAACATGTTAGAAGAACTAAACCCCTTTGCCATCGCACAGGAGCAGTTGGGCCAGGCCGCCGAGATCATGGGCCTGGATCCAGCGACGCACGAACTGTTGCGCTGGCCGCTGCGCGAACTGCACGTCACGCTCTCGGTGCGCATGGACGACGGCACGACCAAGATTTTCCACGGCTTCCGCGTCCAGTACAACGACGCCCGCGGGCCGACGAAGGGTGGCATCCGCTACCATCCCGATGAGACCATTGACACCGTGCGTGCCCTGGCCGCCTGGATGACCTGGAAGTGCGCCGTGGTAGACATCCCTCTGGGGGGCGGCAAGGGTGGCATTATTTGCAACCCCAAGGAGATGTCGGAGCGGGAGTTGGAGCGACTGAGCCGCGCCTACATCCGCCAGGTAGGCCGTATCATAGGCGAGGAGACGGACATCCCCGCACCCGACGTCTACACCACGCCGCAGATTATGGCCTGGATGATGGACGAGTACTCGTTCATACGTGGGTACAACGTCCCCGGCGTCATCACGGGCAAGCCCATCCCCCTGGGCGGTTCGCAGGGCCGGGGTGACGCAACCGCACGTGGCGGGATGTATTGCACCCGCGAGGCGGGCAAGGTGCTGGGAATTGATCTGAAGGGAGCCACCGCCGCCATCCAGGGCTACGGCAACGCTGGTCAGTTCGCTCACATCCTGGGGCAGGAACTGCTGGGCCTCAATATTGTCGCCGTCTCCGATTCTAAGGGTGGCATCTACAACCCCGACGGCCTCGACCCAGAAGCGGTCATCGCCCACAAGAAAGAAACAGGCTCGGTGATCAACTTCCCCGGCACGAAGAGCGTCACTAACGCCGAGTTGCTGGAACTGGACGTCATGGTGCTGATCCCGGCTGCGCTGGAGAATCAGATCACCGCTGCCAACGCGGACAACATCAAGGCCCGTATCGTGGCCGAGTTGGCCAACGGCCCCACTACCCCGGAGGCAGATGAAATCCTCCACAAGAACGGCGTCTACGTCATCCCTGACTTTCTGTGCAATGCTGGCGGGGTGACCGTCTCCTACTTCGAGCAGGTGCAGAACTCCTACGACTATTATTGGGACCTGGAGACCGTCCACGAGCGGTTGGATGTGAAGATGACAGCCGCTTTCCACGCTGTCCACGAGATGGCCCAGAAGCACGGGGTCCACAATCGTATGGGCGCCTACGTCGTGGCTGTGAGCCGCGTGGCCGAGGTCTGCAAACTGCGAGGCTGGGTGTAAACCTGCCCGAGCAATAAGTGGCTCTCTCCGACCGCCGCTCTTGTAGCGGCGGTCTTTTTCGTGGCAACCCTGGCGAAGGTTGGGAAACCCTTAACCTTCGCCAGGGCGACTGAACGCTTACCGGCTGGCTTGCGTCCGTATTGCTTTGTGGTATAACTGTTTCAATCGGACAATGCAAGACCTACAGCACCAACTGGATCAGAAGACGGCCCAACTGGCCGCGCTGCGAGAGATCGGGCGGGCCATCAACGCCGCCTGGGACCTGCAGGCGACCCTGGAACTCATCACGCGCAAGATGGCCGAAGTGATGGGCATGGACTCCTGCTCCATCTACCTGTTGGATGAAGCCGGAGAGTACCTGGTTCTGGAGGCCACCACTGGGCTGGCCCCGGAGTCGGTCGGCCACGCCCGGCTGCGGCTGGGGGAAGGACTGACCGGCTGGGCGGCACAAGCGGGGGAACCAGTGGGCGTGGCTGATGCTACTCGCGACCCGCGCTTCAAGTATCTGCCGGAGACGAAGGAGTCGGCCTTCCAGTCGCTTCTGGCCGTGCCGCTGGTCAACCAGGGGCGGGTCATCGGCGCTATGAACGTGCAGACCCGGACCCATCACCAGTACGGCACCGACGAGGTGGAACTCCTATCCCTGATCGGTGACCTGGCAGCCGGGGCTTTGGAGAAGGCGATGCTCTACGAGCGGATGCAGCGCCAGATCGCCGAACTCTCCACCCTGGCCGAGGTGAGCGAGACGGTCACCTCGCCCCTGTATCTGGACGAGATGCTGGGCCTGATCGTGGATATGGCTGCCCGGGTCATGCGGGCCAAGGTCTGCTCCTTGATGCTGCTGGACGAAGAACGGAGTCTATTGGTCCTGCGGGCCACCCAGAGCCTCAGCCCGGCCTACCGCGACAAGCCACCTCTCAAGATGGGTGAAGGCATTGCCGGTCACGTGGCCCAAACCGGCCAGCCGATGGTGGTAGAAGACGTCCGCCGTGACCATCGCTACCGCTACGCCGACATCGCCCGCCAGGAGGGGTTCTGTTC
>JAUWNP010000314.1 GCA_030612585.1 Anaerolineae bacterium
GTAACTCACGGGCAGCCGTCTTGCTGAGGGGGATTTCCGTGCCAGCACCGTCATCCAGCCTCAAGCTGAAGCTGTTGCGGGTGTAGGGGATCACTTCCTTGACGTGCTGCAGATTCACCAGGTATCCCCGGTGCGCGCGGAAGAAGCCGCTGCGCGACAATCGCTCTTCCAGTTCGCTCAAAGTGAACTGCGTCAGCAGGCGGCCTTCGGCAGTCAACAGGAAGGCACGACCGCCCTCTGCTTCCGCGTACAATATGTCGGCTGGATTGACCAGGGCCACCGCTACCTTGCCCTCTCGCCGGGCCGGGATCTTGAACGGCAGTTCAGCACCTTGTTTTTCCTCCGGCTTGTACGATTCGACAATCCGGCCCCGATCCAGAATGTGAATCGTATCACAGAGCGCAGTGAGGTTAGCGGTATCATCGGCCAAGATAAGCAGCGCCTTTTCATCACCAGCCAACTGGCGCATCAAGTTGCTCAACAAAGAAATCGAAGATTGGTCGCATTTTGTAAAAGGCTCTACCAACAGGAGTACCATGGGATTGTGCAAAATCGCACGACCAAAATGCCAAACGCCGCACCAGGCCGGGAGGCAGATTCTCCACTCTGGTGTCGGCATGGTCCGCCAACCCGACCTGCGCCAAGACTTCCACGACGCGCGACTTGGGAAGTCGCCACAGCCGGCAGTAGAATTTGAGATTCCCATGCGCCGACCGGCGTTTGTAGAGACTGTCCTCGGAAAACAGCACGCCAACCTGGCGACTGAATCGCTCTTTCTCCACAAATGGGTCAACCCCAGCCAGGCGCACCTCACCAACCGTTGGACGAGACTGGCCAGTTAGCAGTTCAAACAGTGTGTCTTTGCCACTGTCCACCGGCCCAACCAGCGCGGTGATCTCCCCGGCTCTTACGCTCAGAGCATCAATGTCTATGACCGTCTTTTGGTCAATGACCTTTTGTAAACTCTTGAGTTCAATCATCTCAGTCGTCTCCGTTTGTCCAGCGTTAAACGTATTGCACTGCCCTATTCCACCGGCAACCAGCGCAGTCCCTCCCCGTGGGCGGCGAGCGCCAGGCCCCACCCAAACGGTTCGCTCACCCGCAGCACTGCGGCCAGGCGGTGCGCGCCAGGCGCTAACATCTGCCGGAGAGATTGCATCCCCAACTCCACGTACCCGCGCGCCGCACGGTCCGCAAAACCCTTGAACGTGTTCTCCCCGTCAAAGATCATCTGCCCGTCCAGTTCCAGGGAGAGTGCATCGCTGAACCCAAACTCGAACGTCACCGCCCCTCCTTCAGGCGTCTCGAAACGCCGGACCAGACGCCCCTCGCTCAACGAGATGGGCAAGTAGCGGTTCAAGTTGATCGCACCGTTCGGTTCGCAGGTCACTGCACCGTAACCCTCCACGAACCAGGCCTCGACAGCGCCCTCGGCGACGGTGGGCACATCTCCGCGCGGGATGTCCATCCCATCACAGGTCGAGACTTGCAGGTCGCAGAAGTAGGCCGGGCGAAAGGTCCACAGCCCGAACAGCCCGGCCGCGGTCGGACGTGCCAACCTCTCCACCACCAGCGGCGGCTGTCCATCCACCGAAGCAGCGGCCCGGGCAGCGCAGAAATCCACCTTCAGCCGGAACCAGCGCCCGGTCGGCACCTGCGTGGCGCGTTGGTAACTCGCGCCATGATACACCTGCCAGGTATTCGACCCGTGGAAAACCGGGTCGTATTGCAGCGCATCCCACTCGCCACTGACGTGAGGCACGGCGTAGGCCAACTCAAAGTTGAGTGCGTCCGCGACGCGGAAAGCGATCCCCGGGTAGGCCGGCCCATCAGCGCCAATCAGTACCTCTACGCTGGCGTCTGTCATCCGGTGTGGGGATCAGAGCCAAACCGTTCTCCAACCGCAGCGCCTCACGCCCCTGCCAGGTGACGACTTCAGCCTGCTCTGCGTGGATTTCCAGATTGAGAAGATCGGTGAGCGTGTTTTCCAGGAAAGTGGTCATCTCGAATGACTCCCTTCGTTACAACAGTTCAGGGTATCCAACTCCACTATAGTAGGGCGACAGCGCGGCCGGCTGCATCGAGTTGCTTCTACTTGATTGCGGACAGCCAGCGCTCGCCAAGTTGTTTTACCTGCTCAAAGCCGGCATCTTCCAACCGTATGCGGTAGTCAGTGAACGAGTGGGCCGCGCCACCGCTCTCAGCCCACGAGAGCAGTGTCCAAATACTTGAACCTTCTGTAGGCTCCTCTGGCATCATGAACACATCAATCACCAACGTCCCACCAACCGAGAGCGCTTCGTGAACACGCCGAAAGAGGTCAGTGTTCTGCTCTGATGTCAGGTAATTGGTAACCTGACCAAGCAGTGCCACGTCGTAACGCCCACCACCCAGATCAATGGTGTGCAAGTCTCCTGGTAGCAATGTCACCTGGTCTACGACCTGTAAGCGCTCGGTCAGGTCGTGGGTTACTTCCAGTACCTCAGACCTATCCACACAGGTGACGCGCACCGTCGGGTCGGCTTGCGCCAGCACCAGGCTCTTAATGGCACATCCACAAGCCACATCGAGGACACGCAATCCTGGTCGCTGCCCCGGTTCGATGCCCGCAGTACGCCACATCTCCAGGCTCTCCGCCGGTCGCCACGGACGATAACTGTCTAGCCAGGCATCCTGAGCGTGAGGAATCGTGGGATAAGAGGGCCGACCGCTACGTAGCGCCTCAAGCACACCATCCCACATGTCGGAATCTGTATAAAGCAACACCCAGTCACCGGCATACGTCGGCTGCCTGGGCACAAGAAAAGCGGCGGCTGTGGGCGAAAGGGTGTAGGTACTGCCCTCCCGCTCGAGCAACTGCAGACTGCTCAAGTAGTCCAGCAAGGTGCGTATGCCAAACAGGTCGCAGTCACAAACGCGTGCCACCGTGTGCGCATCCGCCGGGCCATCGGCCAACGGGGTAAACACGTCCAGCAGCAAAGCGATGCGCACAAGTTGCGGTTTCCAGCCATTGGCATAGAGGCTGTACACGAGATCAGGGTTCAGCGCAGGAGACATTTCGTTCATTCTGTACCTCCCATCATTCGCAAAGAGTTCTTGGAAGGTCTGCGGTGCACCCGCAAACACTACAGCGAATGAGGAAAGGAACGAATTTGCTCTGCGTCGCCTCATCCGTTGGTCTCACAATTCGTTGGTCTCACAATTCGTTGGTCTCACAATTCGTTGGTCTCAGAATTCGTTGGTTTCTCAATTATTTGTATTGT
>JAUWNP010000165.1 GCA_030612585.1 Anaerolineae bacterium
TTGAGTGTCAACGTGCGCGAGAACGCACCATAGAGCCGCTCCTGGAACAGGTATTCGACGTTCTCCAAAGGCGGCCGCAACTCGCCCCGGATGGTCAGAGTATCACCCTCGATGATAATATCTACCTCAAGAAAAAGACAACACCCCTGCGCACACCGCAGGGGCGACAGCAAAACAATAGCCAGAGAATCCGTGGGTTTCCGCCACCGCGCCACAGATAGATGTCAGCCGCCAACTGCTGACCGCTAACTGGTCGTAAGCGTTCACGTGGGGGCCAAGAAACCGGGTTTTTCGTACAGGAAGACCTCCCTGGCAGCGGAAAAGCACCTGCTAGCAATACTACTTCGCCTGTGGAGCACAAAAACCCGGTTTCTGGTCTATCTCCTGAACGGATGCAACTGCTCTTGGCGGAAGTTTCACGGTGAGCAGGCATCACCAGCAATCCCAGCGCACGTCACTCGCGGATAAAACTGATGATTTTCTCCTCCTTCTCGCCGGGCAGGATCTCCACGCAGTGGATGCGCGTCCAGGGATAGATCACTGTATTGGTTTCAGGGAGAATATAGGATACATCGCGCCCGTCACGTAGCCGAACATTGCTTACAATCAGTACCTGGTCGTTGGGCTCAGGAACACGCTCCACCTCCGCCACAACGGCATCCTCGTTCAGCAGATGGATCATCACAGTTTGAGACATACGCCACCCTCCTGATACCGTTCACCGCTTATTACTGAATCATAACTTCCAGTTCGATACGGCCCAACTGAAGCGTGTCCCCATCATTGAGCACGTGAGGCAAGTAGGGAGTCAGACGCTGCCCATTCAAGAAGGTGCCGTTGGCACTGCCAACATCCTCGACCATGTAAGCCGAGCCTCGCTGATGAATCTTGCAGTGGCGGCGGGAGGCGCCACCATCAAGCCCTCCATCAGGAGTGAGATCCAGATCGGGGAAGATGCCATGAGCCGCATCAAGACGCCCGATGTGCACCTCGGGAGCAGGTGGCATTTGGATCTGGCGACCAGTGGACAGTACCTTGACGTACAATGACACACGAGGTGCCTCGTCGGTCTCCTCCACAGGCTCGCTGGCCCACGGATTTGCTCGCGAAATAGGCAACTCCTCTTCGGGGAGAGGCTCAGTCCGCAGAGGACCACCAGTGGGTAAATACACTCCACACTCGCCGCAGAACAATGTACCAGGACGGTGTTTACGCCCGCAAGATGGACATTCAATCATGAGACTTTCTCCGTGAAGTAATAGTCAAACTGCGTGTGCCGTACTTGAGTTCTTTGCGTCCTCTGGCCGTCGGATCACCGCCCTTAGTGATGCGCCCAGCCTCCAGCATTGCCGACCGGGCCAACTGGACCTCTCCCAGAGCGAACAGGCGCGTGGCCACCATCTCCAGTTGGCGGGTTGCCGCGTTGGCGTCTCCACTCTCCAGCACATCCCAGGCCCGCTCTTGCATACGATAGAGAGTGATTTTGGTCAACGCGCCCAGAATGGACGGCGGCACCGGTTCGGGCGGCGACGCAGTAGATGTGAAGGTGAAGCGAATATCGCGCCGCAGTTTATCCCCCTGACGACCTAAGGCCGGTATATCACCCGTGAGTTCAAGTTGCAGTAGCCGATGATCTCCGACTGGCTTTTGGGCCACGCCCACCTCCAATACGATGGACAATGGTACGTCAGCTTGCACGGCCCCCAGGCTGATCACATTGTCGGCCGGAGTGAAACGTTCCAGGTAGGGCGAGATACGAAACGCGCTTTCTATCCACACACCCTCAGCGCAGAGGGTCTCCAGCGTCAATCCTTGAGCAAAGACGGCCCCCAGGCCACGCACCCTCTGCTGTAGCAATGCACGCACCTGGCCAGGCGACGCGATGTAAGCAGAGACCCCTCCGCTTTGGGCTGCGATCTCATCAAGCAAGGCGTCGTTCCAATCCTCGCCTATGCCCATTGCCGTGATGCCGATGCGTCGTGCCCCTGCCTGTCGGGCCTCGGCTATGCAATCTTCCTCATCACCGTAGGTCTGACCATCGGTGAGCAGGATCAAGTGGCTGGTGATCTGCTTGCCATGGCGCTTTCCAAGTTCCTCCAGTCCGACCCGTATACCTTGCAGAATCTCAGTTCCACCACTGGCCCAGATGGTTGAGACTCTGGCCTTAGCACGAGCACGGTTGACACCCAACTGGCTGGGCAGCACGACCTCGGCCCGGTCGTGAAAAGTGACCACTGCCAGGGCATCATCGTCGTGCAGTTCATCAATGATCTGGTGTGCCGCTCCCTTGACGTGTTCCAGCCGCGCTCCCTGCATCGAGGTGCTGCGATCAATCACCAGACACAAGTTGAGCGGGAGACGTTCGCCCCGCACGGCTGCAGCCGGCTGTACCTTTATCAAGAGATAGACAACCTGCTCCTCGTAGAGAGAACAGAGTTGGTTATGACTCGACAGAATCTCCCAGGAAAGCGCCGCTTCCTCGCCCGACCCTGACTCGGTCCGTCGGCGGTCGTAGGCACGGCGGCGATGCAGATCGCCCAGGACAACGTAGGCTGTCTGGACGTCGTGGAACAATGCCGTTGGGACAGCCTCTACCCGACTGTCGGGATGATAACGGCGCGCCAGTGTGCGATAGGCGCGCTTAATATCCTCGTCCGTCGCGGATTGAGGCACCCCTAGTACGGCGTAGTAGTCCTTCTCGATGTCCATGCTCATATGCCCTAACTCAGTGGCGGTTCTACCAGGATGGCAGTGATATTGTCACATCCTCCAGCCTGATTTGCAGCAGCGACCAGACTCTCGCACGCTGCCTGAAGCGAGGAGGAGGTCAAAACAATGTTGGCTATCTCTGCCTCACTCACCATGCCCCACAGTCCATCGCTGCAGAGCAGCAGCCGCCCCCCAGGGGGAATAGTTCGCACGTAGGTATCCACTTCCAGCACACCGCTCTGGCCGACGGCGCGGTAGAGCACGTTCTTGTGCGGATGAACAGCGGCTTCGTCGCGGGTAAGTTGCCCCAACTCAACCAGACGGTCTACTAGCGAATGATCATGGGTGATCTGGTCCAATCCCTCCTCTGTGACAACGTAAGCCCGGCTATCGCCCACGTGGGCGATGTAGGCTCGCGGGCCAAGCACCAGCGCACAGGTCAGGGTCGTTCCTCCACCAGGCACTCGATCCGCCACAGCACTATTGGCCGCCTGCACCGCGTCTACGAGCACCTCGTTCAAGGGAGGTTGGTTAGCGTCGTGCTCCTGGCTGATGAGAGTGAGCAGATAAAATTGGCGTATGACGTGATGAACCACGACTCGCGCTGCCAGAGAACTGGCAACCTCTCCGCCCTGCTGTCCCCCCATGCCGTCGGCCATGACGAAAATCCCGAACGCCGGTTCTACAGCGTCACTGCCGTGGGCGGCCGTGACAATCAACGCCGTATCCTCATTATGCCGACGCACTTCACCCACATCGGTAACCCATCCGACCTCAAGCCTGGGCTGAGTGGATACCGCCACAGGTGGGGACGGGGGACTCGCAGGAGGGGTAGATGTCTTCCCCATTCCTAAAAGGTTACGTATGAATTGCATAACTCTAATTCAACTCTCAGGTCTCAGGCAGAGAGCGCATACACGTGACGGTCTGTTGATCCAATGTAGATCACGCCATCCACCACCGTGGGTGACGACGTCACCGGCCCATCAGTCTGAAAGCGCCACCGCAAGGCGCTCGTTTGAGCATCCAGGCTATAGATAGCCCCATCTACTGAGCCAAAATATACCACTCCATCGGCCACGGCAGGGGAGGAGGTCACCTGACCATCCGTAGCGTAGCGCCAGGCGAGATGTCCACCCTCGGCGTCCAGAGCATACAGGTAACCATCTACCGAACCAATGAAGACCAGATCCCCGCTGACAACAGGTGAGGACACGACCGCTCCGCCAGTGCGATAGCGCCACGCCGGATAACCCGAGCGGATGTCCAGGCCGTAGACGTACCAGTCCTGGCAACCCACATAGACGCTCCCCTCAGCGAGGGCAGGAGAGGAAGTCACGCCGCGCCGGGCGCGAAAGCGCCAGCGCAATTGACCACTGATGTTCACAGCATAGACCATTCCCCCCTCACATCCCACGTAGATGGCTTCATTTCCAATGGCTGGCGACGAGCGCACCGGTCCATCCGCTTTGAAGGTCCAGGCAACGCGGCCGCTACGGATATTGGCCGCATAGAGATGCTGGTCGTCTGAGCCGAAGAATACGTGACCAAACGCGACCTGGGGTGATGACCACACGCCGCCTTGGGTGGGGCAAGTCCACGAGATGCGCCCCGTATCCGCGTTGATCGCGTAGAGCACCCGGTCAGCAGAGCCGACGAACACATGCCCTTCATGCACACAGGGGGACGAGGCAATACCCCCCTCAGTGGGATACTTCCATAGGAACTTCCCATTATCGGCATCAATGGCGTAGAGATTGTGGTCGTAAGCGCCGATGTAAACGACGCCGTTATGCACCGCTGGCGAGGAGCGGACCTCATCCTCGCAGACGAAACGCCACAGGGCCACGACGTCGCCGCTGATAAAGGCCGGAGCGCCGAAGGGGGCTGTTCCGCCTATGCCACGGGCCGAACTCAGGCTCATTAGCGCGCGCTGCATCTCTTCGGCCGAGCCGTAGCGATCGTTGATGTCATATTCCAGCGCCTTGTTGACAATCTCCATCAGTTCACGGGAAACGAGGGGATTCGTCTTGTGAATAGGGCGCTCGTGGAAGGAAAACGGCGGGTCCAGTTGCGGATCATGCTTGCTGAGCAGATGATGCATCGTAGCCCCCAGGGCATAGATGTCTACCCGCGGTTCCGCGCTGCCTCGATACTGCTCAGGCGGCGAGTAGCCCTCGGTGCCGATCATAGTGCCCTTCTGGCCGCTCTGGAAGATTCTGGCGATTCCAAAGTCCACCAGCCGAATGCGGCCGTGGTTATCGAGCATGATATTGACAGGCTTGATGTCACGAAAGACGATTGGCTGCGGTTCGTGGCTATGCAGATAACTCAGCACTTCGCAGATCTGGATGGCCCAATGCACCACCCGTGCCTCCGGCAAAAAGCCCCCGGTCTCGGCCAGGATGGCCCCCAGGTTTTTGCCCTCCACATATTCAACGACGAGGTAACTGCGTTCACCTTCAGTGAAGTAGTCGTAAATCTGAACGACGGCCGGGTGACTGAGCGTGGCAAGAATGTTGGCTTCGCGCTCGAAATTCTGCACCATCATAGCCCGCACCTGGGGATCGGTAGCGGTGTTGAACATCTCCCTGACGGCACACAATCGAGTAACGTTAGGGAAACGCAGGTCCTGGGCCTTGTAAACGGCGCTCATGCCGCCAATGCCCAACATCCCTAGGACGCGGTAGCGGTTCTGAAGCAAGTGACCCTCGGAAAGTTGGCCCTCAATACGTTCGAGTGGCTGGACTGAGGCCGGCGTCCTTCCTGAGATATCTGGCTCCCGTGCAACAGGTGCGCTGGAAGAAGAACCGGCTACCGAAATGTGATGGGTCTCAAGGGACTTCATACTTGGGTTCACTTTCACGCTTCACGTATCACGTCTGATATAATTATAAGCCAAATGGGCAAACATGCAATTGGACATGAGTACCATTAATGGTGTACCACGGTCAGCGTAGGCAGCGGTACGGCGACGGAACAGGTGAAGTCGAGGTCTATTGCAAGGGATTGAAATAGTTGTAGGTGGCAGTAGCGATGTTGGCTATAAGGGATGCACTTTCCTCCCATTCCAGCCACTCAGGGCGATAGAAAAAGACCACCAGCACAAAATCGCCGCCCGGGCTGAATACAAGCGCCGCGTCGGCGTGCGTGTCACTGGTCCAGCCGTGTTTGTGCGCTACGCTGGTTCCCACTGGAACCCCGGCCTCGATGAGGCTATCAATACGGTTCATAGCCATCCACTCGATCATCTGCCCACACTCATCAGCGGTAAAAGCACCAGGGTAAGCAGCCATCAGTGCACCGCCGCCGTGGCTGCACTGATAGATCATCTCCAACAGCAACCCCACGTCCAGCGGTGTAGTCTGCATATAGGGATCAGGCTCGGTGGTGATGTCGGTACGGGAATTGGCCGGGGTGACGATAGTCGGCGGGATGCTCTCCTCCTCGTCGTAGGGGGTCGCCATGAAGGTATTGACCAACCCCAGGCGGAGCATCGAGTCGGTGAGGTTCTTGGCCCCCTGGTCCCCATCGCCGTCGTCAATGACGTCACGCAGCAACGAGTTGGCAGCGACATTCTCACTGAGTGTCATCGTCTCACTGAGCAACCCGGTCATTTCGACGTCTGGACTACGGTCGAGGACGCGGTAGGTTTCTTCCAGGACGGCAATCTTGAGCACATCCAATCCAGCGTAGGCGACGTCAGCATTGATCCCCAATTCGTCCCCGGTTGTCAAACCCTTGACGAAGATGCCTGGTATCAGGCCTTCGTGACCATCCAGGAGAGACTGGAGTAACTGGCCCAGCACCTCCATATTCAGTGGTGGCGCTTCCTCCGTCCGCACGACCAATTCGACTTGCCGGTCGGTAGGCGAGACCAGGACGGCAGCGAGCCGGGCACGAGAGGCCTCGACGTCAAGTTCGCTACCTGGCTGGCCAACGCGGAAGGTCAGGCTGGCTGGGAGTGGGACCGGCTCCTGCGGCAGCCGATCATACTGCCTGACGACGCGAGCCAGAAAGCCATCAAGCCGCTCGTCCGAGTAACTGACCGCCACAGAGATGTCCACTGGGTCGGGAGGGCGACGCAGAAGGTGAGCCATGAAGCCATTGAGCCCACCCCGTGCAGCCAGCACCGCGTCCAGATTGGCCTCTGTCTCCTCGGCGTTGTAGCGCAACTCGACGCTATCGAGGGACAGAGACAGCCGCTGCTCCTGGTACGTAAGTTCCACGGGTGTGGAAAAGGCCACTTCGAGAACATTCAGCACCTGTTCGCGCGTCTTCCCCTCCACCGGCATATCGGCCACTGTCATACCAGCGGGCAAGGTACGGCTGGCCGAGAGATAGTCGAAGTACTGCCAGGTGAGGAAGAGTGCAGCGACAGCGAGAATGAGAATGATCCAGGCAATACATCCGGTTATACGCCGCAAGGAATTCCCTCCACTTCGCAGATACAGGAGATTATAGCACAGGTATGAGTGTGCGCCAAGCGTGCGCAGTCAGCCGCTAGCGGCTGACTGCTAACTGCTGTCTAGCGCGCCCTCGTACCGGGCGACGGCCGCAGCGATGAAGGCGTTGAAAAGAGGATGAGGCCGGTTGGGGCGAGACCTGAACTCAGGGTGAAACTGACTACCGATCATAAAGGGATGATCGGCCAGTTCGGCGATCTCGATCAGTCGCCCGTCAGGTGAGAGCCCGCTAAACACGAGCCCCGCCTCTGCCAGCATGTCACGGTAGGCGTTGTTCACCTCGAAGCGGTGACGATGCCGCTCCTGAACCTCCGACTCACCGTAGGCCGCGGCCGCTTTCGTCCCAGGCACCAGGCGGCAGGGATACAAGCCCAACCGCATCGTGCCGCCCAGATCCACGATCGTTCGCTGCTCGGGCATCAGGTCAATCACAGGATACCTGGTGTGAGGGTCAAACTCGGTGCTGTTCGGTTCCTCGCTGCCCAGGACATGACAAGCCAGTTCGATGATCATCACCTGCAAGCCCAGGCACAGCCCCAGGTAGGGAACCCCGTTCTCTCGCACCCAACGCGCTGTGGCGATCTTGCCTTCGATGCCCCGGTAGCCAAAGCCGCCGGGCACGACCACGCCGGCCATCTTTTCCAGTTCATCCCAGCCCCGGCCACGCTCAAGTTCCTCGGAACTGACGTAGTGCACAGCGGCGTCCCACCCGTGTGCCAGGGCTGCGTGGCACAGCGCCTCACGCACACTGATGTAGGCGTCGTGGAGTTCGACGTATTTGCCGACGATGGCAATGGGCAGCGACGGCTTGGGAGTGCGGATGCGAGCCACAAGTTCGCGCCACTCCCCCAGGTCAGGGGCCTCCGTCTCCAGCCTCAGCCGCTCGACGATGAAGTCGCCCAGACCGGCATCCTCCAGGATCAGTGGTATCTCATACAGCACCGGCGCGGTCACCAGCGGGACGACGGCCCGCTGCTCGACGTCGCAGAAAAGCGCGATTTTGTCACACAGCGCGCCATCCACCGGGTAGTCAGCGCGAGCGATGATAACGTCGGGCTGGATACCGATGGAACGCAGTTCGCGCACGCTGTGCTGAGTGGGTTTGGTTTTTAATTCACCGGTAGCACCGATGTGGGGCAGGAAAGTGACGTGGATGTAAAGCGTGTTCTCAAACCCCACGTCCCGGCGCATCTGCCTCAACGCCTCCAAGAAGGGCAACCCCTCAATGTCGCCGACCGTGCCGCCGACCTCGACAATCACCACCTCGGCTCCGCTCCGCTCGCCGACTAACGCGATGCACCGCTTGATCTCATTGGTGATGTGCGGGATGACCTGGATGGTGCCCCCCAGGAAGTCGCCCCGGCGCTCCCGGGCGATGACCTCCGCGTATACCTGGCCAGCAGTGACGTTGCTGGCCTGGGTCAGGTTCTCGTCAATGAAACGCTCGTAATGCCCCAGGTCCAGGTCGGTCTCGGCACCGTCGTCAGTGACGAATACCTCACCGTGCTGGTAGGGAGACATCGTCCCCGGGTCCACGTTGATGTAGGGGTCGAGTTTCTGGATGGAGACACGTACGCCCCGTGCCTTCAACACCCGGCCGACGGAAGCAGCCGCCACCCCTTTGCCCACACTGCTGATCACCCCGCCGGTGCAAAAAATATACTTACGCATTGCTCTCATCCGACTTTCAAGAGAAGCGGGGAGGATCGCTCGGGGGCGACTCTCCCCACACATGAATGGAACTGACTTCACAACATCCGCTGAGCCCACAAATCTGGCTCAGATTGGCTCTGTTCCCTCCACACAGGCTACGAAGTGCCTACAGAAAAGCAGCCAAGTCCTCGGCTGTCCGCGTCAGGCGTGCTGGCCTGCAGATCTCGTAGCCGATCTACCAGCAGTTCCGTGCGTGACTTCGCCATCCTCGTCTCCTTAACCTATACCTGCGATGCACTATATCACAAGTCCTGTGCAGTGTCAAATGCTCCAAGCGCACGACGAAATCTCGAAAGGAATCCCGAAAATCCCCACCGTCGTCGCCGACTAGGCGTCGGATGCACGAGAACCCGGTACTCGCCTACTCTGGCGGGACTTTACAGCCGCCGCCTCACGGATGCGCTCCCACGCGGTCTGGACCGCCGCCAGGTCCTCCGGTCGCTCGGGTACTTCTCCGTAGTGCACGGCGACGTAGGCTTCGGTAATGAGTGTCACGTCCTCACGGTTGTTGGGGAAAGAGCGCTCAAGAGTCGGCAGGTACTCGTATGGGGTCTCGTAGGGAACGCGGGGGTAGCCCCGCTCTGCGGCCAGAGCGCCCATATGGGCATAGATGCGGCGGATCGTCATAGCGGCGAGGACCCGCCCCACGAGGGAGCGGCTCAAGGCGGCGGCTGCCCCGCCCAGTCGGCGGCGTCCACGCCGCAGCACGTCGCGCAGGCGGCGGCGCAGATGCACCCCCTCCCACACCGCCTCACGCTCCTCGCCACGACGCCGCCCGGCCCGCACACGCAGCCGACGGAGTGAGAGAGCCACCAGCAACAGCAGGAATAGCACCCCTACGATGATGCCGACCGCCCTCGCCAGCGCCAGTTGGTCGGCTGTGAAGAGC
>JAUWNP010000067.1 GCA_030612585.1 Anaerolineae bacterium
CCGATGTGGATGTGGACTACCTCGAGGACCTGGGCTTCCCCGGCCAGTACCCCTTCACCCGAGGGGTGCAGCCAACGATGTACCGGGGTCGCTTCTGGACGATGCGCCAGTACGCCGGATACGCCGCCGCTGAAGAGTCCAATGCCCGCTACAAATACCTGCTGGAGCAGGGGCAGACTGGCCTCTCGGTAGCCTTCGACCTGCCCACGCAGATCGGTTACGACGCCGACGACCCGCTCGCCGAAGGGGAGGTGGGCAAGGTCGGCGTCTCTATCAGCAGTCTGGAGGACATGCGGACTCTCTTCGATGACATTCCCCTGGACAAGGTCAGCACCTCGATGACCATCAACGCGCCGGCGGCCATCCTCCTGGCGATGTATATTGCCGTGGCGAAGGAGCAGGGAGTGGAGCCCCGGCAACTGTGCGGCACAGTCCAAAACGACATCCTGAAAGAGTACATCGCCCGCGGCACCTACATCTTTCCGCCCCGCCCCTCCATGCACCTGGTGACCGACCTCTTCCGCTACTGCGCAGCCGAGGTTCCCAGGTGGAACACCATCAGCATCAGCGGCTACCACATCCGCGAGGCCGGCTCTACCGCCGTCCAGGAGGTCGCCTTCACTCTCGCCAACGGCATCGCCTACGTCCAGGCGGCCATTGACGTGGGGCTGGATGTAGATACCTTCGCCCCGCGTCTTTCGTTCTTCTTCAACGCCCACAATGACTTTCTGGAAGAAATCGCCAAGTTCCGCGCTGCCCGCCGCCTCTGGGCGCGCATCATGCGGGAGCGGTTCGGCGCGCAGAACACCCGCAGTTGGAAACTACGCTTCCATACCCAGACTGCTGGTTGTACTCTCACCGCCCAGCAGCCGGATAATAACGTCGTGCGGGTGACGCTCCAGGCACTGGCGGCGGTGCTGGGCGGCACCCAGTCCCTGCACACCAACTCCCGCGACGAGGCGTTGTGGCTGCCCACCGAGGAGTCGGTGCGCATTGCCCTACGCACACAGCAGATCATTGCCCACGAGTCCGGGGTGGCCAACACGGTGGACCCCCTGGCTGGCTCCTACGTCATCGAGTACCTCACCGGCGAGATTGAGCGGCGGGCGCAGGAGTACATTGAGAGAATTGACGCGTTGGGCGGTCCGCTCTCCGCCATCGAACAGGGGTACGTTCAACAGGAGATCGCCGACGTCGCCTACCGGTACCAGAGGGAGATGGAGACGAGGAGCCGGATCGTGGTGGGAGTAAATGAGTACCGGGTAGATGAGGAAAAGATGGGGATGGAACGACTGATAGTTGATCCAGCCATCGAGGAGCGGCAACGGGCGCGGCTGGCAGCGCTGCGGGCGCGGCGGGATGGGGAGCGGGCCTCGGCTGCCCTGAGCCGCATTGAGAAGGCTGCCCGCGCTTCAGATGAGCCGCTGATGGATCTCTTCGTCACCGCCGTGGAGTCTGGCTGCACGCTGGGGGAGATCTGCCAAGTCCTGCGGAGCGTGTGGGGCGAGTACCGGCCACGGGTGAGCATATAGAGATTTGACTTCTGACTACAATTCGTATACAATTGACTACAAATTGTAGTCAGGAGCAGATGGAATGTTGGAAAAACTGATTTCCTCCTCAGCGAGGGTCAAAATCATCAGACTGCTACTGCTTAACGAGGAGAAACGATATTATCAGCGAGAGATTGCTGAACTGACGGGGCTGCCCGTGCGGGCGGTCCAGCGGGAAGGCATCAGGCTAACCGAGATGGGGCTCTTGCACCGAACTGAAGATGGCAACCGGGTCTACTTTCAAGCCAACCCGGCATGCTCAATCTTTCCCGAACTGAAGCGTATCCTATTGAAAACCGTTGCCCTTGAGTCTCTACTGGGCGATGCTCTCGCCGGGGGCGAGCAGATCGAGATCGCCTTCATCTATGGCTCATACGCCGCCAGCCGGGAAACAATCACTAGCGACATTGACCTTTTTGTCATCGGCTTCACCTCCAGCCGGCAGTTATCTACAGCGTTGCGCCCCGTGCAGGCCGAAATTCAGCGAGATGTCAATTATCACTTGGTCACTCCAGAGGATCTCCAGGAAAAAATCCTCCAGGGCAACGGCTTCCTGCGCAATGTGCTTGATGGTCCGAAAATCTTTGTGATTGGCAATGAAGAGACGCTACGCGCGCTTACTGCGTGAGGGACGCATTCGGCCCCACCGCACGAACCCTGCTGAGATCGCTGATTTGTTCGCGGTGGTCGAGCGCGACTTGACCGACGCCGCCATTGAGGCGCTTTCATCTGACCGCCGATTAGCCACGTCTTACAACGCAGCACTCCAGGCCGCCACGGCGATGATGTATGCGGAAGGCTACCGGACAACCGGCGTGGGCCACCACCGGACGACCTTTGAGTTTCTCAAGGCCATCTCGGTGAGGGAATTCGGTGATCTGGCAGACTATCTCGACGACTGCCGGCGCAAGCGGAACCGAGCGGACTACGTCGGAGTGGGCTATGCCTCCGACACCGAGGCCAGGTATCTGCTGGTAGAGGCCCGAAAGTTTGCAGAGATTACCCGGACCTGGATTCGGGTGCAGCACCCGAATTTGATGCCGGTGTGAACACCTCATTGCGATGCTCAATGCTGACTGGCAGGATATTCGCCCTTCTTACTCTACTCTCACTGCTGACGGCGTGCGTGGCCAACCCCACTGCCATTCCCTCCCCTACGCCCACCCCACCGCCGACGGCCACGCCGACGCCCTTGCCCTCCCCCTTTCCTACCGCCATCGCCACCCACACTCCCGTACCATCCCCCACATCCACATCCACTCCCACACCCACCCACACACCAACCTCCACACCCTTCCCCACCCACACGCCCACACCCCCTACCCCCACACCTCTTCCCCCTACATCCCCACCCCCCTTCGCCCCTGCCCACCCACCTGGGCGGGAGTTCGCCACGCTGGACGACTTCTGGGCCGGGGAGGCCGAGTGGGTGCTGGAGGAATTCGACGTGGGCCTGCCCGTGGGAGAATCGGACACCGTCTACCGGGGCGGCACTGAGTTCTGGTCCTACCTGCACGCCAGTCACCAATCGGCGGGCGTGGTGGACCAGTGCGGCGATCCAGCCCCCTTCCCCGGCTGCATCACGCTGTGGAAAAGCCACGACGGAGGGCTCCACTTCGCTCTCGAAAACCCCATCTGTCTCTTCCCCTGCACCACGTGCCCCTGTGACCCAGGGCAGGATCACACCCAGCAGCAGCAGTACCCGCGTGTCTTCTTCGATACCGACCGCGCCTATATGGTCTACGAGTGGGGAGCGGGCACCTTCTTGCGCACCTCCCCCGATGGCCTCAACTGGTCGGCCGAGGCCCACGTGCCCGGCACCGGGGCCTGGCACGCCGAGCAGGGGACTTGCAGCGAACCGGAATCCGTCGGCGAGCACCCCCACATCTACTCCGAACTGGAGGTCGAGTGCCTGGTGGGCGCGCCGCCGGGCATCTACATCGAGGGCAATCTGCTCTACGTCTTCGTCGGGCTGGGGCGGGCTCCGGGGCACATGGGCTGCTACGTGGGCGATAAGTACGCCGGGGCGGGGGGCTTGCACAAGTGCGGTTCCAATCCGCTCTTTGGGGCAGAACTTGGCTACGGCCCTGTCGAGGTGCTGGGGGCCGATGCCAACCCTTACTTCGAGTTCCGCACCATCTCCTCGGCCGACGTGGCGCGGGTGGGCGACCACTACTACATGGCCTACGAGGGGGTGCGCGGCCCCAGCGATCCCACCGTCGTGGATGACCAGTTCGGCCTGGGGTTCGCCCGCAGCATGGGGCCGGCCATTGACGGGCCGTGGGAGAGATACCCCGGCAACCCGGTGATTATGAACCTGGCCAACAACTGGGGCATCGGCCACGCCGACATCGTCATCGTCGGCCCAGTCACCTACCTCTACACCGCCACCTCGACTACCACGCGCGGGCGGTACGTTCTAGTACGACGATAACGTATCTTCTCAATACCTTGGGGCAAGGGCAGCGTAGGGCGGTTTTGCTAACCGCCACAGGGTCGGATAGCAAATCCGACCTACTTTCGCCCCAACTTTTTGAGAAGATACATTACGTGCATCAGTCGTAGACAGAGATGACCGATGGCACCGGGACGAGGGAGTTGATCTCCACGGGTGCCTCGTTTGTCCTCAGCCACAGCCCTGTGGAGAAGCCCCCATCCAGGTTGAGCGCCACGTCCAGGTCGAGATCGGATTCCGCGAGAAAGCGCGCCAGTCCATGGAGACTGAGGTAGCCACGAGGGGCGACAATAAATAGGATGCGCCCCTGACGGTCCTGGGCCACGACGGTGCGGCGGGAGGGACGACCGTCATCGGCGTTGGCGGGGAAGCCCATCACGCCGCCCGGCTTGACCAGCACCGGGAACGATTGTAGTGCCTCTATCAGGGGCTCGTTGGGGTCGTAGGGCTGGTCTCGGAGCCAGCGCACACTCGCTTTCTCCTCCAGAGGGGAGGGGTTGACGGCGAACATACCGGCGAAGCCCCCGTAAGGGGTGCCCCAGGCCCGCCCGTCGCTGATGAGCAGACCCACGGTCTCGTTTTCGGTGGTGAAGTAACCGCCGTTGACGACCAGCAACGGCTGGAGCAACCCGGCCCAGGCACTCACCGGGCGGGGCACGACGGGGTCGTAGTGGACGCGGAAGCGCACGGCGGTGGAATCAAGCCGGACGATGACCAACTGCTCGGCGGCCTCGCCGGTCTCCACGCGCACCTGGCGCAACTCGACGCCCGGTTGTAGCAGTTGCCAGCCAGTGTCGGGCGGCTCGGGGATGAGCGTTGGCCAGGGGGTGAACGTTGGCCAGGGAGTGGGAGAGGATGTCGGGGTTGGCGTTGGGGTTGGCGTCGGAGTGGGAGGTGGCGGAAGCAGAGCACAGCCCAACACCAGCAGCGTCAGGCAGAGAGGGAGAAAACGGCGTAACGAAGACACAGGTATAACCACTACGGGTGTAAACCGGCGAATTCTACGTACACCACTCCAGCACCCTCATCCACCCAACACTGCAGGCGGTCGCTGCGGTTGACACGGTACTGAAGCAATCCGGTCCACTTCTTGGCGACCACTTGTCTGGCAACGTTATATGGAGTCTATGACTGGTTCGTCCGCAATGCGCTGCGCGCACTCCGCCAGTTCACGCAGCCGCTGTGCCTCTACGGAGAGGCCACGGGCGCGCCGCATGTGCTCGAAAGCCTGGCTGTATAACGTGGCTGCGTGCCCCCATTCGTGAGTGAACTCAGCGATGCGGGCCGCCTGCTCCAACGCCAACGATGCCAGTTCCCACTTGCCCTCGCCAGCGTACTGGGTGGCTGTCTGTTCCAGGTCAGCCGGGCGCTGTCTGGGAAGTGGGCGTTCGGGCTCAGTCAGGACACGCTCGATGGTCGGCAGCAGCAGGTCGTACCAATTCGACTTAGGCAGATATTCATAGAAGTCCAATTGTATGGCGCGGGCCTCGGTCTCCAGCGAAGCGTAGCCAGTGAATATGATCACCTGCAAGGCAGGCTGCAACTGGCGCAGCATCGCAGCCACCTGGAAACCGTCCATCTCGGGCATCTTCATGTCCAACACGGCCACGTCGCAAGGCGTCTCACGTGCCCGCTCTACCGCTTCACGGGCACTGCTGGCCATCACGATCGTATAACCAGCCCGTTTCAGGTAGTCCTCCAGACTTTCGAGCGCGAGTAAATCGTCGTCCATCACCAGTATAGTTGATGACATTGTACCTAACCTCCTGTAAAATTTTGAGTAGTGCCAGGAGAAACGTGTCCGGGACGAATCGGCAGTCGGATGATGATGGTGGTCCCTTGGCCCACGGTACTGGTCAGATCAATACGACCGCCGTGGTTCTCGACGTTCCTGCGGGCGACGTAAAGCCCCAACCCGCTCCCTTTTTGCCCGTTTCTCCAATCCGAGAAGCCGATGCGGAAGATTTTCTCCTGCATCTCCTGGGGGATGCCGATGCCTGTATCCTCGATCTCAACAGCGACCCACGCGTCCTCCCGTTCCCGCCGCGTGCGCAGCGTGAGTGCCCCGCCGTCAAGCATAGCCCGCCCGGCGTTAGTTAGCAAATTGTGGAAAGCCCGCTCCAACTGGGCGCGGCTGCCCTGTATCGGGGGGATGTCTGCGGCCCACTCCCGTATGATTGTCACGTCTGGATAGCCGTAACTGAACTCCTGCACCAGCCGTTCTAGCAGGCGATGGAGGTCGAGCGTCTCCCAGCGCCAGACCTCGCTGCTATCCAAGGCCACCGCCACGTGGCCCAAGTCGTCGGCCAGACGCTTGATACGGGCCAGAATCTGCCGTATGACCTCGATAGAGCGCTCAGCCTCCGGCTCCGCCGCCACCAGCCTGGCCAGCGCCTGCACTCGCTGGGTGAGCACAAAGTAGGTCGTGCCGCCGATGTCATGGCCCACCTCGCGCGCCAGGAGTCGCAGTTCCTCTTCGGCCTGCTGCTTGCGACGGCGCAGTTCCTGCCACTCGAAGCCGCGTTCGATGCGCACGATCCATTGATCCAGCGGCTCAGATTTGTTGACAAAGTCCTTTGCCCCTCCGCGCATAGCCGCGACCACGTTCTCGTACACACCATAGGCGCTGAGCATGATGACGTAGGTTTGCTCCAGCATGTGCTTCTCGCGCATCAGGCGGAGCACTTCCATCCCATCCAGCCCCGGCATATTGATGTCAAGCAGCATTACGTCGTAGGGGGCTTGCTCCAGCCGGGTCAGCGCCTCCTCCCCCCTCGCCGCAGCCTCCACTTGCCAGCCCTGCGCTGCAAACGATGAGTTGTTGAGAAAGGCAACCACTTCCTCGCGGAAAAATGGCTCATCATCTACCACCAGAATCGTCTTCTGGTCTACCTCCATATCAACCTTCCTTCAGTGGCAATTCGAGCACAAAGCATGCCTCTTTATCCCGTGCTTCCCATCTGAGAGAGCCCGCATACTGCATCTCCACCGTCTCCCGCGCCAATGCCCACTCGAAGTGAAGGGGCGATAGTTCCTCAGGCGCGCCTGCCGCCGGTTCGATAATGAGAGAAACCGTCTCGACTAGCGGGGCCTCCGGCGCGCGTATCGTCGTGCACACACACTGGCCGTCGGCGGACGACGAAGTGCGTACCTCGACGAGACCTCCGTGCGTTCCGAGGGTCTCCATAGTCAAACGTAGGAGTGTGACCAGGACACCGAACATCTCATTAGGCTCGATGAACATTGGAGGCAGGTCTTCATAGACAGCGTGCACCTCCACTCCGCGTCGTTGCCGCTCCGCCGCCAGCCAGATAAGAGCCTCGCGTATCACGCCGTTCCACTGGGTGGTTGTGCGAATAAAGCCGATGCGCTGCGAGAATTTGAGCAGGTCCAGCAGTTTGCTACTCACCTCGTTCAAGTTGGCCTCGATGACATCCAATCGTCTTAAGGAACCAGGCTTTTGAGAAAAACCTGGTTTCTCCTGGAGGTCGCTGCGCAAGTTGGTCGCCGCCAGGCGGGCTATGGCCAGCGGGTTTGCCGCCTCGTGCCGTATCCGTTGCGCGAGGGTGCCGAAAGAGGCAACGCGCTGCATCCGCATCGCGGTCACTCCTACGTCGCCCAGAGTCTTGAGATAACGAGCTCCTTCCAGGACGCCGCAGATGCCCGTGGAGAGCAGGCGCAAGTATTCCTCGTCGTCGTCGGTGAACCAATCGCGGTGGCCGGGGGCGCTGGGGATCTTATTGATCAACTCGAGGGTGCCAAGGATCTCATCACCTAACCGCAGGGGGATACCGATGAAGGAGCGACATACGCCGGAGGGAAGATGTGAGGCGACTTTTGCAACGTGGGGGTCGTTCCAATCCCCCAGCGCGGCCGTCTCGCGTATCTGGACGGGTGTTCCAGTGCGGACGATGTGGCCCGTCAGCCCCTCCTCTACCACATACGTCAGTTTGCCGATCAGTGCTCCGGGGAGGCCACTGGCGGCCTGTAGCACTACACGGCTGGCGATTTCCTCATCCCGAAGATAGATCTGGCAGGCCTCGGTGCGAAAACCGTCCCTGACCTGATTCACCACTGCTTGCAGCATCTCGCCGATGGGGCGCCGAGGGTCCAGTTCTGTACCGATGTCCAACAGCAGCCGGAAGTAACGCGCACGGCGTTTCTCCCGCTCGTAGCGCCGTGAATTCTCAATGGCGATGCTCACCATCGCGGCCACGTGGCTCAGCAGCGCTTCATCCTGTGCGTCGAACTGCTCCCCTTCCGCTTTCCCGGAGACCCGCAACACGCCGAGCACAACCTCCCTCTGTCTCCCCCCTGGGAGGGGGAAAGAGAGGATCGGCACCCCCATATAGGCCTGGCCCGGTTTGGCGCTGATCTCGGAGTATTTCTTGCTCCAGGCCAGATCCTCGGCGATGCGTCGCAATTCCCCGTTGTCCCTGACGTTGGCGATGCGCAGCGGTTTGCCGTGGCTGGCGATCCAGCCAGTCAGTCCTTCCCCGGGCTCGTACTCCACCCGCTCGGCGGGCATCCTTGCGTCCTCCAAAAGGCCGGTGGTGTCGCGCAGGACGTAGCGGCCAGTGATGTCGTCGCGCAGGAAGATGGAGCAACCACCAGCACCGAGCCGATCACGGGCGTAGCGCGCGACCAGCGCCGTCAGCCGGTCGCGGTTTAACTCGCCGTAGATTTCCAGCAACTCTTGGTCAAATCCAGTATCTCGGTTCATGGAATTCGCAGATTCGTAGATTCGTAAATTCGTTATCTAATGCCAGTGCAGCCCGTAAGCGTAGAAGAGCGGGAGGAGCGTGATGGCGAGAACGTTCTGTAACTTGATGAGAATGTGCAGCGCCGGCCCGGCGGTATCCTTGAGGGGGTCGCCGAAAGTGTCGCCGATGACACTGGCCTTGTGGGGCTCAGAACCCTTGCCGCCGAAGTGGCCCTCCTCAATGTACTTCTTGGCGTTATCCCACGCGCCGCCGGCGTTGAACATGAAGATAGCCAGCGTCGCGCCGACGATCTTCACCCCGATCAGATAGAAAGCCAGAGCCCACGGCCCCATCAGGAAGCCGACGGCGATGGGGAAGGCCACCCCGGCTAGCGTCGGCCCGATCATCTCCCGCAGCGCGTGGCGCGTCCCTATGTCCACGCAAGCGCCGTATTCGGGAGTGGCCCGGCCAGCCAGAAGCCCGGGGATCTCGCGGAATTGGCGCCGCACCTCATCCACCATGCGGAAGGCCGTCCGGCCTACTGCCTTCATCGCCTGGGCGGTGAATAGGAAGGGGATAGTGGAGCCGATCATCAGCGCAGCGATGTTCAGCGGGTGGGCCAGGTTGAGACCGCGCACAATCTGTAGAGCCGCCCCTTCCGGATCGGCGCCGCCGAAGGTGACGAAACTGGCTAGACTCTCGCTGCCTGCCCCGACCAACTCCGCAGCGCTAAGGAGATAGGCAAAAAGAATAACGACGCTGGTCATCAAGGCGCAGGCCATGCCGTACCCCTTGGTGATGGCTTTGGCGATGTTGCCGGCCGCGTCCAGCATGTCCCCAGCGCGACGCACCTCCGATCCTAGCCCAGCCATCTCAGCGATGCCACTGGCGTTGTCGGCGATGGGGCCAAAGGCATCGGCTGCCATAATGATGCCCTTCATCTCAGTGATACCCAGCGTGGCCGCCGTGACGCCGAGGATACCGGGCAGGCCACCTCCCATGATATAAAAAGCGATCACATTCACCACGGCCACCAGGATCTTCAGGACGACCGCGCTCTCCATCCCCCAGGCGAAGCCGTAGATCAGATTGATGGCTATGCCACTCATGCCCCCCCTGGCGATCTCTTTAACAGGTCGCTGGGTGATACCGGTGTAGAACTGCACCAGGAGCGAGATCAGGATGGCGGTGATCAGGCCGAGCGTGAGGCAGTAGAACAGGCGGATTTCGTGCATCACGTAGACGCCCAGGAAGTAAAAAGAGACCACGGAGAACAGGGCCGTCGTCAGTAATCCCAGGTTCATAGATACGATAGGGCTGCGCTTCTCCGTGCCACGCACTGCCAGCACCCCCAGCACCGCGCCGATGGCACCGACGGCCCGGCTGAGCAGAGGGAAAAGCACCGCCGCCCAACCGTAGGTAGGAATGAAGGTCAGGCCCACAATCATCGTGGCGATCAGGTTGTCGGAACCGGACTCGAAGAGGTCTGCCCCACGTCCTGCCACATCCCCCACGTTGTCGCCGACCAGGTCGGCTATGACTGCAGCGTTGCGCGGGTCGTCCTCCGGGATGCCCTGCTCTACCTTCCCCACCAGGTCGGCCGCGATGTCCGCCCCTTTAGTAAAGATGCCGCCGCCCAACTGGGCGAACAGGGCGGAGAAACTGGCCCCAAAGCCGAAGCCGACTAGAAGGTGCACGTTCTCCGGGTGGGCCGGGTTCACGCCAAAGAGAAGCGACAGCACAAAGATACCCAGCAGGTTCAGCACCACGATGGAAAGCCCCATGATCCCCCCACCACGGAAGGCGATCAGCAGCGCCTGTGCAGCCGAGGAGCGAGCCGCGGAGGTGGTACGCACGTTGGCCCGCGTCGCCGCGTTCATTCCCATATAGACGGCCAGCATAGAGAAGGCCGCGCCGCCGACGAAGCCTAGCGCGATCTGCCAGTTCCCTTCTGGCATGGCCACGAGCAGCAGCAGGGCCAGGATCACCACGAAGGGAGCGATGGTGAGGAACTCCCGGCGGAGGAACACATTTGCCCCCATTTGGATGAAGCGGGCGATTTCCTGCATGCGCTCTGTGCCGGCGTCCTGTTTCCGCAGCCACAGGTAGAGAAGAGCGATCACCGCTAGTGTGAAGATGGTAGTCAGAGGAACAAAGATATCAACGAGTTGACCCAAGTCCATCATATCCCCTCGGTTTGCAGAGTTGGATAGCAACGTAGATAGGAATTCTACGCCAGAGGCGAGAAAAGTCAAGTTGGACTTGTGTCTCAGCGGCGGGTTGCCCTCTGCGCCCGTTTTGTGGTACAATAGGTGACGCTATTGTGAGGTTCCTACTCGTCTACTCCAACAATCGTGGCTAGTGATGCACTAAGGAGTGACCACCATGGCTCAACAGAAAATACTGGTCGTGGATGACGATCTACGATTACAGCGCTTGCTGGAACTGAGCCTGCAGCGAGCAGGCTATCAGATCATTGCAGCGACAACGGGTGAGGAGGGCGCGGAGAAAGTTCGCACGGAGAAACCGGACTTGGTACTGATGGACGTGCTGATGCCGGGCATAGACGGCTTTGAGGCCACCAGGCGTATTCGTCAGTTGCCAGAGGGCCGTCACCTTCCCATTATTTTCCTCTCCGCCCTCGACGAGATGGATGCGAAGGTGAGAGCCCTGCGCGGGGGAGGGAGCGACTACGTTACCAAGCCGGTGAAGGTGGGCGAGTTACTAGCCCGCATTGAGGTTCAGTTGCGGCCAGAGGTTTCCGCCCCAGGGCAGTTGATCACCGTATTCGGCAGCAAAGCAGGCGTGGGCACTACTACGCTGGCGGTCAATCTGGCTCTGGCCCTGCGCAGGGTTTCGCAGAAGGACATTCTGTTGGTGGATTGGCAGCGCCCCCTTGGGGATATCGCATTCTTTTTGGGCCTGCCAGAGATGCACATGATGGAGTTCCTCCTTCCATACATCAGTGATCTGGGCAAGCAATCGTTTACAAAAGTGCGGCAGGTGTTTACCAATGTGCTAAAGGAGTACGTGCCAGGCGTGCGGGTCGTCCTTGGGACAACAGACCCGAACTCTGCCAGGCAAATGACCAGGAAGGCCCTGGACAATATGCTGGAAATCGCCCTGATTGAGGCGGATTACATTCTCGTGGATGCTGGCTCTTTCTTCTCTTGGGCAGACCCGCCCCTGATCGGCAAGGGGGGAGGGATCAACCTGTGTGTGTTGATGCCCGACCCCATGTCCATCAAGCGGGCTGTTCGGGCCATGGATACCGTCGACGTAGTGGATCACGATTTCTGGCTCATCCTGAATCGATACGGTACACCAGACATCCCGCCTAAGCAAATCGAATCTCATCTGGGGACCAGCCTGAAAGGATGCGTGCCGGACGAGAGCGATCAGGCGACTCGTGCTTTGAATGAAGGTCTCCCCCTGTACACGTCTGACCCGAGTTCGTGTTTCTCTCATGCCATAGACGATATTGCTACCTGCATACACGAGGATCTGACAACCAGATGACGCGCTGGGACGTTCACAGGATGATGGACAGGGTTCTGGCCAACTTGGGGCCCGGTTCCGTGGGGACCGGGCGAGATTTGTCATGCTCACCATTGCTTTAGCCCAAATGGACATTCGCACCGCCCAGCCCGAGGCCAACCTGGCCCGTGTGCGGGATTTCGCTGCCCAGGCCCGCGCAGCCGGCGCCGACCTGCTGCTCCTGCCCGAACTGTGGCTCCACGGCTACGACCTGGAGCGGGCCGGGGAGTGGGCCGCGCCACTGGGGGAGAGCGGCTTCGCCCAGATGGCCGCGCTGGCCCGTGAGTTCGGCCTGCACCTGGCAGGTTCGCTCCTGGAGCAGCACGCCGGCGGCGTCTCCAACACCGCCGTCCTTTACGCGCCCGACGGCGCGCTCCTGGGGTCTTACCGGAAAATTCACCTCTTCCGCCTGATGCAGGAGCCCCGCTACCTGGCTCCTGGCGACCACGCTACCCTCTGCCCCACCCCCTGGGGGCCGACGGGCTTGGCCATTTGCTACGACCTGCGCTTCCCCGAACTCTTCCGCGTTATGGCACTGGCGGGGGCGGTACTTTTCCTGGTGCCGGCCCAGTGGCCGGCGCGCCGCATCGAGGCCTGGCTCCTCCTGGCCCGCGCTCGCGCCGTGGAGAACGAACTGATCGTCGCCGCCTGCAACCGGGTGGGGAGTGACGGCCAGGTGGAGTTCCCTGGGCGTTCGCGCGTCGTGGACCCGTGGGGACACGTGCTGGTGGAGGGGGACGACCAGGAGCGGCTGCTGATCGCCCAGGCCGATCTGCGGGAGATTCGCAAGGCCCGCCGCTATCTCACCGTCTACCAGGATCGCCGCCCGGAGGCGTATCGAGTAAATGAGGAAGGAGTAGATGAGTAGATGGAGTCCTCATCTACCCATCCCTCATCTACTCATCTACTCTCCACGAGGAACTACCCGTGAACTATGATCCCATTCTCCAGACCGCCATCTCCATAGCCCACAAGGCCGGCTCTATCGTGCGCGACAGTTTCCCACGCACTGCGCTCGTTCACGTCGGGTTCAAGGGGGCGGTCAATCCCGTCACCGAGACCGACATCGCCGCCGAGTAGTTGATCGTCGCCCATCTGCGGACTGCCTTCCCCGATCATCGCATCCTGGCCGAGGAGGGCGGGGGGGATGAGTGGCTCCTCGATGCACTCCAAGCCACCGGGGGCGTCCCCGAGGACGGGGACGCGAGCGAACAGGGCAGGGATGCGAGCAACGGACAACCTGTCTGGCTGATTGATCCCCTGGACGGCACCAACAACTTCGCGCATGGCTTCCCCCACGTCGGCCTCTCGCTGGCGCTGCTGGTGGAGGGGAAGGTGGTCGTCGGCGTGATCCACGACCCGCTGCGGAGGGAGACCTTCGCCGCGACCGTCGGGGGTGGGGCAACCCTTGATGGTCGCCCCATCCGCGTCTCCGGCATCGAGCATCTGGAGGGCGCGTTCCTGGCCACCGGTTTCCCCTACGACCGCCGCACCGCCCACGACAATAACGTCGAGCGACTCGACCACTTCCTGCGCCGCAGCCAGGGTGTGCGCCGGGCCGGGGCCGCCACGCTCGACCTGGCCTACGTCGCCTGCGGAAGGCTCGATGGCTTCTGGGAGATTCGCCTCAAGCCGTGGGACGTGGCGGCGGGGATACTACTGGTGCGGGAGGCCGGTGGAAAGGCGACCGATTTCGAGGGCAGCCTCAATTGCCTCTCTGGCGAGTTCATCGTCGCCTCCAACGGCCGCATCCACGGCGAGATGTTGCGCGTCATCAAGAAGGGGGCTGCTGCACCACGGCCTGAGCCTGTCGAAGGGCACGGCCTGAGCCCGTCGAAGAACGCGTCCTGGGAGCCGTGATGCATGAAACGTGAAACGTAGCGCGAAGATTGGGGGTCACGTTTTACGCTTTACGTTTTACGTCCAGCAGATGACAAATATCACCCGCAAAGTAGCGCCTTCCTCACTGGCGCAAATCGCGAATTCGTGGCACAATAAACACTTGGAGACCTGGTGTTTCCACTCTAGCAAGAACAGTGGTAGAATAGACGCGCCCAATCGGGCGAACTCTTATCACGATAAAGGAGAGAAATGGCACGGGAAAAAGTTATGATTGACGGTAATACCGCAGCGGCGACCGTCGCGCACGCGCTCAGCGAGATCGTCGCGATCTATCCCATCACCCCATCCTCATCAATGGGCGAATTGGCCGACGAGCTATCGGCCAAGGGGGAGACCAATATCTGGGGCACCGTACCCGACGTGACCGAGATGCAGTCGGAGGCCGGCGCATCGGGCGCGATCCACGGCGCGCTCGCCACCGGGGCGCTGACGACCACGTTCACCGCCTCCCAGGGGCTTTTGCTGATGCTCCCCAACATGTACAAGATCGCGGGGGAACTGATTCCCACCGTTTTCCACGTATCGGCCCGGTCGGTGGCCGCCCAGGCGCTTTCCATCTTTGGCGACCACAGCGACGTGATGGCGGCGCGCGGTACCGGTTTTGGCCTGCTGGCTTCCGGCAGCATCCAGGAAGTTATGGACAACGCCCTGATCATCACCGCCGCCTCGCTGGAAGCGCGGGTGCCCTTTGTACACTTTTTCGAGGGATTCCGCGTCTCGCACGAGATTCAAAAAGTGGAGATGATCACCAAAGATGATATGCGCGCCGTGATTGAGGATGAATACGTCCTGGCGCATCGCGCGCGGGGCATGAGCCCGGATAACCCCGTCCTGCGCGGCACGTCCCAGAACCCCGACGTCTTCTTCGCCGCCCGCGAGACGATCAACAAATACTACCTGGCCACGCCAGATATTGTCCAAAAGTACATGGACAAGTTCGCCCAGGCGGTTGGCCGCCAGTATCACCTGTTCGACTATTTTGGCGCGCCCGACGCCGAGCGCGTGGTGGTGATGATGGGCTCTGGCGCGGACGCCATGCAAGAGACCATCGAATACCTGGCGGCGCAGGGGGAAAAAGTCGGCCTGGTCAAGGTGCGCCTCTACCGCCCCTGGTCAAGCCAGCACTTTATCCAGGCGCTGCCGGAGACGGTCGAGGCCATAGTCGTGCTCGACCGCGCCAAGGAGCCGGGCGCGCAGGGCGATCCGCTCTACCTCGACGTGCGCAACGGTATCGCCGAGGCTATGGCCGATGGACTGCTCGAACGCGAGGGCTACCCGCTCATCGTCGGCGGGCGGTATGGTCTCGGTTCCGGCGAGTTCAACGCCGGCATGTGCAAGGCCGTGCTCGACAACTTGAAGGCGGAGAAACCCAAGAATCACTTTACCATCGGCATCACCGACGACGTGACGTTCACCAGCCTGGAATACGATCCCTTCTTCTCCGCCGAACCGGAAGGCGTGCATCGGGCCATGTTCTGGGGTCTAGGCTCTGACGGCACCGTCGGCGCGAACAAGAACTCGATCAAGATCATTGGCGACGCCACCGACAACTATGCCCAGGGCTATTTTGTGTACGACTCAAAGCGAGCCGGCGCGCGCACCATCTCCCACCTGCGCTTTGGCAAGTCCCCCATTCGCAGCACCTATCTGATCAACCGGGCCGACTTTGTGGCCTGCCACAACTTTAGTTTTTTGGAGAAATACGACATGCTTGGGCCCATCGAGGAGGGCGGCACCTTCCTGCTCAACAGCCCCTACGGGGTGGACGAGGTATGGGACCGCCTGCCCCGCGTGGTGCAGGAGCAGATCATTGCCAAGAAACTAGCGTTCTACGTCATTGACGCCTACGAGACGGCCAAAGAACTGGGGCTGGGCGCGCGCATCAATACGATCATGCAAGCCGCTTTCTTCAATATATCGGGCATCCTGCCGGGAGACGAGGCCGTGGCCCTGATGAAGAAATTCGCCAAAAAGACCTATGGCAAGCGCGGCGACAAGGTCGTCCAGATGAACTATGACGCCATTGACGCCGGTATCGCTGGCGCTCAAGAGGTCACGGTGCCGGACAAGGCCACCAGCACCATCGAGATGCCGCCGCCGGTGCCCGTGGACGCCCCCGAGTTCGTGCAAGAGGTGCTGGGTGAAATCATCGCCGGTCGCGGCGAGCAGATTCCCGTCTCCAAACTGCCCGCCGACGGCACCTACCCGACGGCCACCACCCAGTACGAAAAGCGCAACATTGCTACCGAGATTCCCATCTGGGAGCCGGACGTCTGCATCCAGTGCGCCATGTGCTCGCTGGTCTGCCCGCACGCGGCGATCCGCGCCAAGGTCTACGACCCCCAAGAGTTAGAGGGCGCGCCGGCGACGTTCAAGTCGGTGGACGCCAAGGGCAGAACTTTCAAGGGAATGAAGTGGACGATTCAGATCGCGCCGGAGGACTGCACCGGCTGTGGCGCTTGTGTCTATACCTGCCCGGCCCGCAAGAAGGATGAGCAGGGAAACAAGACCGACGTGCGCGCCATCAACATGGCTGACCAGATCCCGTTGCGCGAGCAGGAGCGCGGGAACTTTAGTTTCTTCCTGGGCCTGCCCGAAACCGATCCGTCGCTCTTCAAGCGGAACACGATCAAGGGCAGCCAGCTCATCCGCCCGCTGCTCGAGTTCTCGGGCGCGTGCGCGGGCTGCGGCGAGACGCCTTACGCCAAACTGATGACGCAGCTCTTCGGTGACCGGGCCATCATCGCCAACGCCACAGGTTGCTCATCCATCTGGGGCGGCAACCTGCCCACCACACCATACTGCCAGCGCGCCGATGGTCGCGGGCCGACCTGGAACAACTCGCTGTTCGAGGACGCGGCGGAATTGGGGATGGGCATGCGGCTCACGGCGGACAAGATGACCGTGTACGCCCACGAGCTGCTCGCCAAGCTCTACGAGTGCGACTGCGAACACTGCCAAAAGAACCACGCCCTCTTTGACGACATCAAGAAGGCCGACCAGTCCACGCAAGAGGGAATCGAGTTGCAGCGCGGGCGCGTGGCCGCGCTCAAGGATGTCCTGGCAGCGTGCGGTGGCCACGAGCAGTTGCTCTCCGTGGCCGATTATCTGGTCAAGAAATCGGTGTGGGTCTTTGGCGGCGACGGCTGGGCTTATGACATTGGCTACGGCGGCCTGGATCACGTGATGGCCTCTGGCCGGAACGTCAACATCCTGGTGATGGATACAGAGGTCTATTCCAACACCGGCGGCCAAATGTCCAAGGCGACGCCGCTGGGCGCGGTAGCAAAGTTCGCCGCGGCCGGCAAGCCGGTCGGTAAGAAGGACCTGGGGATGATGATGATGACCTACGGCACGGTCTATGTCGCGCGAATCGCGATGGGGGCGAATCCCACCCAGACGGTGCGGGCCTTTATCGAGGCCGAGTCCTACGATGGCCCTTCGATCATTATCGCCAACGCGCATTGCATCATGCACGGCATCAACATGACCGAGGGTATGCGCTATCAAAAGATGGCGGTCGAATCTGGCGCGTGGCCGCTGTTCCGCTACGACCCGCGCCGCAAGGCCGAGGGCAGGAACCCGCTGATCCTCGACTCTAAAGAGCCGACCATTTCGCTGGAAGAGTACATGTATTCCGAGAACCGCTTCCAGATGCTCAGAAAGTCGAACCCGGAGCGGGCGGCGATGCTGCTCCAGGCGGCCAAGAGGGACGTGGCCGACCGGTTCAAGATGTACCAGCAGTGGGCAGAGATGGATTAGGCTTTGGAACGGAACCTTGCGAAGGTTCAGGTAACCTTCGCAAGGTTTACGTGGATCAAGGATAGAGAAAGATGACCAACGAAAAGAGGCTGTACCGTTCGGTAACGGACTGTCAGATAGCCGGGGTTTGCGGTGGGTTGGCAGAGTACTTCAACCTGGACCCGCTTCTGGTGCGCATATTGATGGTTGTCTTTGCCCTGGGAACTGGAGCGGGGTTCCTGTTCTACATTCTAGCCTGGCTTTTCATTCCCGAAGCGCCCGCCGCGGAAGAAAGCGCAGAAGCCACATAGTGGCTCTCGCCGAAGGGAGGGCGGACCGCCCCGGACCCACGAGGGTCGCGGGGCGGTCCGTTTTTTGTAGGTGTTCAGTCATCCCCTCGCCAGGGTCACACCAGCAGCCCGGACGCTGCTACTCCGCCGGGCACCTTCTGGCCTGCCTCCGCTGCTTCCTCCTCCCCCTCGGGCACAGGCCAGATTTTCTCCGGGTCTTTGATGTGGTCAATGAAGAGAACGCCATCGCAGTGGTCAATCTCGTGCTGGAAGACGCGGGCCAGCAGCCCTTCTGTCTTGATGCGTATAGCCCGCCCCCGGGGGGCCAGCCCCTTGCCGGTGACGGCGCGACGGCGCGGAACTTCCCCGAGCCAACCGGGGACGGAGAGGCACCCTTCGATGCCGTCCTCTATCTCACGGGACTTGCGCGCCAGTTCGGGATTGACAACGACGTAGAGTTTACCGCCCTCAGGATTTTCCTCGTCATCTTCATCTTCGGGCAACTGCACCACAATGACACGCTCGGGCACGCCGATCTGAATGGCAGCCAGGCCGATGCCGTCGCCTGCGTGCATCGTTTCGACCATGTCGTCAACGAGTTCTTGCAGAGCCGGGGTGACGCCCCGCACGCGACGTGATTTCCTGCGCAGTAGTGGATCATCGGATAGCACGATCGGACGCACGGTCATGGTCAAGTCTCCTGTTGATGCGAGGATGGTGGTGGATTCGCAGATGGTGCCGAGCGTTGCATCTGGTCATAGACAGTGAACCAGTCAAGTAACTCGGCCCGATGGCGTTCGGCCTCCTGCTGACGTTGGCTTTGCTGAAACGCCTCCACGCGGCGGAATATCTCGGCCTGTACCCCACGAGGGTCCTTGACGTAGTCAAAGGTGAAGGCACCAGCCCCGGCTGTTTCGATGGTCACTGACCCATAGTTCAACAACTTGCCCAGAAGGCCGGGGATTTCCAGGCTGATGTTCTGGATCACGCCCAGGCTGGCCTCGCGACGTTCCTCCCGCATATAGAACGGCAGCCGCTCGATGTCAATGATGCGCGTGGCTGTCACCTGATAAACTTCGTTCTGCCAATCGGCGAACTTCCAGAGCCACCAGGGGAACAGGAAAATCATCAATGTACCATAGCCGATCAGGATTGAAGGCAGGTTGGGAGAGTTGCTGGCCATGTAGATGGCGCCGAGTGTCACACCCACGATGAGCGCCGTGGGAAGCGCAATGGGGCGAATCAGAGCGATCCAGTGTTTGCGCCAAGTGATGGTGTCCCCCTGTTCGAGGCGCAGGGGGGGTAGAACAGCGTGCAAAGGTACAAGGAGCCACGCAGGTATGGCTAATTTGAAGCGCCGCTTTGTAGGAACCGTTTCGGGCGCGGCGGCCTGCTCCCCAGGGGCCTGAATGCCAAATTGACGGCGTAGAGCGTCGCGAATGGCGGCCCGCTCCTCAACCCGAGCCCCAGCCAGAACGCGTCGAATCTGCTCAAAGATACCATCTTGCACCTCAGTCGGATTCGGAATCTGGCGAAAGACCACGTGCCCCCGTTCCCCGGCCGTCTCAATGATCAGGTCACCGAATTTGAACAACTGGGCTAATAATCCCTCCTGCAACTGCTGGATATCCTGTATGGTGCGCAAGGGGGCCTCGGCGCGTGATTCGTGAATGAGGGGCACCCGTTCCTCGTGCACGACGCGCTTGTTCGTCACGACGTAGTTGTCGTTGTAGTGGTTCACGAAGATATACAAGGCAAACAGCAATGGAAGCAATGCCAGGAGCACGGCTGCCACCCAGGCCCAGGAGGGGGCGGATCCCGTCAGGTACCAGTAGCCAAAGCCGCCCAGTTCCACCAGGAGTATGAAGGAGGGAACAACGAGCCTACGGATCAGTATCACCCCGTGCTTGTGCAGGGAGGAAATGACGACTTCGTCCGGGTCCTGCCACTTGAAGCGTTTGGCGCGGCGCTTTTCGGCGACGTCGGGCCGCATCTGCAACGCCTTGAGCATCGAGGGGCGCTCGTGTAGCAACTGATCGAACTCACCCTTGTTGAAGTAGAGCAGGACGGCGTCCTGGACAACTTCGACAGTGGCGTCACGCGGCTCGCCCAGCAGGAGTGAGGTCTCGCCGAAATAGGTGCCGGGCCCCAGACGGGCGACCTCCTGCTCGATCCCCTGCGGATC
>JAUWNP010000142.1 GCA_030612585.1 Anaerolineae bacterium
AGATCCGGACACGGGCGATGGTCAGGGTAACTGCAATCTGACCCGCACGAGCGCTGCAACTGCGCTGGTCAATTGGCTGGCGACATACCCCACCGGCAGCGGAGACCCAGACTTTCTCATCATCGGCGACCTGAACGCTTACGCCATGGAAGATCCCATTGCGGCGATCAAGGCTGGCGGCTACACCAACCTGATTGAATCCTTCATCGGGGCAGACGCGTATTCGTATGTCTTCTATGGCCAGGCCGGGTATCTCGACCACGCGCTGGCCAGCGCCGACCTGACGTCGCGGGTGATGGGCGTAACGGAGTGGCACATCAACGCCGACGAGCCAAGCGCGCTGAACTACAACGACTACAATCAGCCCGATCTTTACCAGCCCGATGCGTACTGCTCGTCTGACCACGACCCGGTGATCGTCGGAATCTGCGACGCGGTTCCGCCAACGGTAAACGTGCAGGTGACGCCCGACACGCTGTGGCCACCGAACCACAAATATGTGACGGTGAACGCTACGGTGGACGTGTTTGACGCCACGGGCGATACGACAGTGACCCTGGTCTCAGTGACATCGAACGAACCGGACAACGGCGATGACGATGGTAATACGGTGAACGACATCGTGATCGTAGACGACTTTGCCTTCAATCTGCGGGCCGAGCGTTCCGGCATAGGCAGTGGTCGGTTTTACACGATCACTTATCAGGTAACGGATGCTTGCGGAAACAGCACGGTGGCGACCGCTACGGTGACTGTGCCGTACAACCAGGACTAAGGAGGAGATTAGAAGCAGGAATTCGGCCGGGAACTCGCTCGCTGAAGCAAGGAGCACACTGACACTTCTGGGCAACACCCTGCGTCGAGACCAGCAGGACGCTCAGCCTTTCAGCAACAGACAACGAGGCGTCCCCCTGAAGGGGGACGCCTCGTTGCATGAAGCGCACTGGGGGCTACGGCTGTCCTATTCGCGCTACCCTGTCCCCAGCAGGGCAACGAGTATCACCACGAGGGCTGTGACAGCCAACCCGGCCAAGGCCAACCGGCTCATCAGGTACTGCAACTGCTCATGAACGTGTCGCTGTGTCTCCAACATCGCCGCTCACCTCCAATGCTCTTACTCCGCTGCTCTTACCATAAATTATAGCGCACGTCCGTTAGAGACGGGTTACGGAAACGTAAAAAACTGGTAAAGGTTTGGCGTATCTCCTTAATAAATGAGAAATCTCCGTAGTATTACGGAGACAATTCTGGCAAACCGGGGCCATTCTTACACCCCCCTCCGTACTATTGGGGATTTACACGATCGGGAGATTGCGGTATGATTATTTCGCCCTTCCCAACCTGTCTAAACGGCAGACTGGAAGGTCTGTCCGTTGCTGTACCAGAAACTAGCCTGCCGAGGAGAGAAAAAACATGGAGCCGATCAAAGTTCTGATCGTGGACGATAACCCCACCTTCATTGGCATCATGCGCCGCTTCCTTTCCCGCTTCGCCGATATCGAGGTGGTGGCCGAAACCACCAACGCCGAAGACGCGCTTGACCTGGTGCGAGAGGCATCTCCTCAAGTCGTCCTGGTGGATATCGCAATGCCGGAGGTCAATGGGTTGACATTGACGCGCATGCTGCGGGAGAAACACCCCACCCTGGCCGTGATCCTCGTCACGCTGCTCGACACCACCCAATACCGATCCGCCTCAGCAGAGGCAGGCGCGGCGGGCTTTGTAGCCAAGCCTACCCTCAGCACCGACCTGGTGCCCCTCATCCGTCGCTACGCATCGCAGGCCGAGAACCTTGCCTACGCTTAATTCAGTCACCCTGGCAGGCAGAACAGATGACTCTCGCCAATGAGGCAATGCACGAGATCGCAACATTGCACAGCGTCGCTGCTCTGACCCAGACATTGGCGCAGAAAATTCAGGCGGCCTTTGGATATGATCGTGTCTGTGTAGCCCTGCTGGAGAAGACCGGGCTGAAGATCTGCGCCACCGCACAGGCTCCAGAGATTGATGACTACACCCTGTCACCATGGCAGCCTGAAGCCAAAGACAGCGCAGCCACCCACGTCCTGGCCAGCCACCAGGCGGTGGTGTCGCCTATCAGCCCAGATGGATCGGAGGGCGTGTCTGTCAATACCCCCTCTGGGGAGCAACGATGCGAACTGGTGCTACCTTTGGCTGCAGAAGGACAGATCATCGGCCTGCTGGGCATCGTGGGTCTGCACGACCCACAGGATACTGGACGCGTGGAGTTGCTGGAAGCGCTGGCTGGCTCGCTGGCCATTGCCGTGAACCAGGCGCAACTCTTGGAAGCGACCAAGACCGGCCAGCGTGAGGCACGCACTCTGTATAGTCTGAGCCGCCAGATGACCTCGCTGGATTTGGAACGCATTCCTGAGCGGCTTCTGGGACAGTTGGGTGACTTGATTCCCAACGACGTCGCCGGGCTACTGGTTGAAATAGACGGCATACTATATAGTTTCTTCCACATCTCCCAGGCAGTGGGAGAAGCAGCGCTCAAGAAGTTGGAGCGTAACATGCTCGCTCACTGGCCCGCCTTCACATCGCCCGCACCCGCCGTCACTCCGATTCAGCGACACGTGCAGAACACGGACAACGTTCTCCCTGACAATACACCAGCACTGCGCTCAGATATTTACGCGCTCCTGTTTGTGGGCGAGCAGCCACTAGGCGCGCTCACGGTCGCCCGCACAGGGCCAATGAAGTTCGAAGAGACAGACCAGCACCTCCTTTCCACCATCGCCAATCAGGTCGCGACCGCCATCGAGAATGCACTGTTGTACCGCAAGTTGAAAGCCTACGCGGCCAGCCTCGAACAGCGAGTAGTCGAACGCACAGTTGAGATCGCCCGCCAGAAGGAACGCACCGAGGCAATCCTGCACAGCGTGGCCGATGCTGTGTTCGTTACCGACCCGCAGGGGGAGATCGTGCTCACTAACGAGCGCGCCGGACATCTCCTGGATGGACAACTGCACACCGAGGACCAAGAATACCTCCTCAGGCGCATCCGCGAGTGGGGCCTCCGGGCCAGCGAGGGAGTGGAGGAGATCGTCGAACTGGACGACCTGGCGCTACAGGCCCGGGCCACACCCATCAGCGAGGAGGCCCCCTCACTGGGGGCCGTAGTCGTACTCAGTGACGTCAGTCGGCTGCGGGAACTGGATCGCATGAAAACGCAGTTCGTGTCCAACGTCTCACACGAACTGCGCACTCCCATCTCCAACGTGAAACTCTATCTCTCGCTGCTCGAGAGAGGTAAGCCAGAGAAACGGACGCGGTACCTGGAGGTACTGCGGCAAGAAAGCACACGCCTGGAGAATCTAATCGAGAATCTACTCGATCTCTCGCGGCTGGATGCCGGTCGGGCACAGATCATTCCTCGACCCGTCGCGCTTCAGGACTTGCTGGAGAATCTGGTCGAGATTCACCGGCAGACGGCTGCGGCCAAGGACTTGCATCTGGAAACCCAATTCCCACCCACAGTTCCCCCGGCCAACGGCGACCGCAACCAGATCATCCAAGTGTTGAGCAACCTGATCGCCAACGCCATAAGTTACACTCCGCCGGAGGGCGAGATCGCCGTCCGGCTGGGGACAGCAGAGGCCGAAGGTTGCCCGTATGTCACCATCACCGTCGCCGATAGCGGGATTGGGATTCCGCCGGACGAACTGCCACACATTTTCGACCGCTTCTTCCGAGGGGAGCAGACCCAGGTGCTGACCGTACCCGGAACAGGCCTGGGATTGGCCATCGTGAAAGAGATCGTTGAACTGCACCAGGGATGGATCGAGGTGGAAAGCGAGTTGAGTCAGGGCAGTTCCTTCACAGTCTGGCTTCCCGTCGCAGCCCAACCTCCTCAGGAGCAAGAGGTTGAGCAACACTCAAATCCAGTCATCGCCCAACCTGCAATCCCACCACAACGGAGTGCGAAATGAAGGCGTGCATTCTGGTCGTTGAAGACGACACAGCCATGGCCGAGGGCATCCGCGATATACTGGAACTGGCTGGCTATGAGGTCATGCTGGCCGCCAATGGACGGGAGGGCCTTGAGCGGCTGGCGCAGCACAAGCCAGACCTGATCCTCTCAGACATCATGATGAGAGAGATAGATGGCTACGAGTTCTGCCAGGCCGTGCAGGCCGAACCGGCCTGGGTGGACATTCCCTTCATATTTCTCACCGCCAAGCGTCGCACGGAGGACATACGACGCGGCAAACAACTCGGCGTGGACGACTATCTGACCAAGCCTTTCCTACCAGAGGATCTGTTAGTGGTCGTGCAAGCCAAGATCGAGCGCTCCCAGGCACGACAGGCAGTGGCTCGGGCCGAGGTTACAACGATCAAGGACGAACTAACGATGATGATCGGCCACGAGTTACGAACGCCCCTGACGTACATCCGGGGTTACCTGGAGCTGATGGCCTCTGGTCGCAACGCTCTGACCGAGGAACTACTGACAACTTACCTGCGCGGCATCAAGACCGGGAGTGACCGGCTGGGACAGGTGGTGCAAGATGTGCTCGCCTGGTTGACGATCCGCACTGGCAAGGCGGCACATAAATACCAGTCGCTCACCTGTGCCGACGAGCAACTACCCGCGCTTTTGCGCCTGGGCATTGCCAGGTTTGCCGAGACTGCACAAGATCGCGGAGTGGAACTTGTCCTGGAAATAGCCCCCTCGCTGTCGCCCGTACGAGTGTGCTGCAAGCAGATCGAAGAAGTACTGCGGCAACTGCTGGACAACGCTATCAAGTTCTCCCCGACAGAGGGTGGTGTGGTGAGAGTAACCGCGATGGAGACGCCTGGGGGGGTGCAGGTGAGTGTTCAGGATCACGGGGTGGGGATTCCGGCTCATCAACTCCCCCGCATCTTCGAACCGCTGCTCCAGGTCAACCGGGCACAACACGAACAACAAGGCACAGGACTGGGGCTTGCCATCGCGCGCGCCTACGTAGAGTTACACGGCGGGCGCATTTGGGCCGAGAGTGAACCCGAACAAGGCAGCACGTTCTACTTCGTGCTCCCGAAGGCCACAGAAGCCCCCGTCGGCTGCGCTCAGGGCAGGCCCTCTCCCGGCCAGACGCCGGTCACTGCTGCCTCAACGCATTGCTCAACCGTCCCGTAGCGCACTCGCAACCCTGCGTGGGAGGGCACGTAGGTGGCTCCCTTGGCCGAGGAGGTCGCCAGGGTGCGAAAGCCCAGTTCTTGCATCGGAGCGACGACCACGCACATATCGGCCACCACCCTCCCCCCGCTGGCCTCGACTGCGGCTACCAACCCTTCCGCCTCAGCAATCTGCCGCACCTCCCGCGCAGTCGTGATCCACAACGCCGCCTTCACCCGTCGCCCGGCCAGCAGCCGCACCACCTCCGCAATCTCCTCCAGGCTGAAGTGCGGGCAGCCAAACCAGACCAGGTCAATCTCCCGCACGTCGGAATTGAGCGCGGCATAGGCAGGTTGCAGATCGTCCACGATGAGCGTCTCGTGGTCAGGAACCAGCATGTCTGGCCGGTCGGCCTCGGGCGTGACCCCCGCAACGTGATACAGCGCCACAGCGCCGCTGGCCGCCATGGCGGCCCCCAGTGCCTTCAAGTCAGCATCGGAGCACGCTTCCCTCAAGCCCACGAAATATGGCACGCGATTGCGCGCTGCCTTCCCGACTATGTACCCGAGTGCCCCGAAGTCGGAAAACTTGTGTACAGGGCAGCGCACGACCACCCGCAGTGTGGCACGGCGGTTTTCGTCCAGATGCAGGCCGCACGCAGCGGTGCGCCCCGTGATGCCTGCAGCCAGCGCGCCCGGCCCGCCCTCCCGATTGGTACGTGCCCCCAGGACCGAATTGGCGTAACTCACCGCCGAGGACTCCGCCCAGGCCACGTGCTCACCTAAACGGGGTACGTTGCCCACCAGGTAGGGCGTACAGGTGCAGGTCGTGCGCACACCCAGCCGCTGGTAGACCTCAATCACCGCCAGTTGCTGGCGAGCGAACGCTTCCGAAAAGCCCAGTTTCCGCCAAGCGCGCAGGTCCATCCCGGCCGGGTTCAGTGTCGTGGGCACGCGCACCCGTGCACCCTGGTCGGCCCACTCGCGCAGGAACTCCAGCCCCGCCTCTCCCAGGTTACGGTAACTGACCCCCGCCACCTGCACGGAACCCACCGGCACCAGCCGCCGGGCACCGTAAATCCGCCCCAGTGTGACGATAATCTTCATCGCCTGGCACACGCCGGGGCCGAAGTCACCCGCCAGCATGGATCGCTCTTCAGCAGAAAGTTTCAACACGCAGGCCCCTCTACCTTTCACGACACTCACGCCAGCATGCCTCGTGCAGGGCAAGGACCTCCTCGACCACCATCTCCCGATTGCGCAGGTGCAACCGGCGGTTCTGGTTGCTGACCGAGAAGAGATAATGGTCGCCTAGCATAACACGCACCTGATCGCTGGTAAAGCCCATTTCCTCCAGGAGTCTCAACATCGGCATGATCCCTACCAGACGGTCCCTGTGGCCCAGCATGACGTAGAAATGACGCCAGCGGCGGCGCTTTACCTGGCAGGGTATGGCCCCCATCGTAAAGAAAGTCTGCGCCAGCACGCCTTTGGAAGTAGTGTTGAATATCCGCACATGCTCGGCCTTCACAGCCCGGCTGGCCGCGCCGATAAGCGTCTCGACGATGGAAGGGGCCAGCCTGGTCTTGAGCCAGCCCAATGTATCAGTAGTCGAACCGGCCCAGATGCCCATACCAAGCGCTTTGTAGAAACTCTTACGCAGTGTGTCGTTGATCAACAGTGCGGGTGTAATCGCCAGCCGGGCAACCTCGTGCTGCCGCCAGCGAGACTCATCCAGATAGAACAGTCCCGCGCCGCTCATCGAGTGGCCGACGAGAGTGATGACGCGCAGACGATGGGTCGCCCGCTGGCTTGAGCGTAGCCCCAGCAACTCAATCCAGCGTTCGACGGCGGCCACGCTCGCAGCCGGATCGCAGGCCTCGACAGCGGGCAACTCGTCGGTAAAAGGGGAGCCACCAAAGCCGTTCACGTCAGCAGCCAGCGCGATCAGCCGGGGGTTAGCAGCGCACACCAGCGCCGGAATCTGCTCCCAGATGGCGTGGCTGCCATCCCAGCCGTGCAGGAAGATGACGAAACCCCGTGCCCGGATCATTGCTTCCCGATAGCACTGTCGCCTGACCGCCGCCTGCGGCCAGAATACCCGCCACGCGAAATCCGCCAGGCCGGTTTTGGCGTAGAAACGGGCCACGCGCTGCTGGCCGATCAGGCCGGCCTGAACGAGGCTATTGAGGGTATAACTGGCACTGACGATTCCTCCCGTCGCCTCTCTCCGAATCGTCTTGTTCCCCCTGACCCAATCCCACTTACCCATGTGTGGTCACCTCATTCGCGCTATCAGGATCGAGGCAGTTTCCATGATCCTTGGCTCACCCCCAAGGACGAAAATGAACCCAGAGTAGGACAAGATGGCATCTTGTCCTACAACCATCTTCAGAGTAGGACAAGATGGCATCTTGTCCTACAACCATCTTCAGAGTAGGACAAGATGGCATCTTGTCCAACATCTATCTTCAGGCCAGGAAGTTAGTCTCGCCCAGCCTTAAGATTGAGTTTGTAGACCTCCGCACGGCTCCAACCAGAGGCAGCAGCGATGTCTCGTGCAGCGGCTGGACGGGATACACCTTGTGCCAGCAGTTCACTCAGCGCGGCCTGTACCCGCCCCTCATCCCAGAGTGTGTGCTCCTCCGGCGCCCCACCGATGACGAGTGTGAACTCGCCCCTGGGTTCGACCTCGTCGAAGTAGGCCCGCGCCCCGGCAACGGTCCCCCGCCACACCTCCTCGTGCAACTTGGTCAATTCGCGACAGACAGCCAGCGCCCGGTCACCCAGCACGGACTCGACGGCAGCCAGGCTCTCGCGCAACCGGTGGGGAGCCTCAAATGCGATCAACGTGTATCGCTCTCCCTTCACTTCGGCTAGCAGCCGGCGACGCTCGCTCCGGCGTCGAGGTAAGAAGCCCAGGTAGAGGAAACTGTCGCTGGGCAGGCCAGAGACGACCAGTGCAGTCACAGGAGCCGAAGGGCCCGGGATGGACACGACCGGATAGCCGCGCTCAATAGCAACGCGGACGAATTCGTAGCCAGGGTCAGAAAGCCCTGGCATCCCAGCCTCGGAAATCAGAGCCACGTCACCGGTATCTAGCACCCTCAACACTGTCTTCAACTTCGTCAGTTTGTTGCCTTCGAAGTAACTGGTGATGGGGGTCTTGATCTCATAGCGCCGGGCAAGGATACGAGCACGGCGGGTGTCCTCTGCAGCGATGAGCGTGACCTCCTTGAGGATACGCAAAGCGCGGAGGGTGATGTCCTCCAGGTTACCAATAGGGGTAGCGACCAGGTAGAGAGTACCCACAGGAGAATGACCAATGACAAATGAACAAATGACAAATCGCTAACCGCTAACGGCTGGCTGCTAGCGGCTATGGAAGTGCCCGGTGCGGAATGCCGCTGAACAATCCCTCGCGACCCTCGAAAACACCCAAGACCGTCAGGCCACCTGAGCCAATCTCGTAGCAGCAAATCTCCTTGGCGTGGTCAGAGCCCCGCATCTTTAGCACCACGATGGCACGCTGCATGGCGCTCTCAATCTCCACGTAGCGCAGCATGATGATGGTGTCCACGACGAACAAGAGGCCGCCTTTATCCGCACGCCGATACCCGACTCGGCTCTCCTCACCTAGCAATACCGCCGTGACTCCCTCCCGTCGCAGGCCATTCGCCACAGAGGTGTAGACACGACGCAATTCCTGCGCGTCGTCGGTGAGACGGTTAAAGTGGGTGACGCTGTCGAGCACCAGCCGCCGGATATTCGCGTTGAGGATCAACTGGTTGAGACGGCTGTCGGGAGACTCCAGGCCAGCCAGGAAAACTTCCGGCGAAGTGAACATCAGGTGTAGTTTCCCGCTTGCCTCCAGTCCCTTCAGGTTCCAGCCCAGAGCCTCGGCGTCGCGGTAGAGGGAACTGGGGAATTCCTCAAAGGATATGAGCAGCCCCGGCTCGTTGTGCTTTGCCGCGCCGTGGATTAGGAACTGGAGTGCCAATGAGGTCTTACCCGTGCCCGGCGCACCGCGCACCAGCACCATCGAGCCGGGCAGAAAGCCTCCGTCCAACATCTCATCAAGTCCCTTAATCCCGGTGGACACACGTTTATCTGCCACGTTCTACCTCCGGTTGTTCTCCTAATGGTTCTGAGTAAACACTATGTAGCCCAGGGCCGCACCGCAATATCCGGGCATATCAATCACAATCTCCTCCGAAATGGGGAGATGATCTTCTCGATAGGGGTCGTGGAGTTGCACGTGCACCTGAAAAGACCTCGGATCAGGAGCAAAGAACAGTTCCCAGGCAGCCTGATGGCCGTAGATAGTGTTGAAGCGTGCATCAGCGCCAGAGGAGACGACCATATCAACGCCCGCCCCCCAGATATGCACCGGATAGCCGATGAGGGGATTGTCGTCCAGGTCCTGCACGTGGCCCGCCACCCCTGTCCAAGTGCAGCCGTACCGCGGCATACCAAGAGATAGTTCACCAGTAAAAGGCCATGGGGAGCGCGTAACCCGGGGAGTAGGTGTGGCTGTAGACGGGAAGGTGGGGGTGGGCGGGAAAGTAGGAGTGGCCGACGGTGTCAGCGTGGGCGTGGGTGTGCCTGTGGGAGGCGACCTAGTCGGGGTGTTGGTAGGCGTCCAGGTGGGAACACCAGCCAAACCGCCCGGCGTTGGCGTTTCCGTTGGCGTCGGGAAATAGGCCGTAGGTACAAGGGTGGGAGGCGGGAAGGGATTAAAGACGTTGAAGGCGACGAGTCCGTAGAAGCCCACCAGACATACCGTGGCCCCGAGCATCACCATGGTCAGGACGTTAAGAAATGCGGTTCTCTTGTCATTCTTCATTGTTTGATCTCCTTGCAGCAGCCTCCAGCCCCCACCCCGCTCCCCACATAGTGGGAGGAAGCCCCAGCCGCCGCTTGTTCATAGCGGCGCTACGCTCAGGGTGCCGTTTCGACAAAACGCTGAACCGCAGCCTGGCCCCACAACCCCTTGATCCACTCCTGCACCGCCTGATCCTGTAGGAAGCGCAGGTTCTCCGGGCCGACAGAGCGAGCCGGGTCGCGCTCAATGACCTGCACGATGTGATACCCCAGCGAACTGATCACTACACCGCTGAATTGACCGGGCTGTAAGGCAAAAGCAGCCTCCTCCACCTCATGGGCAAGCAGGATACCCCGAGGGAAGAAGCCCAGGTCGCCCCCGCTTTCGCGGGTGCTGCTGTCCTGAGAATAGGCGCTGGCCAGAGCGGCGAAGTCAGCGCCGGCCTGGAGTTGGGCCAGGATGCGCTCCGCCTCCTGAGAGGTGTCTAACAGGATGTGGCGGGCGTGGACGTGTTCGGCAGTCGCCGACACACCCTCAACGACGCGCTGTGTCATCGCCATTCCGATCAACTGCGCGCGCACTTCCTGCCAGGCATCCTCGCGAGTCTCACCCCACTCCGCCAGTTTGGCCAGGAATGCTTCCTCGCCCCCGCTCTCGACAATCATCTCCTGCACATAGGCATCCACCTCAGCATCGGAGATGACGACGCCTGCTGCAGCCGCCATCTGCTCGATCAACACCTGCTCGATCATCACATCGAGGATCCAGGCGCGAGCCTGAGCCAGGTGAGCCTGTCCGTCCGAACTAGTAGGGTCAATCCCCTGCGCCGGCAACGAAGCCTCGTACTGGCCCAGTTTGCGCTCATAGTCGGCCAAGTAGATGGACTGGCCATTGACCAGCGCAGCCAGGGGTGGCTCTGGAGTGAGAGATGGAGGAACACCGGTGGGAGCCGGATAAGCCGGGGCCGGGGCCGTAGCAGTGACGAGGGGTACAGATGTGTGAGGTACAGACGTGTGAGATGCAGACGTGACCGGCATCGGAACGCACGCAGTTGAGGTAAACAATAACATCAGTGCTACCAGTCTCCCTGTCGCTTTTAGATTCATAGTGAACTCCGTTGAACTATATATACGCCCGACTGACTGCTATCTGCTAACCGCTAAAAGCCATTATACCCACAGCGGGGATTTTATGCAACCTGGGGGATTCGTAGCAGAACGAAACCCAAAAGCGCTTGGGAGGCCACAGAGTGCGTCTAGTGGCATGCCGGCCGTTGAGGGTGGGGTTGATGAATTTGCCAAACGCCGCAGAAGGGCTCTGAAGGGCCTTAGAGGGCCTCAGA
>JAUWNP010000283.1 GCA_030612585.1 Anaerolineae bacterium
CAGGTCGCGGCGTCGGCGGGGGCGGCCTGCCACGCCGACCAGATAGACGTCTCGACGGTGCTGGAGGCGATGCAGGTGCCGCTGGAGTACGCGATGGGCACGGTGCGCTTCTCCGTCGGCAGGATGACCACTGCTGAGGAAATAGACCGGGCTGTCGAAGTCGTGAGTGCTGCCGTGCGCCGCTTGCAGCCGGAGGGCGCGCTGGTCGCGCCGGTGCTGGCCGAAATCGGCGAGATCAAGTTGACCCACTACACTCACGGTATGGGATGCGCCTGCAAACTACGTCCCCAGGCGTTGGAGCAGGTGCTGGCGAAATTGCCCGTGCCGGCCGACCCCGCCGTGCTGGTCGGCGTGGAGACGTCCGACGATGCGGCCGTCTACAAACTGACCGACGATCTGGCGATTGTGCAGACCGTGGACTTCTTCACACCCATTGCCGATGATCCCTATGACTTCGGGGCGATTTCCGCCGCCAACTCGCTCAGCGATATCTACGCGATGGGCGCCCGGCCGCTCTTTGCGCTCAATATCGTCGGCTTCCCCTCGAACCGCCTTCCGATGGAGGTGCTCCAGCGCATCCTGCAGGGCGCGCTCGACAAGGCGGCCGAGGCGGGCGTGAGCGTCATCGGCGGGCACACGGTGGACGATACCGAGCCCAAGTATGGGATGGCCGTCACCGGCGTCGTGCATCCCGACCGGGTGGTGACCAACGCGGCGGCCCGTCCTGGGGACCAGATCGTGCTGACCAAACCCATCGGCACGGGTATCATTGCCACGGCGGTCAAGCGTGGCCTGGCGGACGAGGCCACGACGCGGCAGGCCATCGCGCTGATGGCGACGCTCAACCGGGATGCGGCCGAGGCGATGGTGGAGGTTGGTGTCTCGGCCTGCACCGACGTGACCGGCTTTGGGCTCCTGGGCCACCTGCGGGAGATGACGGCCGGTGCCAGGGTGGACGCTGTGATCTACGCCGGCCGCGTGCCGGTGCTGGAGGCAGCGCGCACCTTCGCCGGGGCTGGTATTGTGCCGGGTGGCACGCGGGACAACCTGGCCTTCGTCGAGCCGCACGTGGACTGGGACGAGGACGTCTCAGAGGTGCAGAAACTCGTCCTGGCCGACGCGCAGACCTCCGGCGGGCTGCTGATCGCCGTGCCGCAGGAGCGGCTGGACGCGCGGTTGGCGGCGCTGGCGGAGCGCGGCGTGGTCGAGGCGGCACACATCGGCGCATTCACCACACCCGGCCATGGCCGCATCACCGTCTGCCAGGGGCAGGGTTGACACTTGTTGGATGGAGGGGTAAGATGCCTATCTACGAATATCGTTGTCGAGATTGCGGCGCGACCGCCGAGGTACTGGTGAGGGGTGGCGGTGGAGCCGTTACCTGCCCGCACTGTGGCAGCGAGGCGCTGGACAAACTGATCTCTGCCCCATTCGTGTCGAGTGGGCAGACGGCCCGGCAGGCAGGGCATACCTGCTGCGGTCGGGAAGGTCGCTGTGTCGCGCCTCCGTGTTCTGAAGAGCGTGGGTGCTGGCGTGGGTGAGATCTCTCGGAAAGTCGTGCTGGGGCCTCTATTAATGGGTAGCAGGCCAATCGCATTGGCCGCCTTGGGCCGAGAACGCCCAACTCGGTTGGGCTACTACACTTTTCCGAGAAAGTTCGGATGTGAGAGGAGATGAGCAAAATGGGTCGAAATCGTGGAGGTGGTGGCAACCGTGGTGGTGGCGCCAGGCGTGGCGGTGGGCGCGGACCGGGCCGGATGGGTGGCCCCAAGGCCGCCGAGCCGGTCGGCTACTGCGTCTGCCCCAACTGCGGGCACCGGGAGCCGCACGTCGTCGGGCAGCCTTGTTATGAGAAGAAGTGCCCGCAGTGTGGCACTCTGATGGTACGCGAGTAAGAAGGGTGGGGGGCGGTGTGCCACACCCAGTCTACCGACTTACCAATCTACCAATTTACCAATCTACGAAGCTCTCATTGAGGTGATACATAGACGTTACCTGCGTAGTTGACAACGCCGTCCAGCGAAGTTCCCACTTCTGGGGCGAGCACGGCCTGGCGTTCCTGATCGAGACGGAGGCCGGGCGTCTGCTCTTCGACACCGGACAGAGTGGCACGGTGCTGCTGCACAATCTGGAGGTGCTGGGCGTGGACCCGGCGACGATAGACGCGCTGGCGATCAGCCACGCCCACTATGACCACACCGGTGGCCTGCCCGCGCTGCTGGAGCATGTCCGGTCCGGCACCCCGCTCTACGCCAACGCCGACCTCTTCCGCGAGCGCTTTTCGCGGCGGGAGGGGGAGTTACGGAGCATAGGCCTTTCGCTGACGCGGGAGGAATTGTCCGCCCTGTTGACGCTGCGCCTGGGCGCTGCGCCACAGGAGATCTTCCCCGGCGTCTGGACGACTGGCGAGATCGCGTCGCGCCCAGAGCCAGAGGGGAGCAGCGCCCGCCACGTGGTGCGCGAGGGCGAGGCTTTTGCCTCCGACCCCTACCGGGACGACATGGCACTGCTGCTGGAGATGAAAAACCGGCTGGTGTTGCTCTGCGGCTGCTGCCACGCCGGATTGCTCAACACGCTGGCACACGTGGGGCATACCTTCGAGCGTCCCATCGTGGCCATCGCCGGTGGCCTGCACCTGACCAGCGCCACCGCAGATCATCAGCAGCGCGTCGGCAAGGTGCTGGCGGAGATGGAATCCGTACAGCGTGTGTACCCGAGCCACTGCACCGGAGAAGCGGCTTTTGTCTCCCTGCTGCTCACGCTCGGCCCGTCCATCGTGCGCCCTTGCCCGGCGGGGACCAAACTTGATCTGGAGGTGTATCTGTGATCCGCTTCCAGGTCAGACTGGCCTGGGGGTAAGATCTATTCCATCGGATTGAATAGATTGGTAGATGGGGAAGTGATAGCGGGCCAGCCTGTCCCACTGGGAGCGCCCCACGGCCCGCACCGAGAGCAAGAGGTCGTATTCCAGTGATACCCGCGCCGCCAGTCTGCGGACACTTGAACGTAGCCGTGAGTCGTCATCGGTCAGCACTATCAGCACGTCTATGTCCGAGTCGGGGCCGGCGTCGCCACGGGATTTGGAGCCAAAGAGCGTCACCGACTGTACCCTGCCACCGAAGCGTGTATACAATCGTTGTACCAGTGCTTTCAGTGCTTGTTGCTCAGTATTGGTCAAAGTAGGATGCCTGTCCATTTCAAAGCCATCCACTGACATTATACCGTGTCGGGTATACATTGTCAAAGGAGACCATGAAGCAAATCGTGATCTTGAGTGGATGCCATCCGTCTGGAGGAGCAGGTGGCCGGGCGCTGGTTCCGCTCCGACACCCGGTTCGGCCCCTCTTCCACGCCCACCTCTTTGCTGGGCAGGAGAACTCCACCCGGCGCGAGCGGGCGAGGTTGCTGCCTTCCGCGGGGAGCAGGGGGTGGAGTTGATGGGGCGCATCTCCTATGACACCGTCGTGACGGAGGAACTGCGGCGGGTATGGGGGCAGGTGAGAGAACACTTGCTCTTGGCCAGAGGGTGATGCTCCGACTGTGGATATGGGGGGAGAGGGTAGAGCGGTTACGCAGCAGAACACTGAAGCAACGTCAGGGGGTCACCGGCAGTCCAACCGCTGTTTCCAATGTGGTTAGTTCATGGTACAGGACAATGGACATTTCCATTGGCAGCGACCGGAACTGCTTCAGCAGCGCCACTACGCGGTCGGTAGCCGCACCGGTCAGGTACGGCTCGTGGCAACTGTTACACACCTCAGCCGGTACGTTCCTGACCACAACAATTTTTTCATCCACCACGAAAGGAATCGTCACATTTTGCTCTGGTGTGAGGTGTCCGCCGCACAACGGACAACGTCCATTATCGCTTTCGCCAGTCATTTTCCCACTCATCCTGATATGATCATAGCACACCGCTCCTGTTTTAGCAAGACCAAACGAGGAGAAAAAGGTGGCGGATATAGACGTTCTGCGTGAAACGATTCTTTCTTGTCTCTCCACCGTCATAGACCCCGAGGCCGGGGCCGATGTAGTGCGTATGCAGCCCATTGAGGACCTGACGGTGGGTGAGGAGGGCATTGCGCGCTACAAGTTCCGTCCCTCCTCTCCCCTGTGTCCCCTTGCCGTGCCGCTGCCCCTCTCCATCCGCAAGGCTGTGGCCGAGGTGGAGGGAGTGACCGGGCAGGGGATCGAGGTGGTCGGCTACGTCCAGGCGGCTGAACTGAACGCGATGCCACGGGAATTGGCCGAGGCTTAAAGGAGAGCGGAAGGACGACGATTATTCCAGACATCCGCGAGCGCCCTGACGCCTGTCACTTATCTGAATAGGAAAAGTGAAGAAGAAGGGTTGGTCAGTATTTATCGCATCTATTTGCCTCTTGTTCCCAAGAGCGCTGGTTGATGGTACAATAAGTAGTGAGGAGGACAGGTGAAATGAAAGATGATCGAGTAAAGGAAATGTGGAGCGTCGTCGCCGATGCACCACTTCAGTCGGTACTGGACAGCCCGGAATGCCCGCCGCTCTTGCGCCAGACGCTCACCGGCGTGCTTTCCTGGCAGACGCGCAACGAGACGCTGGTGCGAAGAGCGCTGACCTCGCCCCGTATCGCGCCCCAGTGGGTGGCCGCGCTCCTGGCACTGGGAGCCA
>JAUWNP010000229.1 GCA_030612585.1 Anaerolineae bacterium
GTGGGTGGGTGAGGGTGTGGGCGTGTAGGTGGGGGAGGTTGTGGGAGTGATGGAAGGCAGCGGGGTGGGGGTGTCCGGAGGGTTGGTGGTGGCGGCGGGTGGCTCGGTTGGGACAGGTGTGATGGTTTCAGCCGCCTCAGCCGGTGGCGGTGTGCCAGTGGTTTCTTCGACGAGCAGGTAGGTGGTGCCGCCGATGATGCAGCCCCTTTTGTCGGCGCAACGGGCTCCAGGGAGTATCAGTGTGTACTGTCCGTCCACCGGCTCGATGAATTGTTCTGCGCCGGCCTGGTCAATCAGTCGCGCCCGGGCCGCCAGGGCAGGCACCGAGACGGTCGCATCGGTCTCTGTGCGGGCCCAGAGGACGCGGGTGGTGAGACCACCCCGGTCGAGCGTGATCACAGTGTAGAGCGAGTGACGGTCCTCGCGGGCGGAGATGGCGCCAGCATAGTGGGTCGTGATCAGCCGGTAGGCATCGTAGGCCGGACGATGGCTGAAGTCGGGGCGTATGATACCGAAGGGTTCGAAATCCGGCAGCAGGTCGTTGTCCAGCCATTTGTAGACGGCGATACGCTCCGCCCCCGCGCTGAGCGCCAGGGCGAATGATTGCAGCAGGAAAGCAGACTGCTCCTCTAGACTGATCTCGTAGTTGGCTGCTGCCATCGGCCACTGAGGGTCGGAATTGGGCGGGGCGTTGGTCTCGTTGATCCAGATGGGCTTATTCAACCCGTAGGCCGCCAACACGGCTCGGGTCTCGTTGATGATCTCGGGGACGGTCTCGGTCCGGAAGTAGATGTGCAGGGCGACGACATCAAAGTAGTAACCATGCTCGGGACCTGTGGGGTCCTGCATGGCGAAGGCCAGGAAGCGGCGTAGGTAGGTCTTGTCGTGCCAGGTGGTTGTGCCTGCCAGATGGATGGTGACGTCGGCGTTGGCCTGGTGAGCGGCCAAGTAGGCGACCTTGAGCAGCAGGTAGTACTCCTCTACTGATCCGCACCACTCAGCGCCGTAGGTGTCAGGGGCAATGTCCGGCTCGTTCCAGATGATCCAGCGATCAATCTGTCCGGCGTACATCCCGACGACGTGGCGCACGAACGTCGCCCACAGGTTGCCGGCATCGTCTACCGGCAAATCCAGGCCTTGAGGGACACCGCAGCCGGGCAGGCCGTCGGTGGCCCAGGCGGGAGTGTGTTTCAGCAGGCCGACCACCTCGCGTCCCTGGATAGAGGCCAGGTTAAGCCACTCGTCCGGTACATGGTAGCCGTTCCAGTCCTCAGGCCCGTTAGGCTGCAACTCCGACCAGTAGAACAGGATGCGCTCCCAGCCTACGCCTGCTTCGGCCGCGGCGACGGGGTCGCGGAATGCTTCGACCGCGCCGAAACGCGGATCGGGTGGAGATGATTGTGCCCTGACGGGCGAGATCAGTAACGAGCAGAGGACGAGCAGTAAAAAGGCAGTTTTCGAGATTTGGGATTTGGGATTTGGGGTTTGGGCTTTGGTCATTGGGATTTGAGAATCTCGGCGTGGTACCACTCCCAGAAGCGGCGCATCCCCTCGGCGACAGAAACGGTCGGGTTGTAGCCGAGAAGGTCGCGGGCTTTGGTGATGTCGGCGCAGGTGATGGGAGGCTCGCTGGGTGGAGCGGGTGGGGTGGTCATCCGTGCCTCCTTACCGACCAGTTCCTCGATCAGTTCGACGAAGTCGGCCATGCGCACCGGCTCACCACGCCCCAGGTTGATGACCTGATAGCCCAGTGGCTGGTCTGTGGCTTCCACGATACCCGAGACGATGTCGGCGACGTAGGTCCAGTCGCGGTACATCTCCCCGGCCTCGTAGAGCACGAATTCCCGGTCGTGGAAGACGCAGTCGGTGATGATGTAGGGCATCATGTCGGGCCGGCCTCGGGGGCCGTAGACGGAGAAGAAGCGCACGGCGGTGAAGGAGAGATCAAACAGGCTATGGTAGGCGTGGCCCATCACCTCTCCGGCGATCTTGGTGGCCGGGTAGGGGGCCAGGGGGCGACCCAGGGGGTCGTCCTCGCAGAAGGGGAGTTGCTTGGTGCGTCCGTAGACGGAGGAAGTGGAGGCGAAGACGAAGTGAGGGACACCTGCCTTGCGGGTCGCTTCTAGCAGGTTGACCGTACCGCGCACGTTGACGTCCACGTAGAGCGGGGCGCGCTCAATGGAGTAGCGGACATTTGCCATCGCCGCCAGATGGACCACAGCGTCGAACTGGCTTTCCGCACAGATGCGTTCCATCGTTTCCGCGTCCCGCACGTCGGCCTCGTGGATGGTGAAACGAGGATTGGGTGTCAGCAGGGCGGCGTTGGCTCGCTTGCGGGCGGGGTCGTAGTAGTCATTGAAGTTATCAAGGCCGGCGACACTGTCGCCGCGCGCCAGGAGTGCCTCGGCGACGTGGCTGCCGATGAAGCCGGCCGCGCCGGTGACCAGAATGTTCATTCTCTTACTCCGGTAATCCCAACTTGCTGCGCGCGAAACGGCGTATGGCTTTCATCGCTGCTACTGCTTCGCGGGCTTCCTCCAGCGCCACCTCCTCGCCTTAGATACTTCTCCACGCATTGCTGGCTGTGGTAGCAGGCTCCGCCAGGCAAGGGGCGTTTGCGGCGACGTATGGCCATTAAAGCCAGTTCATAATCCTCTTCCGCCTTGGCCACCCAGGCCAAGGCTTTATCCAGTTCGGGCATAACATGGAGTCATCTCAGGTCTCCTCGCGTTTTGCTTCGCTCCGGTCGAGCCACAGGCGGGCAACGGTGTCATCCAGTCCTGAAGGCCGCACGTCCTGCACGTTCAGTTGGAGCCGCCTCTGGTCGTTCCATTCGTTGACCTCGAGGTGGTAGACGATGTCCACCCGGTCGGGCAATTTGCCGGCCCACTCCCCCTGCCGGAAAGCGATACCGTCCCAAGTGGCACGATCATCAGAAAGCCTGAGTTTGAGGTGTCGCCCTTCTTTCCCCACGGCCCGCTGGCCCAGGAGGCGGACGTTCCGGCTGAGGAAGAGGGGGTGGGGGTTAGCGTAGCCGCATGGCTCCAGTTGAGCCAATTCGCGCTGCAGTTCCCACGACATGTGTGCCAGTTCAACCTCTGCGTCTGCGGTCAGGGCGGGGATCAGTTCAACGTCGGCCAGTCGCTCAGCGGCCAGTCCCCGCAATCGGTCGGCCAGGCTGTCCAGATTTTCGTTGGAGACTGTGAAGCCTGCGGCGGCGGCGTGCCCTCCGTGGCGGACCAGCAGGCCAGTGCATTTGTCTAGTGCGTCGGTAATGTGGAACTCCGGGATGGAGCGGCAGGAGCCCCGGCTGACTTTCTCACCAACTTCGACGACGACGGCGGGGCGGTAGAACTCGTCAACCAGCCGGCTGGCGACCAGGCCCACGATGCCGGCCTTGAAGTCGGGTGCAGCCGCAAATAGGAGCGGAGCGCCTTTCGCCGTGACCAGGGCGAGTTGGCGGGCTCGCTCCTGAGTTACCAGCGTGAGTTGCTGGCGCTCGCGGTTAAGTCGATTCAGTTCGCTGGCCAGTTGTTCGGCCTCGGCCGAGTATTTGGTCTCCAGGAGTTGGTAGGCGCTCTTGGCATGTTCCATTCGCCCGGCAGCGTTGAGCCGTGGCCCCAGTGTGTAGCCGATGGCGGTGGTGTCCACCTGCCCAGGCTTGAGGCCAGCCTGCCGGCAGAGTGCCTCGATGCCTGGTCGCTCCATGTGGTTGATGCGCGCCAGCCCACGGTGTACCAGCGTGCGGTTCTCGCCCAGGAGGGGAACCAGGTCGGCCACGGTCCCCAGGGCGACCAGGTCCAACAGATCCTCTTCCTCCAGTCGCACCTCCTGGGTGGTCACAGGGGTCTGGCGGTGGCTGCGTAGGAGGGCCTGGGCCAGTTTGTAGGCGACGCCCACGCCAGCCAGTTCGCCGAACGGGTAGCGGCTGTCGGCCCGTTTGGGGTCAACCACGGCCACGGCCTCGGGCAGTTCGAGGCCGACGGAGTGGTGGTCGGTCACGATGACGTCGATGCCCAGCCGGTTAGCGTGGGCGATCTCGTCCAACGAGCGGACGCCGCAATCTACGGTGACGACGACGCGGGCACCGTCGCGGGCCAGTTGGGTCAACGTCTCTTTGTGCAGACCGTACCCCTCGTCCACGCGGTGGGGGATGTAGGGGCGCACGTGGCCCCCGAGCGCTCGCAGGGTCTGTACCAGGAGCGCGGTGGCAGTCACCCCATCGGCGTCGAAGTCGCCGTACACAGTGATGGGCTCGCCGGCGCGTAGTGCCTGTCGCAGGCGGGTGACGGCGGCGTGCATTCCCTGGAGAGCAAAGGGGTTGGCCTCGCCACTCTCGCCGCTGAGGAAGGCGACCACATCAGCCGGATCGGTGAGACCGCGATTATAGAGCACCTGCGCGGTGATGGGGTGCAGGTGGGGGAAGCGGGCGATATGGCTGGGTGGGGCGGTCGGCACGACTTGCCAGCGCTTGAGGCTTAGGGCCATAGGGAATTCCGTTTCAATGAACAGCATCTCACACGGAATTACGATCCGTGCTCTCATTGGTCATTTGTCATTGGCTCATTTGTCATTGACTTGTTATCTTACCACAAGGCGAACGAAAGGAAAAGCCCTTCTCCTCAGCGGGGAAGGGCCTCCACGTGCCTTGTCGCAAGACGGGGCTAGATCCAGCCCTGGTTCTTGCAGAAATCGGTGATGAAGGGGATGGTGACCCACTCACCCTGGTAGGTCTTGACCGCCAGATAGATCACATAGATGAGCCAGGCAAGGCTGATGATGCAGCCGATACCAAGCCAAGAGAGCAATATACTGACGACCCAGACCGGCGCCGCCAGCGCCAGGGACTGGACGGCGTTGTATTTGATGAAGGGGCGATTCTTCTTGTCCTCCATCAGCAAGACGATGATGGGTACGATGATCCCAATGATCCAGCACAAAAGTGCCCACAACTTATCGTCGTCGGTGATCTCCTCGCCACCCATTGGTGCACCTGCCATTTCCTCTGCCACTTTGTCTTACCTCCTTGTTCTATTTAGCGCGCATTGGATCTGGTGAAGCGTTCACGTGTCGCGCTCCACCGCCGGAACTTACCCGCTATTTTAGCAGACTCCGGCGCAGATGTCAACTGTACCTGAGTGGTAGTTGACAAGTTGGGGCGAGTTTGGTAAAATAGGCCGGTATTGTACTCCTAATTCCCCTTTGGGTAGATGCGGAAGGAGGTGGTGGCGGACTACACTCTTCGATTCTCAGGATAGGCCGTTTCCGGGGGATGGTCACCCCGCCAGAGTATGCTGCGGCCTGCCTCTTGTGCGTGTTTCTTTGATTAACGCTTCGTATAAGGAGGAGAAAGGCAATGAAGAAGTTCGTGTTTGTAAGTTTGCTGCTCATTAGTCTGCTGCTGGCGTCCTGTGCGCCCAAAGCAGCGCCGTTCGAGTGCACAGACGCAATCGGCTGTGTAACTATCGCTCCGGGCGACCCGGTCCGTATCGGCTACGCCCTGGTGATCGCCGGCCCGAACGAATCGCTGGGTGTGGACTCCCGGCGCGGCATCGAGATCGCCATTACCGACCACGACACAAAAGTCCTCGAACACCCGATCGAACTGGTGGGTGAGGACGCCATGTGCAGCGCCGAGGGTGGCCAGACGGCCCTCACCAAGCTGGCCTCTGACCCCAGCCTGATCGGCGTCATCGGCACCAACTGCTCCAGCGCGGGCGAGCCGGCCTCAAGGATCGCTTCCGACGCCGGCATGGTGCTGCTGTCGCCCTCCAACACCGCCCCGTCGCTGACCAATCCGGACCTGGCGTGGAACCCTGGCTACTTCCGCATCTGCCATAACGACACCGTGCAGGGCGCGGCCATGGCGAAGTACGTGTACGAGGAGTTGGGCGCGCGTACGGCCGCCACGATCCACGACGGCAGCCCCTACGCCGACCAGTTGCAGGAGGTGTTCGCTAACACGTTCGTGGAACTGGGCGGCACCATCACGGCTCAGGAGGCGGTCAACGTGGGCGACACCGATATGCGCCCCATCCTGACGACCATCGCCGCGGACGCGCCGGACTTCCTCTACTACCCGATCTTTATCCCCGAGGGTGCGCAGATCACCAGGCAGGCGGGGGAGATCGACGGCCTGGAGAACACGACGCTGGCGGGCGCGGATGGCATGTATTCGCCCGACTTTATCGAGGCCGCCGGCGACGCCTGTGAGGGCATGTATATCTCGGGCCCGAACCTGGCCTTCGAGAATCCAATCTACGACCACTTCCTGGAGGTGCACCTGGCGGAGTACGGCGAGAAGCCGCTGAGCGTCTTCCACGCCCAGGCCTACGATGGGACGACGATGCTCCTGGCCGCCGTCGAGAAGGTCGCGGTGCAGGATGAGGATGGCACGCTGCACATCGGGCGGCAGGCGCTACGCGATGCGCTGTCCGCCACCAAGGACTATGACGGCATCACCGGCAGTCTGACCTGCGACCAGTACGGCGACTGCGCCGACCCGGAGATCGCAGTCAACCAGATCACAAGCGGCGAGTACGTGCCACTCTGGACGTACGTGCCGTAGTACGCTCTACGTCTGGCATCCAGGCTGTTGGTCTGGAGTCGGTGACTCTGGGAATGAGGGGATGAGTCCAGGTGGGGTTTGGCCAGGACTCATCCC
>JAUWNP010000128.1 GCA_030612585.1 Anaerolineae bacterium
AGGCGCGTAGCCACCCGGCACGATGACGGCGTCGAAATCGTCCGCCGAGACCGTATCGGCGGCGGCGTCCACTTTCACCGGATAGCCCAGTTTGCTGTGGTACTCCTGCACGCCGGGCATGCCGACGATGGTCACCTCGGCGCCGGCCTCGCGCATGCGCAGGAGCGGATACCACAATTCCAACTCTTGATACATATCCTCGGCTAGAATGGCAATATGCTTGCCTTCCAATTCCATACCAGTCTCCTTTCCTCTCTTCTTGCTTCTTGCTTCTTGCTTCTTGCTTCCTGCCTCACGTCACCAGGCGGAACTGCCCTCGCTTCGCGCCGCAGACCGGGCACTGGTCGGGGGGTTCCCACCCGGCGACGTATCCACAGACCTGGCAGACGTAGTAACCGTGGGTTTCGTCGCGTAGCATGGCGCTCAGCGCGTGCTTGTAGAGCGCGGCGTGCCCCTCCTCCACGTCCCGCGCCTGGCTGAAGGTCAGCACCGCCGCTCGCTCCCCCTCCTCCTCCGCCTCGCGGATGAACTGCGGGTAGTAGACCTCGTTTACGGTGGTCTCCCGCTCGAAGGAGGACTGGAGATTCTCCTCCGTGCTCTGTACCACCGCCTCGCCGAGCAAGCGCAGGTGACGCTCGACGTGCACCCCTTCGGCAGCCGCGACGGCGCGGAACAGTTTGGCGATCTGGGGGTAGCCCTCGTCATCCGCCTTGCGGGCGAAGGCCAACAGCCGGTGGTGCGCCTTGGCCTCGCCGACGAAAGCCACGTATAGGTTGTCGTGAGTCTTCCCGCCCATTGCTACTCTACGTTTCTTGAGATCAGACGCAGATTCACACAGATCTACGCAGATAAGATTGAAAAATCAGCGTGAATCAGGGTTCACCTGCGCCCCATTCAGAGATAGCCACGCTGGCTTTGCACCAGGCTAGAAAGCGTTCTCCGGCTTCCAGACTTCCCACACCTTGCCGGCCAGTTCGACGCCCGGCTTGAGAGTCGGCTTGCCCGGCTGCCAGCCCGACGGCATAACCTCGCCGGTCTCTCGCACGTGCTGGTAGGCCTTGATCTGGCGGATGAGTTCGCTCACGTTGCGCCCCACCGGCGGGGTCAGCACCTCCATCGCCTGGACCACTCCGTCTGGGTCAATCAGGAAGCGGCCGCGAACGTTCACCGAGCCATTGTACACATCATACAGGGTGCCGATCTTGCCCCCCTGGTCGGAAAGCATGGGGTAGGGAACGCCTCCTTCAACCATTTTGGACAGTTCTTCCTTTTGCCATATCTTGTGGACAAAGACGCTGTCCACACTCACCGAGAGCACCTCTACGCCCAGTGCCTTGATCTCCTCGTACCTGGCGGCAACTGCCGTCAATTCGGTCGGTCAGACGAAGGTAAAGTCACCCGGGTAAAAGCACAACACTACCCATTGCCCTCTGTAGTCGGAGAGGGTGATCTCCTTTATCTCGTCTTTGTGATAGGCCCCGGCCGTGAAGTCCGGGGCTTCCTTTCCTACTTGCATCTCGCACCTCCCTTAAGATTGATGTGGCCCAACCAGCGTGGCCGTCCGTGCTACCCCTCCTGTTCTCCATTCGTGGCGACACTTTCGGACACGGCGCGGCCCAGATCCCTACACTTGGTCAGATCGCTCGCGCCCGGCGTCCTCCTCGCCCGCACTCCTTCACCTGTCACACGTACGCCCTGGCCTCTCAAAGCCCGCACCATGATTCCCGGTGCCTCCCCGCTCCAGCCGTAGGAGCCAAAAGCGGCCCCCACCCTGCCTTTCAGCGGGACTTTGCTCAAACCGGACAGGAGCCTCTTCATAGTCCGGCTGGGCTGGGTGTTGTGGGTCGGCGAGCCCAGGATGACGGCATCGGCATCGGCCAGTTCCCCTTCGGCTTCCCCGACCCGCTTGAGGGCGACTTCCACTCCCCCACCGACTTCGCCCCTTCAGCCACGGCGCGGGCCATCCGGCCGGTGTTACCCGTGCGAGTATCGTAAAGGATGAGCACCTTAGACATGGACATGATCTCCTTGTGTCATCTCATTTCCAGCCCTGTGACCGGCTAGAAGGTGACGAACTTCTCCTTCTTCGCTTTGCACAGCGGGCACTCGTCCGGTGGTTCGCCCTCGCCGGTCCAGCCGCAGACGGAGCAGACGTAGACCTGTCCCACCCCCGCGTCCTTCCCAGCCTCCACGGCGGTCTTGGCCTCGCCGTACATCACGGCGTGGATCTTCTCCGCTTCCATTGCCCAGTTATTGGAACGAACGGCCCCCTTCTCCTCCTGCAGTTCGGCCACCGCCAGGAAGGCGGGATACATCTCCTCGACCTCATAAGTCTCGCCGCCGATGGCGGCTTCCAGGTTGGCCGCCGTCTTGCCCAGGCTCTTCAACGCCTTGAAGTGGCCGGTGGCGTGCACCTGCTCGGCGTAGGATATGGCCCGGAAGAGCCGCTCCACGTTCGGGAGCCCTTCCCGCTCCGCTTTGTCGGCGAAGATCAGGTACTTCATGTGCGCCTGGCTTTCGCCTGCGAAAGCCGCTTCCAGATTCGCTTGTGTCATCTTGTGCATCAATCTACCCCCTCGAAATGTGATTTAGTGTGCTAGCGCTCTTAGATCGAAACTCTTGTCCAGCAATCGCTCGCGGTAGGCCGAAACGTCGCGCCCTGTGGCAATCAACTGCTTCACGGGCCGGACGCTCTGCGTGTCGCCCAGCAAGATGGCGCCGACGATCTTGCCGTCGCGCAGCGTCAACCTTCTATACACACCAGCCGCCGCGTCCACCTCCCGCAGGATGACGAACTCGTCGCCCGTGGCCGTCGCGTCGCCCAGGCAGGTCAGGTCAATGCCAACGATCTTGAGCGTGTTGGCGGGTGTGGTGCCGCTGTAGGTGGCGCTGCCACCGGCGACCATATTCGCCGCAGCGACCTGGGCCTGCTCCGTGGCGGCGGGGATGATCCCGTAGACACGCCCCTCGAACTCTGCCGCGTCTCCGGCCGCGTAGACGTCGGCTCCGCTGGTACGCAGTTGCTCGTCTACGACCACGCCCCGGTTCACCTCCAACCCGGCCTCCTGCGCCAGTTCGACCCGCGAACGAATGCCGGTGGAGACGAGCACCAGTTCGCCACCTACCACGCGCCCGTCCCTTCGACTGTACTCAGGGCGAGCCTTGAGCCGCACGCCCGTCGCGCGCTCGTGGCCCAGGATAGCCTCGGTGGCAGCGCCGGTCAGGATGTGCAGATCTTGCGCTTCCAGGAGCGCTTGCAGGACTTGTGCCCCCTCTGCGTCCAGTTGGCGCGGCAGCAGATAGGGAGCGAACTCAATCACCGTCGTCTCTAGGCCAGCGGTGCGCAGCGCCCGCGCCGTCTCCAGCCCCAACAACCCGCCGCCGATGACCGCTGCACTGCGAACGTCACGGGCGTAGGTTTTCATCGCCAGTGCGTCATCAAGTGTGCGCAAGGTAAAGACGCCCTCTCTGTCGGTGCCCTCGAAAGGGGGAACAAAGGGGCGACCGCCTGTGGCGAGCAGAAGGCGGTCGTATTCCACGTGCGAACCGTTGGCCAGGGCCTGCCCTGAGCAAGGCCGAAGGGTGAGACGATGGGCAGCGGGGTCGAGCAAAGTGGCTCGAACTCCCAGGTGCAGGTGGATGCCGCGCTCGGCGTACCACTCCGGTGGTCGAAAGTAGAGCGCATCCTGCTCGATCTCACCGGCGATGAACTCCCACAACCGCGGGCGGCGGTAGTAGGGATAGGGCTCCGCGCCGAAGATGTGCACCTCGGTGGAGGGATCGGCCCGCACGATTGTCTGCGCCGCCGTTATGCCCACGACGCCGTTGCCCACAATGACGTATCTTCTCATTGGTTTCCTTCCTGCTCCTAATCTGGAGGAGCCAGAGCCAAGATAGTCCTTACCACAAAGGACACCAAGGACACTAAGAAACCACAGATCGAACCTTCGTGCTCTTTGTGTCCTTCGTGGTTCAACTTTTCCAAAATCCTTGTTTATTGTGCAAGAATTTAATCGTCAAGGTACTACTGCAAGTTCAGAGCAGTGTGTTTCTCCGCGATGGTGGCCGCCAACTTATCCAGGGCCTCGAAATCCCCATCCCTGGGGTGACCCTTAACGATGACCGGATCCAGTATCTCCACCTTCAGATTGGGGATCAGGCCCGCGAGTTGCTGCACCATCTTGCCGCCCCAGCCGTAGGAACCGACGATGGAGACAAACTTGACCTTGGGCCGCAGAGCGTTCGCCAGGTAGGCCGCGTAGACGACGTTCGGATGTGCGCCGGTCAAGACGGTGGGCGACCCGATCACGATGGTGGCGGCGTCTACCAGCGCCATCGCCAGTTTCCCGATGTCGGTGGCAGCCAGGTCGAACCGTTCCACAGTCACACCTTTTTCGACCAGGCCGTCCACCAGGTAATCCACCATCGCCAGGGTGCTGCCATGCATCGAGATGTAGGGGAGCACGACGATGTTCTTCGGGTCACTGAGGACCCAATCGCGATACGCCTCCAGGATGAACTCAGGCCGGTCGTACATCGGGCCGTGGCTGGGGGCGATGAGGGAAATCTCGTACCCCTGCACCTTTTTCAGGTTCTTCTCGATGATCTTGCGGAACGGCATCATGATCTCCGCGTAGTACCGCTTGGCCGCTTCGTAAACCCGCCCTTCATCGGTGACGTACAAATCGGTCGTGGCCAGGTGCGAGCCGAAGAAGTCGCAGGGGAAGAGGATTTTGTCCTCCCGCAAGTAGGTCAGCATTGTCTCGGGCCAGTGAACCCACGGTGCATGGATGAACTCGAGCGTTCTGCCACCCAGCGACAGCGTTGCGCCATCGTCCACCGCGAGAATACGGTCCTCCGGCGCCAGCAGCAGGTCTACCAGCATCCCCTTGCACTTGGGCGTGCAGACAACCTGCGCCTCGGGGTATCTTTCGAGCACCTGCGGCAGCGTGCCCGAATGGTCCTGCTCGGCGTGGTTAGCGATGACGTAGTCAATGTGCTCGACGTCCAGTTGGCTCAGACGGTCGAGCAGAACGTGTGACGTGGCGGGGTCAACTGTGTCTATCAGCGCCGTCTTCTCGCTCCCCTGGATCAGGTAAGCGTTATAACTGGTGCCGTCGGGAAGTGGGATGAGGTCGTCAAACAACCGGCGATCCCAGTCAACGGCTCCCACCCAGTAGATACCATCCTTGATCTTTCTCGGTTTCATCACCTCACCTCACTCCACTTTCTCGAACATGTCCTTGCCCACCCCGCAGTCGGGGCACACCCAATCGTCGGGCAGTGCCTCGAAGGGCGTGCCTGGAGCGATCCCGCTATCGGGGTCGCCCTCCGCCGGGTCGTAGACGTAACCACAGACCGTACATTCCCACTTGTCCATTTTTTTCCTCCTGGTCAGATGTTCTGGCCTGTCTCTGATCGAGCCAGGGGGGCGCGGTCGGAGACCGGCCCTAACCACTTCTCGGATGGATCCTTAGTTCTCTTGAGCCTGTAGAACAGATTGGTTCAAGTCTTTGATCAAGGTGCCCACATTGATCCCGTGAACCTGTGCACCCGCGCGGATGTTCTCAAAACGCGCTATCGCGCATCCAACGCACCCCAGGCCATGCCTCAGAAAGACATTGACCGTGCCGGGGTATTTTCTAACGACATCGCCAATTGGCATGTCCGGCGTGATCACTCTTTGGTCTTGCATTTGGTCCTCCATTTCTATGTCTTCTCGAACATATCTTTGCCAGCACCGCAGTCGGGGCACACCCAATCTCAGCCTTCTTTGGAGAAGGCACAGGCGGGGCAATAGCCACGAAAAATCACACGGCGGTCCACCACTCGAAACCCGTGAGTGCGCTCAGGCGAGAGCGTCAGCGCTTCACAATCGTATGGTACGTCCTCTATACGTCCGCATCCTAGACAGATCAGATGAGCGTGGTCTGTCGTCTTGATGTCGTAGTGCCGCTCTTTCAGCCCCAGGTCCAGCCCCTTCAGCACACCTATCCCCACCAACTCGCGCAGCGTGTTGTAGACCGTGGCCTGCGATATGTCGGGCATCACGCCCCGCACGCGCGTAAGAATCTGCTCGGCGGTAGGATGTGTACAATTCTCCAGCAAAACCTGGATGATGGCTCGACGTTGGGGCGTCAGCCGGCGGCCGTGTGCTCTCAGTTGCGCGCAAAGACGATCTACGGAGATCATAGGATTATTTGTACCGTTTCTTAACTTAGAGCCATTATAACATACTTGAGGTTGCCTGTCAAGCACGCAAGCGCCCACTCCAGCGCACTGCTCTTCACGATATTCCTATTGCTTTGACGTTGATCCTTGGCCATCGGTACTGCTCAGCGCCTCCTGCACGACCCGCCGGATATCGGTAACCTTCAAAGGCTTCTCCAGGCATTCATAAACCGACAGCCAGGCCGCCTCAGCCTCCACTTTGTGGCAGCCATAGGCTGTTATCCAGATCACCGCTGTATCGGAACTCAAAGCCCTGATCTTCTCCGTAAGCTCCACACCGTCCAGGCCTGGCATTCTCAGGTCGGTAATAACCAGGTCGAAATATCTCGCACGGATCTTATACAGGGCTTCGCGGCCATTCCGGGCAGTCGCGATTTCACATCCATTACCCAGCCCCGTCAATATACGGCCTAAGACGAAGAGCACCCGCTCGTCGTCGTCAACGACCAGTATGTGCTTACATACATCCATTCTTGTTGGGCACTCCTCTTGAGATCGAGATCACAACAAAAGCACTTTGCTCTATTCATTGTCTAACAGCGTGGTCAACGCTCGCCCCACCAGAGGTCCTGGACAACTACTATCCTAACACAAAAAGCAGTCTCAGACCGATGAACTCGGTTGGGACTGCTGTTGAGATTAGTGCAAGAACGTTGGAATTTGGTTGGCGCTGTACTGAGGCTGGTCGCTACTCCTTGAACTTGTACCCCACGCCGCGCACAGTCACAATGTGGCGGGGATTGGAGGTATCAGGTTCGACCTGGCGCCGCAGACGGTGGATGTACCACTTGATGATCTGCCGGGCCTCGTGCGGATATTCGGGCTCGTAATCCCGTACCACCTGCACCAACTCCCGTGGGGGGACTACCCGGGGAGCATTCTGCATCAGATGAACCAATAGTTTGAACTCTTGAGGCGTCAATTCCAGTGGTCGTCCGTCCAAAGTTGCAGTGTGTTGCTCCAGGTCAGCGAAAAAGCCGCCACGCTGCACGATACGCAATTTCCTGCCCTCCTCTTGGGATTGAGCCAGCGCCTTTCGCCGCTCCAGCGCTTCCCGTACGGCCTGCCGTACCTTGGCCGGCTTGGCCGGCTTGAGCAGATAATCGTCTACCCCCTCGCGGATGGCGGCTATGGCCGACTCCAGCGAGCCGTGAGCGGTCAAGATGACGACGGCCATCCCGGGCCAGCGCCACCGTGCCGCTTCCAGCACTCGCAGGCCGTCTATGCGGCCGCCCAGATTCAGGTCCACTACCGCAACGTCAAAAGAGGTCTCCCGCAGCAAATCCAGTGCCTCCTCGCCACTGGACGCCGTCACCACGACGTGTCCAACTCGTCGCAACGTTTCCCCCAGAGTGAGGCGAATCCTCTCCTCGTCATCCACCACCAGAGTACGGATCGCTTCCGTCATCAACCACCCTCCTATCCCTGTTCTGCTAGCGCAGGCTCGCTCACGATCTTCACAGAGCGGCCTTCGGTCAACCTCATTCACGCCGGCAACCACACCTTGAACGTGGCTCCCTCTCCCACCTGGCTTTCCGCCTCGACGTGTCCTCCGTGTTCCTCGACAATGTTGCGGGTGATATACAACCCCAATCCCAACCCCTCGGGCTTGGTAGTGTAAAAGGGATCGAAAACGCGGGATATGGTGTTTGGGGCGATGCCTCTTCCGCTATCGGCGAACGAGATGTACACCCCCGACGGGTCACTGGTGTGGCTCGTGCCCACCTGCAAGCGGCCGCCCTCAGGCATGGCCTCTACAGCGTTGAGCACCAGGTTCAGAAGCACCTGTTGCATCCGATCGGGCACCAGCATGAGCGGAGGCAGATCGTCTGCCACCTCCCAATTCACCTCTACCTGGTACTTTTGGCACTGCTTCTTGGTCAGCATCAGCACTTGTTCCAATAGTGCGTTCACGTCAGTGGGCTTCCTCTCCTCCGGCTTCGATGGTCGGGTCAGGTCGCGTAACTGTGTTACGATACCGGCTGCACGTTCCAACTCCTCAGTGGCTATTTGAAGGAACTCGCCCGCGCCCTCCCCTTCGGCCAGCGACTCCTCGGCCAGGCCCAGGCAACCAATGACCGACTGCAGGGGATTGTTGATCTCGTGGGCCAACGAAGCGGCCAGTCTGCCTGTGACGGCCAGCTTTTCCGACTGAATCAGGGCCTGCTGGATCTGTTTCTGCTCCGTGATGTCCTCCACCATGACGATGGCGTACTGGGACCTGCCCCTGGCTTTCTGGACAAGCGAAACCGTCAGGTTGCACCACCGCAACTGACCGTCCTTCCGAACATAGCGCCTCTTCACCTTGTACTTGTCATCGTCACATCTCCCTGCCATTAACTCTCCATAGAGTTTCGTGTCAGCCGCGGCATCGTCTGGATGGGTAATCTCCATCAAGGACATGCCGCGAAGATCCTCAGCCCTGTACCTCAGTATCTCCTGGAGCGCCGGATTGCTCTCCACCAATCGGCCCTCCATATCCACAAGCGCCATACCAAGACCGGCTCCCTCGAAAATCGCCCGAATTCGCGCCTCGCTGGCCCGCAGTGCAACGGTACGCCTGGCTACTTCCTTTTCCAACTCATCGGCGTGGCGCTGTACCTGTTGGTGCAGGCGGGCATGATGGATACCAATCGCCAGCTCGTCGGCCACCTCACGAGCAATTTCCGCCTGTTCGGAAGCCACGTCGCCAGGGCTTGCCATTCCCAGGTTGAGGGAGCCAATTGGTTTCCCGTGGGAAACGATGGGTACGTTGACGTAGGCGCGCACTCCCTCGGCCTGCAGGGCTTCCATCAACGGTGACGACGGCGAGAGCGCCAGGATGTCCTCTACCACGTGAATCTGGCCCTGTTCAAGTCCTTCGACAAACCAGGCCCACTCCAGCGAACCGCGCCATCCTTTTCCTAACCGGGATTCGCCGTCGGCGTGGGCGGCGAGCAGTGACATCTCGCTCGCCTCAAAGTCAAATACCATGACGCTGGCCCGCAGGCAAGGCACCAGTTGCCGCAAGTGGCACAGGGCGGCCTGGGCAATCTCCTCCTCCGAGTGGGTAGCCACGATGGCCTGGTCAATCTCGTGCAGGGCTTGCAGTCGGTCGGCATACCGGCGCAGCGCTTCCCGCGACCGCTCACGTTGGGTCACATCCAGCAAAGACAGCACCAGGCCTTCGACCCGACCATCCCCATCCTTCACCGGCATCAGGGTCCAATCCCAGTAGGTGATCCCTAATTCAGGCCGGTCGGGGTACACGAACGGCTTGGCGTGGAAGGTAACTGGTCTGCCTGTCCCGCTCACTTCCTCGAAAATCGCCTGGTTCTCGGCGTGGGGAAACAATGCGAAGTGATTGCGACCGATCAGTTCTTTCTCACTATAGCCTGAGCCCCGAGCATAGGCGGAGTTGACTCTGACAAAGTTGAATTGAGGGTCAAGGTAAGCCAAGTGGGCCTGGGTGTTTTCCATGATAGCCTGGAGCGTGTACCGTTCTCTCTCCAGAACTCTGGCCAGCTCTTCTATTTGCTGCCGGTCTTGCTGGACTCGAGTCAGTAGCCGTCCCCGTTCTTCTTCCGCCCGCTTGCGCTCGGTGATGTCCCGGACAATGCCGAGCATGCGGATCGCCTCACCGTGCTCATCCCGGAAGACAGCGCCTGTCTCCGAAATCCAACGGGCCGTGCCGTCCGGCCATACGATGCGATGTTCGATGCCATAGTCCTCCCCTGCTTCCACGCAAGCGTTGACCGAATCAATGACGTGCTGGCGATCCTCAGGATGGATACAGTCGAGAAACGCCTCGTAGGTTGCGTCAAATTCTCCGCGACCAAACCCAAATATAGGTTCGATCATGTCGGACCAGCAGAGGTCACCGGTCCGGATGTCCCAATCCCAACTGCCGATGTTGGCTGCTTGCTGAGACAGTGCATACCGCTCCTCGCTACGCTTCAGCGCCGCCTCTACCCGCTTGCGTTCAATGATGTCGTGATTGACAGCGTTTGTAGCAATCTGGTCACCTTCTTTCTCCAGGACAGTGATGACGTCTGAAGTGTTTTCGACGAGTGATCGAAACTGTTCTTCGCCAGGCGGTGAGATTGGCTTCGGTCTGCTATGCTCAGCGGTGTTCCCCTTTGACTCTTCCCGCCAGTTCTTCGTTGACATCTTCGTTGGCATTGAAACCTCCCTATGCGTGACAAACCACTTGTGCTATTTTACCTCATCCTGGTCGCAGACGCAATAGCACCTCATCTGGAGATTATCTATGCGTTATGGGCGACGCTCCATCTCAACAAAGTAGGCGAGCAGTTGCTTGCACTCCAATATGGTTTATGGTATAATGTATGTGTTGCTATATTTATATATTGGAATATACACCACTTGTTATCTGCAGAGGGAAAGGCCGTTAGAGAGAGCACCCATCGGTAAGTCGAACAAAGGGGGCTGAAAGATGAAAGTAGCCGTTGCATCTATGGGAACTGTGCCAGAGGCGTGGGTGGGCACACGGTTCGGTATGTGTTCCCAGTTCCTGGTCTTTGACCTGGACACGATGGAATACGTGGTCATTAGCGTCCCACCCCACCCGGAGATCCCGGAGCGGGTGAGCCTGGCGGCGATCCGGGCCGTCGCCAAGCAGGACGTGTCCGCCGTCATCACAGGACACATCAAGGACATCTGCCGCCAGACTCTGCTGAATCTGGGCATCGAGGTCATTGACGGCGTGGAGAGCATGACGGTGCGCGAAGCCATCGAGCATTACAAAGCCACCGGTCTGCAAACACTCGCATCGCGCCAAGGATTGCCCACCCGCATTGCCGTCGTCTCTCACGGCGAGGGACTGGAAGCACCCGTGGAACTCCGCTTCGGCGTCTGCGCTTCGTTCATCGTCGTAGACCCGACGACGATGGAATGGGAGATCGTCCGGGTGGAGCCGGATGGGCCGGAGAAGGAAGTGAACCTGAACCTCATTCGTGCTATGGCCCGCAGTGGCACTGGAGTTGTCATCACTCCTCAGATCCACCCCGAATGTTGTATGGCCCTGCGAGCCCTGGCGATCGCGGTGTACCTCACCCCCGAGGGGATCACCGTCCGCGAGGCCATTGAGCGCTACGAGCGGGGGGAATTGAAGCCATCACTCGCCACACCGTTTGCGAACCCGCAATCAGTAGGAGGCAAAGCATGAAGATAGGAATACTGGTACTGGAGGGGCCATATCAGCACCAGGCCGCCGACACAGCCTACCACTTTGTCCAGGCCGCACTGGCACGTGGGCACGAGATCACCGGTATCTTTCTGTACACCGATGGCGTGAACAACGCCAACGGGTACATCAAACCACCGGGCGAGCGCAACATCGCCGAGCGCTTCAGCGAACTGGCCGCACAGGGCATTGACGTGGTGGCCTGCACCGCCTGCGCCCGTTTTCGAGGCTTCCGGCGCGATATGGTGGCGGAGAACATCCGACTTGCGGGGTTGGGCGCGCTCACCGACTACCTGAGAGGTGCCGACCGCTTTGTAACCTTTGGGGATTAGGAGGAACAGATGGGTAACACAGTCGCCGTACTGATGCGCAAGGCCCCGTATGGCTCGGTCTACACCGCCGAGGGCTTTCGCTCGATTATGGGCATCGGCGTATTCGAAATGGACATCAACGTCCTCTTCGTAGACGACGGTGTCTACGCGCTGACCAAAGGCCAGAACCCGGCCGGGCTGGACATGAAACCGCTGGGCGAGGCCTTCCCGATGCTGCCTGACTTTGGCGTGACCAAATTCTACGTCCACGATCAATCGTTGAGCGAGCGTGGACTGACACCGGATGATCTGGTGATGGACGTAGAGATCGTGGACGATGCAGGTGCAGCCCGCGTGCTCGAGTCGTCCGGGATCGTGCTACCTTTCTGAGATAGGGAGAGGACATAAGATGTTGTACACGGTCAACAAATCACCCCTGATGTTCGGCAACCTGAAATCTGTGTTGAGGCTCGCGCCAGGCGGAGAGCCGATACTGCTATACGAAGATGGCGTATACGCAGCCGCCCAGGGAACCGCGAGCGAGAACCTGATCCAGCAGGCATTGAACCAGCACCCCGTCTACGCCTTGCAGGCCGACCTGCAGGCACGTGGTCTCGCTTCCCTGGTTGACGGCATCCAGGTTATAGATTACGAGGGTTTCGTGGAACTGGTAGAACAGCACCACGTGGTGCCGTGGCTCTGAGTCAAACAAG
>JAUWNP010000005.1 GCA_030612585.1 Anaerolineae bacterium
GCCAATGCCACGTCGCTCAGGCGGCGCGTCCGTGATATCCTCGCCGTCCAGCATGATCTGCCCTTTGCGCGGTTGATGCAAACCCGCGATGGTCTCCAGAAGCACCGTCTTGCCCGCGCCGGTCGGGCCGAGGATGACAAAATACTGACCAGCGGCAACATCAAGGTTGATCTGGCACAAATGAAACTCATCGAGATCCACCCACAGATCTCTAACCTGCACACTCCACTCTCTATTCTCCATTCTCCATTCTCTATTCTCTAATCCCTATTCCGCCTGGCCGTCAACCGCAACCCCACAAACGTCGCCAGACAGATCAGAATCATTAGCGTCGCCACCGGCCGGGAATAGTTCAGCCCAAAGGACTCGAATCGCTCGTAGAGCAGAACCGGCGCGACCATCGGGTGATAGGCCAGGATGACGACGGCCCCGAACTCGCTCAGCCCCCGCGCCCACATCAGGATCATCCCGGAGAGGATACTGCGCCAGGCCAGCGGGAAGGAGACGCGCCAAAAGGCCCGCCACGGCGACGCGCCCAGCGTGCGGGCGACCCGCTCCAGGCGCGGGTCAACCGCCTCGAACCCCTCCCGCGCCGCGTTGACCAGGAACGAGAGGCTAACGAATAACATTGCGGCAATGATACCCGGCACAGCCGAGACGAACTTGACGCCAAAGAGACCAAAAGCCTGGCCCAGAAACGTGCGTCTTCCGAGAACCATCAACAGCGCGATGCCCGCCGCCGAGTGGGGCACGACGATGGGCACGTCAATGATGCCCTCGACCAGCCATTTGCCGGGAAAATCCACCCGCGCCAGCAGGTAGGCCAGCGGCACGCCGCAGACGAAGGCGATGACTGTCGCCACCAGGGAGGCGGTAAAGGTCAAAAATATCGAGTTGCGCACCTCCTCGTCCAGGAGCGTCTGCCAGAGGAGGGCCGGGCTGGAGGCCGTGATCGTCCGCAGCAGCGGCCAGGCGATGAACAGGATCAGCAGCGAGCCGAGAACGACGAACGAGGCGCGCATTTTGTCGGCAAATAGGGCTTTCATATTCATTCCGTGTTGCGCTAAACAAAAACCGGCGTCCACCTGGGAAGGGGACGCCGGCGTGTTGGCTGCCTGTCGTCCAATCTCCTTTCCAAGTATGGGAGGCGTGACCGTTTCCAGCCACACCCTGCCGCCCACCTCCCGTAGGCTCAGCCCTTAGGGGGAATGGGTCGGAGAAGGGACACCTTAACTACTGGGGGCTATTCTACACTATTTTGGCTCAGGGGGCAAGGTTCACTGCCGGACAGGACACCTGGGTCAGCGTTTCGCCGGGCGGCGCGGCGTTGCCGCGAGAGATGATCTGCTGCCGGTAGAGCCACGTCCATCTCCCATCTTTCCCGTAAAGATCACGCGCTCACGGCAGGTGACGTTGCGCAGATAAGTGATTGCAGAGCCTGCTCTCAATACTTGGAGACGTTCATCTCCTCCATTCGACCGGTGACCATGTACACCACCCGCTCGCAGATATTGGTCACCCGGTCGGCAATGCGCTCCAGGTTGTGAGCCACCCACAGGAGACTGGTGGCCCGGTTGATGGTCGTGGGGTCGGCAATCATATAGGTCAGTAGTTCCCGGTAGACCTGGTCGTAGAGACCGTCCACCTCGTCGTCCTCGTCGCAGATGCGCCTGGCCGCCTCCGCATCCCGGTTGACGAAGGCCTCCAGGCTGCAGCGCAGCATACTCACTCCCTTTTCGGCCATGCGCGGGACGTCAATCAGGGGCTTGAGGAGCGGCTCGTTGCCCATCACCAGAGTGATGCGGGCGATGCCCTCGGCGTGGTCGGCCATCCTCTCCAGGTCAACGATGATGTGTAGCACGGCGACGATGGTGCGCAGGTCGCCAGCCATCGGCTGCTGGGTAGCCACCAATTGGATGCACTCCTCCTCGATCTCGAAGCGCTTGCGGTTGATCTTGAGGTCGTCGGCGATGATCTGCCTGGCCGCCTCCTGATCTTTCCTCTTCAACACCTCGATGGAGCGTATGATCGCTTTCTCCGTCATACTGCCCAGGATGAGCATCTCATCCCGTAACCTGATCAGTTCACTGTCAAAAGTCTCTCGTGGTTTCATCGTCTGTACTCCTTTGAAAGCCATTCAGTTCTCCACTCCTGGGCGGGTAGACCCCGCCCCTACCACACTGTAGGGACACGGTTTTCGTGCCCAGGCAGTGCTCCTTGGAGGCCTGTCATCCCTCGCCTAGAAAATGGCTGACCAATCTACCAATCTACCAACCTATCCAAACCGCCCTGTGATGTAGTCTTCAGTCCGCCTGTCCCTGGGGTTGGTAAAGATGTTTGTGGTCACATCGTACTCGATGAGTTCCCCAGCGCGGTGATCGTCCATCAGTAGAAAAGCGGTGCGGTCGGAAACGCGGGCCGCCTGCTGCATATTGTGAGTGACAATGACAATGGTGTACTTTTCCTTCAACACCCGCATCAGTTCCTCGATGCGCAGGGTGGCGATGGGGTCCAGCGCCGAGCAAGGCTCATCCATCAAGATCACCTCCGGCTCCACGGCCAGGGCGCGGGCGATGCACAGCCGCTGCTGCTGCCCGCCGGAGAGAGCCAGCGCGGATTTGTGCAAATCATCCTTGACCTCGTTCCAGAGAGCGGCCGCCCGGAGACTCCTTTCCACGATCTCGGCTAACTGGGCCTTGTTCTTGACGCCGTGAGCACGGGGGCCGTAGACTACGTTGTCGAAAATCGTCTTGGGGAACGGGTTGGGTTTCTGGAACACCATCCCCACCTGCCGTCGCAGTTCCACCACGTCTGTCCCATTGAAAATATCCTGCCCATCCAGAAGCACCTGCCCCTCGACTCGCACGCCGGGGATCAGGTCGTTCATGCGGTTGAAACTCCGCAGGAGCGTACTCTTGCCGCAGCCAGAGGGGCCGATAATGGCCGTGATCTGGTTGGCATAGACCTCAATGCTGATGCCCTGCAAGGCTTGAAAATCGCCATAGCAGAGACTGTAATTTCGTGCTTCCAGTTTCTTTTCCACTCGCTCCACATTTCCCTCCCAATGACTCGACTTGGCACCTGTGCTTCCGTCTCCCCGCCGTCTTGATTGGTCTACTCTGCTCCCAGGGAATCGCCAGATCCCCGTCTGGAGCATAGGTTTTCGCCTCTCTGGGGCCGGGATCTGACGATCCCTGGCGAGCAAACAAATAAATACGATTGCCCTGCGCTACTCCCTCACCGTCAGACGGCGCGAGAGGTAGTTGATGACAGCGTTGATCAGGATGATGCTCAGGATCAGGACGGCTCCCGTGCCCATCGCCTTGTCGAAGGCCCGCGTGTCCATCGCCAGGTAATACACGTGCAGAGCCATCGTCCGCCCCCCGGAAAGAAGTGATGTTGGCATGCGGTAACTCCCACCCAGAGTGACGTAGAAGACTGCCGTCTCGCTCACCACCCGGCCGACGCTGAGAACGATGCCGGTGATGATCCCCGGCAGGGCAGCGGGCAGGACGATGCCCCAGACTGTCTGCCATTGAGTCGTTCCCAGGGCCAGGCTCCCTTCGCGGTAAGAGCGGGGCACGGCGCGCAGGGCCTCCTCGGAAGCGCGGATGATGACGGGTAGGATGAGGCAGGCCCCGGCCAGCCCCGCCGAGAGGAGGGAGAAGCCAAAGCACATCGTTGTCACAAAGAGGGCGTAGCCGAAAAGCCCAAAGATGATGGAGGGGACTCCGGCCAGTGTCTCCACTCCAAAGCGGGCCAGGCCCACCAGACGGGGGATTAGGCCACCTCTCCCTTGCATCGCCCCGGCGTACTCCACCAGGTATACCGCCGCGCCCACCCCCAGCGGCGTGGCGATGGCGATGGTCAACAGGGCCAGATAAAAGGTGGTGACGATGGTGGTGGAGATACCCCCCTCGCCGGAGAGTCCGCCCCGGGGCGGCGTCAGCAGGAAGTCGAGGTTGATCACCAGCACTCCCTGGGCAGCGACGTAGCCCACCACCGCCAGGAGCGCGACTATGGCTACCAGTCCGGTCAGCCAGAGAAAGGCGAAGGCCGCCTTTTGAGTCAGGTGCCGGCTGGCGAGATTTGACCTCGACGGTAACGCGACTTTTCGCCCGACGCGCCGGCCGGTGATCTCCACACATTTGCTCATTCCGCCCGCCCCCGTGTCACGAGGTGGGCCGCAGTGTTGACGATCATGATCAGCACGAAGAGCACTACCCCGGTGGCGAAGAGGGCGCTCTCGTGCAGGCCCGTGGCGTAGTTGATCTCCACGGCGATGTTACCGGTGAGGGTGCGAGCCTGGCTGAGGAAAAGGGTCAGCGGGTTGTTATCCAGAGGCCTGGGGACGATGACCGAGTTGCCGATGACCATGATCATGGCCATCGTCTCGCCCAGGGCGCGCCCCACCCCCAGGATGATGGCGGCGACGATGCCGGAGCGAGCGGCGGGCAGAGTCACGCCCACGATGGTCTGCCACTGCGTGGTGCCCAGCGCCAGCGACCCTTCTTTGTACTCGCGGGGCACGGCGCGGATGGCGTCCTCGGCGATGTTGGTGATGGTGGGCAGGATCATCACCGCCAGGACGATGGAGGCGGACAGAAGCCCGAAGCCGGTGTTGCCAGGGACGGGGATGTGCCGCACCAGCGGTACCAGCACCACCAGGCCGAAGAGGCCGTAGACCACCGATGGGATGCCGGCCAGAAGTTCCACCGCCGGGCGGACGATGGCCCGCACGCTATCTGGAGCTACCTCAGCCAGGAAGACGGCGCAGCCCAGAGCCAGGGGCACACCCAAAATCATCGCTCCGACGGTGGCGAGAACCGAACCGGCGATCATTGCCAGGAGACCGAAACCCTCACGTCCTGGCCGCCAGACCCGGCCCGTCAGCAGGCTGCCCAGGCCGATCTCCCGGAAGGCTGGCCACCCCTCGCGCAGGGTGAAGAGGCCGATGAGGAAGACGATGAAGATAGAGACCAGACCGCTGAGGAGCAGGAGGTATTTGACGCTGCGATCAACGACATACCGGATTGGCATTGCTTGACTCCTTGATTATTCAACGCATTCTCCCTGTCCCACTTAAACTTTCTCTACACAACCCACGGGGAGGGCAGCCTCTACCCTGGAGCGGCTGCCGGCAACGAGCAAGTCGAAGAGGGATGAGCGGTCGTTCCACGGCTAGACACTCCTCGCAATTCAAATCTATTCATCACGTGCGAAGAGGGGGGCGCACCCGAGAGACGCCCCCCTCTGCAGTGCCATTTTATTTCACTGCGATGTACCCTTCTTCAACCACGATGGCCTGTCCCTCGTCGCTGAGGATAAAGTCCAGCCAGGCTTCGACCACGCCAGCAGGCTCCCCTTTGGTCAGCAGGTTGAGCGGCCGCACGATGGGGTAGACGCCGCTGGCCGCGTTGGCCTCGGTAGGCTCCACCCCGTCAATGGCCAGCGTCTTTACACTCTCATCCAGGTAGCCGAAGGAGAGGAAGCCGATGGAGTCGGGCGTGGTGGAGACCGTCGTGCGCACCGCGCCGTTGGAGGGCTGCAGGATGGCCGTGTCCACGATGGGCGGGCCTTCCTTGCCCATCACCATCTCCCCGAAGGCGGCCCGGGTGCCGGAGCCTTCCTCGCGAGAGACGACCACGATGGGCTTGTCCGGCCCGCCGACCTCGTTCCAGTTGGTGATCTTCCCGGCAAAGATGTCCCTCACCTGCTCCTTCGTCAGTCCATCCACCGGCACGTCCGGGTGGGCGACGATGGCGATGCCGTCACGGGCGATGGTGTGTACCACCAGGTCGGGGAACTCTTGCATCTCCGAGTCCTTGACCTCGCGGGAGGCCGCGCCCACGTCTACCGTTCCTTCCCCGGCCGACTTGACGCCGACGCTGGAGCCGCCGCCCTGGACAGTGATCCCAACGTCGGGGTGTTGGGCGCTGAACGTTTCGGCCAGTTTCTCCGCCAGCGGTTGCACCGTCGTTGAACCGGCTTCTGTGATCTCGCCCGAGAGCCCGGTCCCGGCCGGCGTAGGTGCTGGGTTCGGCGCAGACGTAGTCGGCGCTTCCGTGGGGGCCGCCGTCGGGGTTGACTGGCAGCCCACGACCGTCGCCAGCATTGTCAGAACCAATAACCCTATCAGAACCAGACTGTTCTTTCTTCCGATGTTCATTTTCTTCTCCTTTTTTGTAATGTTTTCATCTTCACAGACGGTCAATGGTCAGCCTATTGTCCGCCAGGAACTGCTGTATCTCGGGGCAATCGAGCACACTGACCAGAGCGACCCTATTTCCGTTCCAGAGAACGAAATGATAGGTATTCTCCTTCTTCGAGCGCAAGCGAGACCGCGGGCGATAGCGCACGTAGACGGGTGGTTCGATTTGCCAACCCTGATCCAACGTTGTCATCAGGTGAGTGTAGGAAGAAAACACCGGACCAACTTCCCTTGGCACATGCTTCTGCCCCGAAATAAGCATCTCTCCGCTCTCATCCATCGAGACAAATTGTATCACAGTTGTTTTAAGGGCACTTTGAGGGAAGTTTAATGGAGGGTTAGAGGTTTGTTAACGGGGTGTTAAGGCCGGGAGGGCTATGTAGAAGGTTGATCCTTTCCCCTCTACGCTTGTGGCCCAGACGCGCCCACCGTGGGCCAGGACGATGTGTTTGGCGATGGCCAGGCCCAGTCCGGTGCCGCCGCCGCTGCGGGCCCGGTCGGCCTTGTAGAAGCGTTCAAAGATGCGGGGCAGATCGTCGGGCGGGATGCCTACGCCGGTATCACGCACCGAGATGACCACCTCGTCTCCGACCGGCTCGGCCGAGAGGGTCACCCGGCCCCCCGAAGGCGTGAACTTGATACCATTGTGCGCCAGGTTGGTGACCACCTGCTGCACCCGCTCCACGTCGGCCAGAAGCGGAGGTAAATTGGGTGGCAGGTCAACGGTGAGCCGCAAGCCAGCCCGTTCAGCCTGGGTGCGCAGCCGCTCCACCGGCGAGAGCACTATGTCGGCTACGGGAGTGGGTTTCAGGCGCAGCGGCACCTGCCCCGACTCGATGCGGGAAAGTTCCAACAATTCTTGCACCATTTGCGTCATGGCGTCCACCTCGGTTTCCATGTGCTCCAGGAAACGGTGGGCCGCCGGGGGGTCATCCAACGCTCCGTCGCGCAGGGTGTCCACCAGCGCCTTTAACGAGGCCAAGGGGGTGCGCAATTCGTGGGAGATGTTGCTGATAAAGTCCCGCCGCACCGTCTCCAGCCGCCGTATCTGGGTCAGGTTCTGGAGCAGTACCAGGCAGCCATCTTGGGGTGTACCGCGCAGGGGGGTGGCGACCACCCGCAGGAAAGGGCCGTGCCCTACCATCTCCACCGCCTCGCTCTGCTCTTCGCCGCTCGCCCGGCAGTTCCGCCAGACTTGGACCGCCTGGTGGTCGCGGGCCACGGCGACGAAACTCTTGCCTATGACTGTGTCCTGGGAAAAACCCAGCATCTGGGCAGCGGCGGGATTCACCAGCCGCACCCGCCCTTTCCCGTCGGTGATGACGACACCGTCCGCCATGTGGGTCAGCACGGCGGTCAGCGCGTTCCGCTGGTCAGCCAGGGCCTCCATCTGCGTTTTAATCTCGGTTGCCATGCGATTGAAGGCATCGGTCAGCCGGCCCACTTCGTCCTGGGAGGAGAGATGGATGCGCCCGTCCAGGTCACCACGCGCCAAACGTTCGGCCAGGCGGGTCAGATCCCGCAGTGGGCGGGCCAGTTGCCCGGCGATGAGCAGGGCTAATAGTCCGGCCAGCAGGGCCGTGAGCAGAGAGGCGACCGCGATGGTGCAGCGGAGACGGGCCACACTGGTCTCAATCCGAGTCAGAGGCAGGGCAACGCGGACGATCCCCATCACCTGCCCGCCAGCCTCCACCGGGACAGAGGCGTACATCATCTCGTAGCCGATCGTCCGGCTGTGGCGGGTGCTGACCCCCACACCATCGGCCAGGGCTTGTTGCACTTCCGGCCGGCCCAGGTGGTTCTCCATCGCCGCCGGGTGCTCGTGGGAATCGCCCAGCACCACGCCATCGGCGCGGATGACCGTCACGCGGGCTTCCAGTAACTCGCCCCAGCGTTTGACCAGGGGGTCAATGGTTTCGACCGTTCCTCCCCCAACCAGTATGGGCGCGATGGCCTCTCCCGCCAACCGGGCCTCGCCCGTCAACTGGGTGCACAGGTCGGCCAGATAGGTCTGGCGCACAAAGCCGGAGAAGTAGACTGTCAGCGCCGCCGTCGCCAACAGGATGAGAACGACGTAGGGGACGGCGATGCGCCAGCGGATGGTGCGGAACATGACTTTATCCCTCGAAGCGGTAGCCCACCCCCCGCACGGTGACGATACGGGTGGGGTTGGCGGGGTCGGGCTCAATCTTTTCCCGCAGCCAGCGTACGTGCACGTCCACGGTGCGGCTGCCGCCGCTATAGTCCCAGCCCCACACTCGTTCCAGGATCAGGTCACGGGAGAGGACAATGCCCCGATTGCGGGCCAGGAAGACCAGCAAGTCATACTCCTTGGGCTTCAGGCGCAACGGTTCTCCCTGGCGTAGTATCTCGTGGCGGGCTAGGTCTATAACCAGGTCTCCAAAGACCAACCAATCCGCCTCGGCCATCTCACCGGCCGCCGCCAGTTCCTCCCGGTCAAGGCGCACCCGCCGCAGGAGGGCCTTGACTCGGGCCATGAGTTCCCGCATACTGAAGGGCTTGGTCAGGTAGTCGTCGGCACCCACCTCAAGCCCCACCACCTTGTCCACTTCGTCTGTACGGGCGGTGAGCATAAGAATGGGCACATTCATCTCCCGGCGCAGGATGCGGCAGACCTCGAAGCCGTCCAGACCGGGGAGCATAATGTCCAGCACGATGGCGTCAGGGCGCTCCCGTCGCGCCACCTCCAGCGCCGTCGGGCCATCAGTGGCAGTGCAGACCTCGTAGCTCTGGCGGGTCAGGTTGTATTCCAGCGTCTCCAGCAGGGTTGGTTCATCTTCTACAATTAGCACCTTTTGAACTGTGGACATCTCTTTCACCTCCGCCGCGCCAGCCCCTATTCTCCCCTAATTGGCGCAAAAGGCAAGTGAAAACCCCAGTTTCTCCAGGTGAGTCCTGGCAATGTTGTTGCACAACACGTACCGTTACTACTCACCCCCCCGCAGGTTTGGACGGGTTCTCAACACAAAAGTACGTCCCAACGGCTATGCAAGCCTGCGAGTACAGCAAACAGTAACCTGCGGGAGGGTAGCCTGGGCAGTTTTACCACGTACCTGCCTATCGTCTATTTGACCAACGTCTGCAGCGGTTTTGGAAGGGCGTCTTTGCTATCAGTAACCGGCGGCAGAATCATCGGATGTTGGCTCTCTGCCATGATCGCCTGCCCCTCCGGGCCGACGAGGAACTGGATGAACTCGACAGCCAGGTCGGGGTGTGGAGCATTGGCCGGTATGGTGAGTCCGTAAGCGATGGCATGGCCCTCAAACTCTGGGTTGACACTGGCAAAGCGCTGGAAATCGAGGCTGACGCGGACGCGCTCATAGTTGTCCTGGTATACTTTGTCGCTCAAGTCAATCTCTGGCGGCAATGGCAAGAACTCTAACCCGTGTTGGCGGGCGACACTCTCGTATTCAAAGGCATAGTCCAAATCGCCCGACTGGAGGAGCGCCAGCAGCCGCACGCTGGAGCCGCGCATCACAAGCCCACTGTCCTTTTCGGGTTGCAGCACTTCCGGCACCAGGATGATGCTGACATCGCCGCGCGTCTGGATCCGGATGGGCTGGGTGAAGCGACTACCGAAAAGATCGGCAAAGATGTCTTGACCGCCATAGTGTGATCCTGCCAACTGGGCCAGCATCAGGCCACGATACCCGCAGGCATCGAAACGCGGGTCAGAGAGCCCCAACAGCACGTCGGGCTGGGATAGGATCTCGTACCAGTTCTCGGCGCTGATCTCATCCGCGTGCGCGCTCTGCGGTGTGTAGGCGATCCCCAGCCGGTTTGTGGCGAACTGAAGTGTCCAGGTGGCGTAGGGTTGGCCCGTCTCTGGGTCTTTGGTCTCGTACATCAGCATGGGGAGCAACGCATAGTCCGCCACGGCGACGATGTCTGCCAGTTCCTCAAGTTCCGTCACGTGCCGGACGCACTGGATGCTGCCGTGGGCGTCTATCAACACGTCCACGTCGGGATGCTTTGCCTCAAACGCGGCCTCCAGGTCATCGAATGGGACGATCAGGCTGCCGGCAAGGAGCACGCGCAGTTGTGTCTTTTCCCCAGGAGACAGCGCGCAGGCGCTGAGAACCAGGGTCAGGATGAGACAGTATAATTTCTTCATTTGTTTTTGTTTGTCGCCCGGCACTCGCAGTGCCGGGCGACTTTTTGCTTATTCAGGCAAGACGATTTCGATAGTGGCGATACCGCCCACCCAGTTAGACGATTCCAGGTTGGGGCCAACGAGCCGCAGCGGCCAGTGATCCTCCGGCAGAGGCTCGTCGTCCAGGAGATAGGCCACTATGATGTCGTCGTTCCGCGCGACGGTCGCGCTATCAAGCGTGATGCTGTAGCCGTCGGCGGCGATCACGTTGACGTCGTAGCCGGCCTCGACCAGTCCATCGTTGAACGCGTCATCTTCGTGTACATTCTCGTCATCTACCCGTCCGACCAGCAACCACAGCGGAATGCCCGTCCAGACGCGACCCTCATCGTCGGTCCAGGACGTACCGTGACAGCCTGGCGCAGCCCCCGTCTCGAACGTGCCCCGATCCACGTCCTCGGAGAGCACGCCCTCCAGGTGCAGGCTCCACTGATCCAGCGCCTGTATAACCTCGATGGTCTCGACCCACTTGATCCACCAGTGGCCGTCGGTCACCACCTTGTGTGAACCCAGAACCGCCAGCCGGAGTGGTCCATCACTGTCCACCGGTATTAGATCGCCTTCCTCTTCGTAGACGACGACGAGCCACAGTTTGCCGTCGAAGGGAGCGTCGGCGCCGGTGACGGGGTCGTAGGTATCAAAATCGCCCAGCACGACCTGATCGTAGGAGAACGTCATCGCGTAGCCATCCTTGGCAATAACTTTGACGCTGTTCTGCGGCGTGATGCCGCCCACCAGGCTGCACAGATCCTCGATTGCGACACCTTTGAACTTGGACGGCGGCGTGACTGTGCCCACGCTGCTGATCCGGCCGCCCGGCCCTTCGTAGGCGGGCATCTCCTGGATGTCGTCCCAGGTCAGCGTGACACTTTCTTGACCTGATACAACCAGCGTGACGTCGGGATTTTCGGCCGGCGTGTCTTCAGCGGCGGGGGGCTCTGTAGGCACTGCCGTACAGCCGACGAGCACGGTCAGCGTTAGCAGGAGGATGATGGTTGAGAATGGTCGCTTGCTCATCGGCTACTTTACCTCCATGGCTACCACGCCCTTGACCCAGAAATTACTTTCCATCCCGGGCATAGCCATACGGAGACTATCACCATCGAACGCGACCAGGCAATCCGCGCAAGCCTGCGCGTCGGCGAGCGCCAGGTCAACGCTATAGCCATCGTCGGCGGTGAGGGTGAGCGTCGCGCCGGTCGGACTGGCCGCCTCCAGGATTGTTGTCAGACGCACACCTTCGTAGGTCTGCTCCCCTTTCTTGGGATGTTCGACGGTGACCTCCTCTGCGCCCATTGCCTCCAGGTCGCTCCTGGAAAGCGCCAGTTCGTTCTCGACAGCGCCGGTGACGCTCAGGGCGGCGTCGGCTGCGGGGGCCGAGGCCGGCGATGCCGCCGCCGCCACGTTCTCTAGTTCATCGGGCACGGCGTCCACGTCACCGGCGACAGGCGGCACGATGGGCGGCTGGCCTTGCATCTCCATGATCGCCTGCCCCTCGGGGCCCAAGAGGAACTTTACGAATTCGAGCGCCAGTTCCGGGCTGGGCGCGTTCCTGGGGATGGTCACGCCGTAGACGATAGGCTTGCCTGTCATCGTCATGGTCGTCCCCGGCTCCTTGCCGGCGATCTCCACCGTCGCCTGGCTGTAGAAGTCGGCCTGCTCGACCATGCTCAAGTTGATCTCGTCCGGCAGTTCGACGAATTTCATGCCGTGCTGCACCGCCACCGAGCGATACTCCCAGGCATAGTCCATATCACCCGATTCCAGCAGCGCGATCAACTCCACCGACTTGGGGCGCACGTTCTCCAGCGGGCAGTGCTCCTCCAGTTGCGCGTTCAATCCGGGCACTCCATAGTGCGCCTCGGCCAATTGCCAGACCAGAAGCGTGCGATAGCCGCAGGGGTCGGCGTCGGGATCGGAGTGGCCGTAGATTACCCCATCGCGGGTGAGGATTTCGTACCAGTTGTCCCCGTTGATCTCATCGGCGTACAACGACTCGTCGGTGTAGGCAATGACCATCATATTGCGGGCGAACTGGACGTTCCAGTCAGCAAAGTCAGGGATCAGCAACTTGTCAATCACGGTGTAGTCAGCCGACATCATCAGGTCGGCCTCGCGCTCCAACTCGCTGACCTTGCGGGCGGCCGCGTTACTGCCCGAGGCCTCGGCCTCAAAAGCCACGCCAGGGTGCTTGGCCTGAAACGCTTCCGTCAGTTCCTTCATCGGCACAGTCAGGCTGCCAGCGTGAAAGATGATCAGTTTGCCCTCCAGGGCTGCTGGCTGCTCAGGAGCAGCCGTGGGTTGCTCAACAGCCGTCGGCGATGTGCAGCCAACCACCATGGCCAGCACAATCATCAGGGCTACAGTCGCCCAGAACATTTTCTTTTTCATCGTGAGTCTCCCTCCTTGTGGAATTTTGTCATTCGTTCATTCGTCCATTCGCTCATTCGTTCATTCGTTCATTCGCTATCTCCTTTCCAAGCACGGGAGGCATGGCCGTTTCCAGCCGCACCCTGTCGCCCATCCCCCGTAGGCTCAACCCTTAGGGGGAATGGGTCGGAGACTCGCGCACATTATGGGGGACGCTGATGCACGCTGATTTTTTATCTGCGAAAATCTGCGTGAATCTGCGTCCCATGTCAAAAAAACAGCGTCCACCTGGAAAGAGGTGGACGCCGGCACATTGGCTGCTCGTCGTCCTTCTCCTTTCCAAGCACGGGAGGCATGGCCGTTTCCAGCCACACCCTATCGCCCACCCCCCGTAGGCTCGGCCCTTAGGGGTAATAGGTCGGAGAAGGTTAGTCTTCAGAATCTCACTTGTTCAATGTGAACCTGGATGTTTGCCAGCAGGCTATTCATCACATCCAGATAAGAGGGAATCTTCCCATAGATAGCCTCGGCAACGGCCTCAATATAGGTGTGGGAAGTTAGGTTGCGATCATCAGTCATGACCAGGCAAGTCTCGGCCTCTTGTACAGAGAGCAACTCCACTTTGAGCGCTTCGCGGAAGCACCGTTTCGGCGAGTTACAGACAATCCCTTCGTACTGGTCAAGATATGCTTTCAGCAGCTTCCACAGGCTTTCAAACGAGTACTCGAAGCGCTGAATGGAGGCATCACGGACGATGATGCTGATCTCCATCTGCAAAACCTCGTCCAGTGTAGAAACCGCGCGTCGGCAGGAAGCCAGCCGCTCGTTCAGTCCTTTCATAGGAGGATACCCTCCTGTTGAACCTGGCGAGCAAACTCCCTTGCCGTTGCACCAAGATCGACCAGGTCCACAGTGAATGGGATGTTGGACGCCTCCAGTAGTTCTCTGGCGAGGCTAAGTTCCCGTTCTATGTCTCTGGAAGCGAGTACGCCAATATCAAAGTCAGAAACGTTCTTATACCTGCTTGTCGCACGGGAGCCGAACAGGTATACCTTGCAATCACTGAGCACCTGGGCCAATATGGTTCTAATTTGAGACAGATATAGGTCGTGATCTGTCTTGGCTCGAACGTCGGCAATAGGCATAGTTGTCAACCTGAAGGGACACTTCATGCGATTGTGGGCTATTCTACACGAAATTACCCCAAGAAGCAAATATGGAAACCGGACAGTTGCCGCCGCCCCACTCCACGATGTAGCCGTTGATCGAGCATCATCGGGTCATGAGCAACCGCAGCCGCACTCCTCCGGCGTGTCGCAGTCGCAGGCCTCGGCCACCGCCTCGATCTCGACCCGCCCTCCCAGCGGCAGCGCGGCCACCTGTACCGCCGAGCGAGCGGGAGGTCCCTCCGGGAAAAACTCGGCGTAGACCCCGTTCATCCGGGCGAACTCACCCATGTCCTGCAGGAAGACCGTCGTCTTGACGACGTGCTCCAGGCAAGAGCCGCCTGCATCCAACACCGCCTTGATGTTCTCTAACGCCTGGCGAGTCTGGCTCTCGATGTCCGGGCCGGCGAACTCTTTCGTGCCGGGGACGAGCCCTAACTGCCCGGCGGAAAAGATGAAATCACCCAAACGCACTCCCTGCGAGTAGGGACCAACGGCCGCCGGGGCCTTGTCCGTAGTAATGATTTGTTTGTTCACTTGTGTCTCCTTATACCTGGTACTGGGTATTCGATACTGGGTGCCTGTCTACACCCCGAATCTCAGCGAAGAGGTTTCCAGGCCATCCGTCGTATCGCCAAAGGTGGCCGGTGCCGCTACCGGCCAATCTCTTCCAACAACGCCTCGACGGCCGCGTCCAGAACAGAATCGTCCAACCCCAGGGCGCTATCCTCCGTCACTGGCACGAAAATGTCGGGCACGACGCCAACACCCTCGATCAGCAAGACCCCGTCGGGTGTCTCTGACCTGGAGGTTGGGAACTGTAGGGACAGATCATCTGGCAGGCTACACTGCCCGCGCCCCACCCCGCCATACGCCCCGGCAGTCGGGTAGTGGCCCACCACCGTGGAGCGGCCGCCCCGGGTCAGCGCATAAGCAAAACCCTCGCAGGCGCTGACGCAGTACGGGCTGACCAACAGCGCGATGGGACCCTCGTAGAGCGTCGGCCCCGGCACGATACGCGCCGGGAGGCCCTCAACCTCAAACGCACCCGTCAGGTCGTTGAAGTCAAGCCGCTGCGAGAGGATAATCTCCTCGTCGAAGAAATAACCACCGAAGTCAAGCGCGAGCCCCATATTACCGCCGCCATTGAGCCGCAGGTCAATGATCAGGCCAGGAATCTCACTTTCAATCATCTCGCCCATGTAGTGTTCCCACAGACCGGTCATCAGGCTGTAGCCCGCGGAGAAAGTCGCGATGTTGATGTAGCCCAGGCCCGATTCGTCCAAAACCTCGCCCTCTATTGGCAGGGTTAATTCGTCTTCCGCCAGATATGGCAGAGCCTGGAACAGCGACGCGTACTCGGCCTCGGCCACCATAGTGACCACTTCCGGCCCGCTAGCGTCTGGGTTCTGGAAAGTGACGGTGACACTTTCGAAGGGCGGGACGCGCGTCAGGAAGACCACCTGCTCCAGACGTTTGAGATGCTCGGTCGAATAGGGGCCAAAGTAAGGTTGCACCCGGCCAATCGCCTGACCGACCGGCTGTCCATCCCACTCAATGATCTCCGCTCCAACCTTGATCCCGGCCTCTGCGGCAGGCATGTCGGGCAGGACGGTGGTGACGATCAGACGCCCGTCGCCTAGTTCCGCCAAGATCAGGCCGAAGCCGCCACCCCGCTCCCTAAAGAAGACGTCGCCATTGATCGTCACGTTGGTGTGTCCATCGGGAATGGCCCACGTAAAGTCCCGGATCGCGAGGTAGAATTGCTCCGCGTTGCGGGCGCGGGCGACGGGTGGCGCGAACTCTTCGTAGAGCGCGTCCCAGTCAAGGCCCTTTTCTGAGGTGAAGGGGTAATCGCGCGACATCCTTTCGAACAGCGCGCCAAAGGCTTCTTCATAGGACAAACCGGCGTAGTCGTTGACAGCGAGTTCACCCTCATGCAGGTCAATCCGGGGCTGAGCTTCCTTATGGAAGTCGAAGGGCTCCTGATTCAGGTCAACGACGTTATAACCGGCTGGAATGGGACTGACGGGATCGTCGGCGGTGAACAGCAACCCATCTTCGCCGAAACCGGTTGGAAAGTCCTGCTGATCGCCAGGCGCCCACACAACCAGGATACCACCCTTTATCTCGTCGTCACGATTAGGATCGGTGACCGTCGAGGCGTAGGCGTTCGACCAGCCGGTTCCATCGCGCCGCTCCAGGAAAGGATCGCCCCAGGTGTTTGACCAATAGGCCACCGCGAAGACCTGTACGCCCGTGTCATCTTCCCCGTCGTTGTCCACGTCAACGAACGTGCCCTGTGGGATGGCGGGAAGCAGCAGGCTGTACGTCAACGTGTCGTCACCCACCACCTCGACCGGGCCAAGCGCCTGGCCTACTAGCGGGAACTCAAATTCCCGGTCACGGCGGATGAATCCCGCCTGATCTTCTAGCAGCACAAACGAGTCCTTCAGCCCGTGGATGAAGAAGGGAGAGGTGTATGAGATAGCGCCGGAGATGAGAACCGGCTCACCTGTCGCGGGCAGCGCAGGCAGATCAACATGCACCACCGGCGTGGGCGAGGGGGTGTCAGTCGGCGTGATGAGCGGGATGCTGGGCAGCGCTGGGCAACTGCAGACCTGTGCCGCCAGCGCCAGTACGAGGATCGACATGACCAAGACGCTTTGTCGGGCCATCATCCTACTCCCTTCCTGTATCTACCTGTCGCCACTCGCAGTTCGCCTACGGCGTCAATACCAATACTCCCTCTGCATCCGCCTCCACGTCCGCCCGCTCCCACAGCATGGGGTGATACTCGATATTGCGCCAGGGGTCAATCATATCGTCGTAGTGGCGGTGATAGGGGTGACCGGATTGGCCTGTGGTATGCATTGAGACCGAGCGGGTGAAGTCCTCCAGGTCCACAATCTGGCGTTGGGAGGGGACGCTCCTCAAGGTATAGGGGTCGTTCATGCTGTAGCCGGTGGCGTTGACCGTGCGGCTGGTGCCGTCCACCGACACAGGCCCCCGGTTAAAGATCGCCTCGATGGGGCCAATGCCGGATTGCCCCAGGCTCTGGTTCTCGAAGGTGGCGGTGTGCAGGTCGCCCCAGCGCCAGCGGGCCATATCTCGCCCCAGCATCTCGGTCAGTTCCTCCACCGCCCCCTCCAGCGCCCGCAGCAGGATCTCGTCCCGCGTCTCCACCTCGGGCGTGGTCACGTCATCGAACCAGGGGGAGGCCTCGTCCGCCAGGAGATCCACCAGCGCGACCGTCACCGTGCCCCGGGTCCGGCGCAGGAGATGCTCCCCCAGTTCGTCGCCGAAGGTGAGGTCTACCAGGTGCAGGCGGAAGGCTTCGAAGAGGGCGGCCCCGGCACTATCCCGCCCTGACCGCCCGTCCCACGCTCGCAACATCTCTAGCGCCTCCGCCAAGCGGTCTGAGCCCTGCCCTGAGCCTGCCGAAGGAGCCTGCCCTGAGCCTGCCGAAGGGAGAACTAACAAATAGGGCAGGACGTCCTCTGCCCAGACAGGGCTGCTATTCCCATGCATGGCCTGTACGTCGGCCAGTGAGATGGAGGAATCAGCCTCGATCAGTTCCACGATCCGCCGCGCACGGTAGCCAGGGGCCCAGTCCATCGAGATGAAGTGGGGGAAGTCTGGCCCCACCACGGCGTTGTTGGCGGTGACGATGTATCCCTCCGGCGGGTTGAAGGCGCGGGGCAGTTCGTCGAAGGGAATGTAGTCCACCCACTCGTACTCATCGTTCCAGCCGGGCACCGGCATGGAACCGTTGCCGGAGGCACGGATAGGAATACGGCCGGGGGCCTGGTAGCCGATGTTGCCCTCCACGTCGGCGTAGACGAAGTTCTGGCTGGGCACGTCCCAGTACGAAAGCGCCTCCCGGAACTCCTCCCAGTTGCTGGCCCGGTCCAGGAGGACGACGCTGTGCATCATCGTGCTGGGCTGGAGCGCCGTCCAGGAGAGGGCCAGTGGCTGCCAGCCGAAGGCCCAATCATCCTCGGTGCCACCGGCTACGTCGTTGATGATGGGGCCGTGGTTGGTGATGCGCGCGAATATCACCACCGGCTCCTCCTCCCCGGCGACGGTGATCTCCTCGCGCACGATCTCCATATCCAGCCACTCCCCCTGGTACTCGTACTGGTTGGAGTTTTCGGGATTGACCCGCTCAATGAACAGGTCCTGCACGTCCGGTCCCAGGTTTGTGACACCCCAGGCGATGTGGTCGTTGTGGCCGATGATGACGCCGGGGGTGCTGGCGAAGGAGAAGCCGACCACATTGTAGGGACAGTCCGGCCCCACCGGATCGCAGTGGAGGCCGATCTCGTACCAGATGGAGGGCATCTGGATGCCCAGGTGGGTGTCGTTGGCCAGGAGAGGCGTCCCCGTTTCAGTGCGGTTCCCGGCGATGACCCAGTTGTTGCTCCCCAGGCCTGCCCCGAGCAAAGCCGAGGGGCCTGCCCCGAGCGAAGCCGAGGGGCCTGCCCCGAGCCCCAGCGCGTGGGCCTCAAAGGCAGCCTCGGGCAGCGCCTGCAGCGTCGCCCCGGTCAGCGGATGCGGGACGATGACAGGGTGGTCGTCCGGGTAGGGGGGCATCAGTTCGCCCACGGCGGTGGTTCCCAGCCGGGCGGCGATGCGGGCGCGCAGCAGTTCGGCATCCATATTGCCCCCCAGGTCCCAGGCCATCACCTTGGCCCAGGTGAGAGTGTTGAGGGGGGTCCAGGGCTCTGGCTCAAACTTGACGCCGGTGAACCCCAGGATGGTGAACTCCAGCCCCAGCCGGCCCCGGTGGGTGGAGATGTAACCGTTGACCCCCTCGGCGTAGGCCTCCAGCGCTACCCACGTCTCGGCGTTCAGTTGCCCCAGTTCCTGAGCGGCGGTGCGGTGCCACCCCAGGGTGCGAATGAAGCGATCGGAGTCCAGCGCGGATTCACCCAGTATCTCGGCCAGCCGCCCGGAGCCGATGCGCCGCGAGAACTCCATCTGCCAGAAACGATCCTGGGCGTGGACGTACCCCTGGGCGAAGAAGAGATCGTGGGTGTTGGAGGCATAGACGTGGGGAACGCCCCAACTATCGCGGATGATGGTCGCCTCCGCCTGCAGACCGTCCACGTGGAGCGTGCCATTGGTCTTGGGCCAGGGGCGGCGCACGGTGAAGAGACCGTAGCCTCCGATCAACCCCAATACCAGCACGACGACGGCGATTACAGCGATGATCCTGGACAATGTACGCATGGTTCTCCTCCTTATCGTGGTCACTTCTCACGTTACTTCCGCCTCCACCCTCACCCCACCAAACTCCTCCGGCAGCATCACCGCTTGCCAATGCGCCATCCTAGTCAGGCCGGTCGGGGTAGAAGTCTATCACCTTCTGTCCCTCCACCTGGGAAAGTGCTGCCGCCCGGCCCTGCACGGCCTCGGGCACGATGGCCACACCGGTGACCTGCGCCACCGTTTGAGTGAGCGCTTCCAGCGGTAAGGCCAACCCAACCAACGTGCGTGACTCGTCCAGGGTGAAGCGTGCCCCGCCGGGACCATAGGCCCAGTCCCCTTTAGCCGGGTCCCACACCAGGAAATAGGTCGCGTACTCCCCACTGGAAGGGTCATAGTAGGCGGCGACGGCCACCTCCATTCCCAGGTCGGGGTTGATACGGGACGAGCCCACCGGCCGGCCAGTCTCGACGTCGCCGTCCAGATCAAGTGCGAAGAGCCATTCCGTGTACCCCGCCGGCGGATCAGGAACTGGCTCGTAGAGGGCGATCCATAGCAGCACTTCCTCCTCGGTGGCCCATTCGGCCAATGCCGCTGGCACCCCTTCGGTGGCCTGAAACACCACTCGCAGGTCGGCGTCTACGCTGGCAACGCGGATGTCCACGCCACCGGGAACTCCCTCGACTGGGCCTCCGCTCTCGTAGGTGCCCACATCGTCCTGAGGGTCGGCCGGCGGGGTAGGGGAAAGATCCGATGTCGGGGGCGGTATCGGTATTGCTGTTTCGGTTGGTGGGGGAGTGTCCGTCGGCGCTGGCGTGAGCGACGTTGTGGGAGTCACCGGCGCAGCAGTAGCCGGTGGGGTGGCAGTTGGAGTTGGCTCTGGTGCAGACGGAAACAACCTGCTCACAGCCAGTGCTGCTCCAACACACAAGGCGAGAACGGTCAGACCGAATAACACCAGCAAGGCTACTTTCCTACGGCGCTCCCGCTTATCCTCCCATCGTGCAACTCTGAGAGTCGGCTTTCTTCTCATGATGGCCTCACTTTCATAATGGTCTCGCTGTTTATTAGCCTCCGCTACAGATGGGACTCTGTCGTCATCGCCTGTGCCTTTGTCTGTGCCCCTACTCTTCACGGACCTAGTCGGGCCGGTCGGGGTAGAAGTCTATCACCTTCTGTCCCCCTGCGTAGAATTGCACCGCCGCCCGACCCTTCACGTCCCCAGGCACGAGCGTTATGCCGGTGGTCTGTTCCACGTTTTCTGTCAGAGTCTCCAGCGGCAGGGCCAGCCCGATCAGTGTGCGCGCCTCATCCAGGACAAAGCGAGGCTTATCAGGCTTCGACACCAGGGCCAGTTTTGCCTGGTCCCACACCAGCAAGTAGGGCTCGTACTCTCCGCTGGCATCGTTGTATGAGACACCGACGGCTACCTCGTACCCCAGGTCAGGGTTGACGCGAACTGCACCCGCCGGGCGGCCGGTGGCCATGTCCCCGTCCAGATCCAGCACGAAGACCCAGTCAGTGAACACCGTTGGCGGATCGGGGACCGGATCGTAGAGGGAAATCCACAGCAGCACCTCGTCCTCGGTGGCCCATTCAGCCAATGCCGCTGGCACCCCTGCGGTAGGCTGCAGCACCACTCGCAGGTCGGCGCCCACGCTGGCGGCACGGATGTCCACGCCATCGGGAACTCCCTCGACCGGGTTTCCGCTCTCGTAGATACCCACGTCGCCCTGGGGGTCGGACAGCGGAGTGGGGGAGGGTTCTGGTGTCGGTGTGGCGGGTGGAGTGAGTATGGATGCCGGTGTCTTGGTCGGCGTGGGAGTATCCGCCGGTCTGGGCGTGATCATCACAACAACTGGTGCTGTGGCAGTTGGCGTGGGTATCACTGCGGAAGTCATCGGCACAACAACAGCCGGTGACGTGGCAATTGGCATTGGCTCTGGCGTGGGCCGGAATAAACTGCGTACAGCCAGCGCTGCTCCAACACACAAGGCGAGGACGACGAGCCCGAATACCATCATCCAGACTACTTTCGTACGCTGTTGGGCCATTAAGTCGGGATATTCGCGCATGACCACTCCACTTCATAGCGGAACTTGTCAATTCTTTCTGCACTCACCATCTCTCCCCCTACTCGCTCCTAAGCCGGCACACCTCCGCATCCACGCGGGTCTCGTCCACAGGGTGGAAACAGCGATGGACATCCTTGTACTCCCTCTCGCCAGTTGGTGCTATTGTAGCACAGAAGTTGATTGGAGGGTAGTTCAACGCGAAAGCGGCGTGCTCTTCAGAGAACACACCGCTTCGTGGCACCCAAGCCGGCCGATAAGCCGGGTTCTGTCGTGGGCGATCATCTATCTAGGACGGCGGTTGCCTGCCGCCTCTAGCGACCTACCCGGGACTCGGACGGGGCGGGCCGCCCCGCGCCCGCCGAAGCGGGTCTTGCCCCTGCTTGGCCTTGCTCCCGGTGGGGGTTGCCTGGCCGCCGCTGTCACCAGCGACGCCGGTGGTCTCTTACACCACCTTTTCACCCTTACTAGGTTGGTAGATTGGTAGTTAGTAGATTGGTACATTGGTGGCCTACCGAACCGCTACCAGTTTCCCAATTTACCAGTTTACCAATCTACCAACCTAGCGGTCTGCTTTTCTGTGGCCCTTTTCCGTCGGGTCACCCCGCCTGGGTGTTACCCAGCACCGTGCCCTATGGAGCCCGGACTTTCCTCCCCCTGTGGGGCCAGTCAGGAGACCGGCTCCCACAAGCGGCGATCGCCTGGCCGACTTGGGCGCCAATTGTATGATAACATACTGTCAGTGGGTGTCAAGGGGTGTTCTCCTCCCACTGTCCAAATCGCCGCCGGAGTTCACCTGCCGCCAGGTCGCCGGCCGCCTCGACCACTTTGCCCAGGACGGGGTTGACCAGCAGTGAGGCCACGCTGCCGGCGACGGAGGGTAGATGCTCGACGAACCAGTCCCGCACCCGTTCCATCGTGCTCAGGTCGGGCTCCTCGGCGGTGGTCACATGCTCCAGCGTGTCTACCTGTGCCTGCGCCTTGCCCACCAGTTCGGGCGAGGCCTCAGCTGCCACGCGCTCCCGCAGACCGGCGAACAGAGCGCGCAGCGCCTCCAGGTCCGCCGCCGTCACCCCTCGCGCATCCCAAGACTCGACGATGATGTCGCCCTTGCCGGTGTGCACCGGCCCGCTCACCGACCCGATGTGGACCTCGAAGGTATCACCCGTGTGTCGTTTGGTCATCGCTTCTCCTTGATTACTCCGGTGGCTTGTAGTAGAGGATCTGGAAGTCGGCCGTGCTCTGCGGATCGCTATCAATGTAGAGCGTCACGCTATAACTCCCGCCAGGAAGCACCGACCTGCTCTCGTCGTAGTAGACCACCCAGTGTTTGCCATCCGTCCCATCCATTCCCACGTCCCGGAAATCCTCTGGTCGCGGCAACTCCTGGCCATTGCGCATCCATACCGCCTGCCACTCCGCCCCGTCGCTCATCCCCACGTAGTCAAAGATGGCATAGACTGTTTTAGTCTTCCAATCGAAGGTGTTATCCGGCGCGGTGAGAATCGGCGTGCCGTCGGGCTGCACGCCCAGAGCAATGATGATTTTGCCGAAAGTTAGGGGCGTCGGCCCGACGATCGTGAAATTCACCCGCTGTGGCTCCTCCTCGCCCACGCCCAGCGCGACCTCGTACTCCCCACTCGGTAGCGGCAACCTGCCCGGTTGGTAGTATTCCAATTGGCCACTCCCAACGCTGGTACCCGACCACGCCTCGCTGCTCTCGTGCACCCTCTCTCCATCGAAGTAAATGGCGCGGGTGACGGACAGGCCAGCACACAGCCCCTCATAATCGTAGGTGACATAGAGGACACGGATACCGGACGTGAACTCGGTGTAGTCGACTCCAGAGGGCACATCGGAGACCCGCACGTTGCCCACCTGCGGCTTCCCTGCCAACACCTCGAAAGTACGGTTCGCCACCGGCTGGTCCTCCACCAGGAATGCTAACTCATATTGTCCTGCTGCGAGAGGGTTACCATCAGGCAAGGTCACTCGCACTGTGCTGCTGGTGCTACCCGTCTCCCAGGCCAGAGATGACTGCGCGGCGGCAATGTGGCCTGCCCTCGTCAACCGCCAACCCCAATGGGCATCAGCCGGTAGCGGCGCTGGAACAGCGAACTGGCCTATGATCTCGGTCGTGCCAGTGCAAAAGACCTGCGCCTGCAGCGCCGGGCCTCCCGTATCACCCCGGCCTATCCCCACATCTATTCCCGCCACCGGGGTGGGTGGCACGGACGTGAGGGTGGGCGGCACGGGCGTGGGGGTAGGGCTGGGCGGGGGGCCGACCAGATGGGGGAACAAGAGCGATCCGGCGACGATGACCAACACCGCTGCCCCCACCAGTGCCCAGCCCAGGGGTGGCAGCAGCGTCCGCTTTTCCTCACGCTCCGGCTGGGGGCCGACCAACTGCCCGCGAGATAACGGTTGCAGCGCTGTGTCGGGATAGGTGCCCGTGGCGTCGTACAGGGTGTTGGCCAGGAAGCGCATCCAGGCCCGCAGTTGGCTGCGCTCGCCCAGGTCAGCGGTCACTGCCCCGGCGCGCTGCGCGTCGGCGATGAAGGACCTCACATCCTCCAGGAATTCCTCTCCTGTCTCGCCTTTCTCCTTGCGGGCGACCAGCACCTGGTACCGTTCTTGTAGTGTGTTGAAAAGGCCACTCATAATAGACCCCCTATCAAATGCGTGTACAGTCGCTGCACTTTTTCAACCACCCGGCGCAACTCCCGGTCGGCGAGGCTGAGGTAACAATCGCAGGCCTGATTGAACTCGTCGGCCAGGTCAACCAACCCCTCGGCGCTCCACCTTTCCTCCCTCAGCCTATCCTCTACCTCACGCCGCAGCAAGGCGATGCGTCTGCCCCAATCCGGCCGGGAGGCAACGATTCCCTCACGGCGGAGCGATTGCCGAATATACTCTACACCACTCTCAAAATCCATCAGCCGGTCCACTTCGGTCTGGCAGGATCGCCAGCCTCGTAGCAGTGTGCGCCCGTTCGTTGGTCTCGCTTCCACGTAGCTGAGAGAGCGCAGGTTGGCGTAGAAGGGGGAGAAGGCAGCCAGCACTTCGTGCAGGAGGTGGTGCAACTCCTTCCATTCCCCCAGTTGGGCCTGGAGCGCGGATAATTGTTGGAGTGCCTCTAGAAATTGTTCGCGTGTTTCCTCGTCGGTGGAGAGCGCGCGCCGCAGTGCGTCCGCAGCGCGCGTGGCCGCCAATTCCACCTTCTCAATGTGAATGATGTCACCCCGTCCAGTGTGCACTGCGCCAGCAACGTCACCCACATGTGTCTGGTAGTCGCTGCCACCAGAAGATTGTTCCGCATCGCTCATTCGCTGCCCTCCCTGTCAACGGACTACAAGTCGTGCACGCCAATAGTAGAACCGCGCCAGCAACCAGTGCCAGCACTGTTGCACCTATCTCTCCTGCGACCCTGCTACTCAGCCAACGTCATTCCGAGCGACCGGAAGGAGCGCAGCGACTGAAGGAAGTCGAGGAATCTCCATGCCGAGGCCGCGCTTGTCATTGTAAGCAGAGATTCCTCGACTCGCTACGCTCGCTACTAATGACATCCTGTCATTGCACAATGAGTGGCGCATTCCGTTCGCGCCACGCGTAGCTCGGAATAACACATCACGGGGAGCCTGAGCAGCAGCCCTATGACATAATTATAGTCAGACTGGCAGGCTTTACAAATTGGCTGAGTTGTTGTAAAATGACATTTGATAGAATCTGTCAGTAGGAGGAACTGAGCATTGGCCAATACAAAGTCAGCGATCAAACGGCTACGCAGCGCAGAGCGCAGGCGTCGGCACAACCAGGTATATCGTGGGCGGGCTCGTACCGCGGTCAAAAAGGCCCGGATCTTGATTGACAAGGGTCGTCTCGAAGAGGCCCGTGAGGCTGTGCGCGTGGCGGTCAGCGCGCTGGATAAGGCAGCCAAGAAGGGCATCATCCATAAAAACAACGCCGCCCGGCGCAAGTCACGCCTGGTGCAGCAGTTGAACCAGATCGAGCACGTCGTCTGAACGACCGCGTAACGACCGGGGGGGCTGTGATTCAACCGCGCGAGCACCGTTGTCTTGTGTGACGGCGCTTTTTGTTGTGTGGATACATAAAAGAATGGAGGTGCATCGATGCAGATCAGTGGTTTTGAGTTCCCCGACGACACGTACTTCGACGAACTCCATAGTTGGGCTCGGGTGGAGGGGAACGTCGTCACGCAGGGCTTGACCGGATTCGGCCAGGCGATCGCTCAGGAGATCGTATTCGTCGAAGCCCCACGCACCGGACGGGAGGTTGAGCAGGGGCAGACCTTCATGTCCATGGAATCGGGCAAGTGGGTAGGGCGCGTCGCCGCCCTCGCCTCCGGCAAAATCATGGAGGTCAACGAGGAACTGGAGTGGGAGCCCACGTTGGTTAATGAATCCCCCTTCGAGGACGGCTGGCTGGTCAAGATCGAGGTATCCGACCCCGCCGAACTGGACAATCTGATGAAGGCCGGTTCCCCAGAGTTGAAAACCTTCATTGAGGAGGAGGCGGAGAAGTACAAGGACATCCTGGGCTAGCAGAGCAATGCGCCTGCGTATGGCGCACGTCACTTTGGCAGTGGGCAGCCTCTCTTTTGCTGGAGCGGCTGCCCATTGCTAATCCGCCCCCAATTCACCAATCACTAACCCACCAAATACACAGGAGAGAATCACCGATGAAACTCTACCGTCTTGGCAACGTATCCTGGCAGGATTCGCAACTGCTATACCATTCCTTGCCCCGCGTGGGCCGCGAGGGAGTGATCCTCTGCTCCCCCGCCACGACCTACGTCTGCATAGGCTACTTCCAGGACGCCGAGCAGGAGGTGGACCTGGAGTTCTGCCGCGAGCAAGGCATCCCTGTCTTCCGGCGTGAGGTCGGCGGTGGCGCAACCTACCTGGATGGCGAACAACTCTTCTTCCAGTTGATCATCCACCGCGACAACCCACTCGTCCCCGCTGGAAAGTTGGCTTTCTACCGCAAGTTCCTGCAGGCTCCTATCGAGGCCTACCGCGCGCTGGGCATCCCCGCCGAGTACCGGGAGGTCAACGATATCGTCGCCAATCAGCGCAAAGTCTCCGGCTGTGGAGCGGCTGAGATGGGCGACTACTACGTCCTGGTCGGCAATCTGATCGTGGACTTCAACTACGAGATGATGGCCCGCGTGCTGAAGGTGCCCGACGAGAAGTTCCGCGACAAAATCTACAAGACGATCTACGAGAACCTCTCGACCATCAAACAAGAGATCGAGCCCGTCCCGTCGAGGGAGGAGTTGTGGTCGCTGATGGCCGACAAGTTCGTCGAGATGCTGGGGCCGATGGAGGTGGAGACGACGGTGGACGAGAAGTGGCGCGCCAAGACGGACGAACTGGCGGCGCAGTTTCTCACCGATGAGTGGCTCTACCAGAAGAGGCGGCCGCGCGCCAGTCGCTTCGGCGAGGCTCAGCGCAAGCGCGAGGTCACCATCCGTGCCGGCGTACAGGTGAGGCAGAAGATGTACAAAGCGCCGGGTGGCCTCATCCGCGCCACGACCGAGGTGCAGGACGGCACCCTCACGTCCGTCTCCCTCTCCGGCGACTTTTTCTTCTTCCCAGAGGAGAAACTGGCCGACCTGGAGGCAGTGTTGGCAGGAGTACGCGAGGCGGAGGCCGAAGCAGCCATAACCCGCTTCTACAGGGAACACGGTATTGAGAGCCCTGGCGTCACCCCGGCTGATTTTGCGCAGGTGGTGGATTAGACTAACGAAAACAATGACGGGAACCTGGCGACTCCTGGATACCGGACCGCGGCCGGCGGCCGAGAATATGGCGCTGGACGAGGTGGTGCTGACGGCACGCAGCCGGAAGGAAGTTCCCAACACGCTCCGCTTCTTGCAGTTCTCCCCTCACTGCACACTCGTCGGCTACCACCAGGCGGTGGAACAAGAGATTCGTATTCCCTACTGCCGCGAGCACGCCATCGAGACAAATAGGCGGCTGACCGGCGGAGGCGGGCTCTTCTGGGGCGAGAGTGAGTTGGGATGGGAGATTATCGCCTCCCAGGATGACCCCCGTTTCCCGCGCCGCGTCGAAGCGCTCTACGAACTAATGTGCCAGGGAGCCATCCGCGGCCTGGAGAAACTGGGCGTGCGGGCCGCCTTCCGCCCCAAAAACGACATTGAGGTGGAGGGCCGCAAAATCTCCGGCACCGGCGGCACCAGCATGGATGGCGCGTTCCTCTTTCAGGGCACGCTGCTGGTGGATTTCGACGTGGACACGATGCTGCGCGCCCTGCGCATCCCCACCGAAAAACTGAAGGACAAGGAAATCGCATCGGTGAAGGAGCGGGTCACCTGCCTGGCCCGGGAATTGGACGCCGTCCCACCGCTGCCCCAGATCAAGGCCACGCTGGCGGCGGGCTTTGCCGAGGTGCTGGACATTCGCTTTGAACCAGGGCCACTAACCCCCTTTGAAAGAAAGTTGCTGGCCCGGCGGCTGCCCTACTTCCAGTCCGACGAATGGGTGTACGGCGTGCGCCGGCTGCTGGCCCAGCGCAACGAACTGCGGGCGCTTTTCAAGAGCCCCGGCGGGCTGATCCGGGTCGCGCTTGTGGTGAATGAGCGCCGTATCAGAGAGGCTTTTATCACCGGTGACTTCTTTGCCTATCCTCGGCGGGCCATCCTGGACCTGGAGGCACGACTGAAGGGCGTCCCGGCCGACCTGGAGGCGGTGAGTCGCATCGTTGAGGAGTTCTTCGCCACAGAGGACATCCAGATCCCCGGCGTCACCGCCGCCGATGTGGTGCGCACGCTGCGCGAGGCACTGGAGAAGACCACCTACACTCAGCACAATATCCACCCCGACGAAGTGAACTACGTCTTCCCCGTCGTCAAGCCGCTGGCCGAGATCACGGACTGCCCGGTGCTGCTTCTGCCCTACTGCGCCAAACTGCCCGACTGCGAGTATCGCTATCAGGACGGGTGTACTCAGTGCGGCGACTGCTGCATCGGCGACGCCTTCCACCTGGCTGAAAAGTATGGCCTGACACCCATCTCTATCCAGAGTTACGAGCATCTGGAAGAGACGCTGGAACGATTGAAGGGAGAGGGCGTAGTGGCGTTCGTGGGCAGTTGTTGCGAGCCGTTCTACGCCAAACACCGCGACGATTTTGAGCGCATCGGCCTGCCCGGCGTCCTGGTTGACGTGGACAGTTCCACCTGCTACGATCTGGGTAAAGAGGAAGACGCCTACGCCGGACAGTTCGAGAACCAGACCTACCTCAAACTCGACTTGTTGGAGCGGATCGTGGCGCGGGTGGCCAGGGGGACGGGGAGACAAGGTGACACGGGGACAGGAAGACAAGGAGAGTGTTGGGGGTTGAGGTAAACTCGCAATTCGCAATTCGCAATTCGCAATTAGACGTGCTCATCATCGGCGCGGGGCCGGGGGGGAGCACCGCCGCCCGTGTTGCAGCCGCCGAGGGGCTGCGCGTGCTACTTGTCGAGCAGCGGCCCATCGTCGGGCTGCCGGTGCAGTGCGCCGAGTACGTGCCGGTGCAAATCGTCGGCTACGTGTCCCCGCCTGAGCGTTGCATCGCCCAGCGCATCCGCACGCTACGCACCCACATGCCTGACGGCGAAGTCGTGGAGACGCCCAGCGCGGGCTACGTCCTCGACCGCGCTTTGTTCGACAAAACGTTGGCCATCGCCGCCTGCCGGGCCGGGGCTGAGGTATGGACTGCCACACGCGCAGTGGAACGCACTGAGCGGGGCGTCCTCGCACAGCAGGGCGGTTCAATCATCGAGATCGAATGTCACGCCATCATCGGCGCTGACGGCCCCCGCTCGACCGTGGGCCGTTGGATCGGACAGGTGAACGCCGAGTTTCTTGACGCCTCGCAGGTGGAGGTCGTCCTCCCTGCGCTGCAAGAGTGCACCCACGTCTACTTCGACCCTGCTTACCAGGGCGGCTACGGGTGGCTCTTCCCTAAAGGGGAAACGGCCAATGTGGGTGTGGGCGTTAGCCGAAGGTTGGGCGGCGACCCGCAGAACGCGCTGGCTCACCTCCTGGAGCGGCTGGAGATTGCGCCCGGCGCGATTGTGGGCCGCACCGCTGGGCTAGTGCCCTCCGGCGGCACAGTCGCTCACCTGCGCGTAGGAAACGCGCTCCTTGTCGGCGACGCCGCCGGTCACACGCACCCGATCACTGGCGCGGGTATCTTTTCCGCCATCGTCGGTGGCGCGCTCGCGGGCCAGGCGGCTGCACGGGCCATCAAGACAGGCGACCTCGCGGCCCTGGACGAGTACGAGAGAGAGTGGTCAGCCTTTATGGGAGGGCCATTGCGTCACGCGCTGACCAAGCGGCGACATCTGGACGAGCACTGGAGCGACGATCCCGCAGCGCTGAGTGGTGTCGTCCGCGAGACGTGGATTGCTTTTAAGGAGTATGGGCGGCGCAAGAAGCAATGTAAAACGTGAAGGCGGCACCTTTCGAGAACAGAAGGAGAAAGTACATGGAAAGTCCAGGATACGTGCAGACTAGCCTGGCGGCAGCGATGATGCTGGGATACAAACGGGCCTCGTTTCGCCGCGATTCCTACCTGACGGCCCTGAACCTGCTCGTGACCTACAACGACGGCTGCGTCGGGCGCTGCGCCTACTGCGGCCTCAACCGCCGGCGAGAGGTGGAGCCGGGCAAGAGAACGTTCATCCGCGTTGACTGGCCCACATACCAGTTAGATGACATCATCGCCCGCCTCAACCAGGATGACGGGCAGTTGCGCCGTGTCTGCGTAGGCATGATCACCCACCGCCGCGCCTTCGACGACACTAAAACCATCATCCGCCGCTTCCAGGATGAGGTTGGCCGTCCCATCACCGCCCTCATCGCCCCCACCCTCATCCGTGACCTGGGTCGGCTGGCGGAGATCCGGGAGGCCGGGGCCGACATGGTCGGCGTCGCGGTAGACGCTGCCACGCCGGAACTGTTCGACCGCTTCCGGGGCAAAGGCATAAGAGGCCCTCACCGCTGGGAGCACTACTGGGCCACGCTGGAAGAAGCCGCCCGCATCTTTGGCCGCTACAAGGCCGGCATCCACCTCGTCGTCGGATTGGGTGAGACGGAGCAGGAAATGATCGCCACCATCCAGCGGGCCCACGACCTGGGCGCTCACACGCACCTCTTCTCCTTCTTCCCCGAAGGTGGCACTACGATGGACGACCATCCCCAGCCTTCCTACGGCCAATACCGGCGCGTGCAACTGGCGCGCTACGTCATCAACGGAGAGCACGGCCGCTACGAGCAGATAGAGTTCAACGAGGCGGGGCAGGTGACAGGCTTTGGCGTCGCCACCGCCGAACTGATCCAGTATGGTGAGCCCTTTATGACCTCCGGCTGCCCCGGCCCCGACGGGCGCGTCGCCTGCAACCGGCCCTTTGGCAACGAGCGGCCCGGCCGTCCCATCCGCAACTATGCCTTCCCGCCGGAGCCAGAGGATGTCGAACTGATCCGCTACCAGTTGCGTGACTACGGGAACGGACGTTGAGCGAGGCTGAGGTTCTCTTTCGTCGCCCCTGGAAAGAATTGCAGGCAGCAGCCTGGCAAGTGCGCCAGCGCCACCATCCGCCCGACCTGGTGTTCGCCGTGCCAGGGGCCAAGCGGTACGAGACCGAGCACTACCACAACACCCCGCACCGCTTTGCCAGCGTCAGCCTGACCGGGCGGCAGTGCGCGCTCCAGTGTGAGCACTGCCGGGGACAACTCCTGGCCGGGATGTTGCCCGCTCCCACGCCCGACGACTTGCTGGCCCAGGGCCGGCGGTTGATCGAGCAGGGTTGTGAAGGTCTACTCATCAGCGGCGGGGCCGACACCGACGGCGCGGTGCCGCTCAAGCCGCACCTTCTCGCCATCGCCCGGCTCAAGGAATGGGGATTGCGTATCATCGTGCACACCGGCCTGCTGGACCGGGAGACGGCGGAGGGGTTAAATGCGGCCGGCGTAGACCAGGTGCTCTTCGACGTCGTCGGCGACGCGGCGACCATCCAACAAGTGCTACACCTCGGCCGTTCGCCGGACGACTATGCCAACACTCTGGAGATGCTACGCGGACTGGAGATACCGGTCGCTCCGCACGTCGTCATCGGCCTCCACTTCGGCCAACTGCGCGGCGAACTGGCCGCGCTGGAGATGATCAGCCGCGTCGGGGCCGAGGTCGTCGTGCTCGTCGTCCTGCGCCCCCTGCCGCACACGCCGATGGCGGACGCACCGGTAGTGGAGCCAGAGGCGGTCGGACGGCTGGCGGCCGTGGCCCGCCTGCTCAACCCGACCGTCCCGCTCACGCTGGGCTGCGCCCGCCCGGCCGGCCTGGTAAAGATCAAGATGGAGCGACGGGCCGTGCTGGCCGGCGTCAACGCTGTCGCCTACCCCGACCCGGCCACCGTCCGCCTGGCCGATAAACTGGGCCTCAACACATCGTTCGTCGAGAGTTGCTGCACCCTGGCCATGAGACAACCAAACCCTTAGCAGTTGGAAGTTGGGATTTGGGATTTGGAGATTGGGATTTGGGATTTAGATTGGCCTTCTACCCCGGCTGCCTGGTCCTCCAGCGTATGCCCGAATATGAGGCATCCACCCGCGCCGTGCTGCGGGCGCTGGGGATCGAGTTGGAGATCGTCCAGCAAGCCGCCTGCTGCGGCGCGCCCGTCGTCGAGTCCTTCACCGCCGGCTGGGTGTATCTCGCCGCCTACAACCTGGCGCTGGTGGAACGGATGGGGCATAACACAGTCGTCACCGTGTGCGGCGGCTGCACCAACACCCTCACCCGCGCCGCCCGTGTCCTCCAGGACCCCGAAGTGCACGCCGGGGCGAACCGCCGCCTGGATCCGCTCGGCCTTTCCGTCACCGGGCAGGTGGAGGTGAAGCACTTGCTGCGGCTGCTGGTCGAGCGGGAGGAGGAAATACGGGCACGCATCGTGCGTCCGCTCTCCCTTCGTGTGGCCCTCACCAACCCCTGCCAGGTCTTCCGCCCCGGCGACGTGATGGGCTTCGACAAGGCTCAGCCCAGGGGCTTCGACGACCCGATGGAGCCCCACAGTATGCGTCACCTGATCGAACTGACCGGTGCAGAACCGGTCGAGTACGGCGGCGAGAATGAGTGCTGCGGCGCAACACTCTACCTGGCCGATCCGGATCTGGCGCTGGCGGCTGGACGGCGCAAACTGGAGGCGACTCAAGATGCCGACCTTCTGCTCCACGGCTGCGGCAACTGCCAGTTGCTGCTACGCCGCTTCCAGCGTTTGATCATCCGGGACGAGCGGACCTTACGTAAGCAGGCGCTCTTCCTGCCGCAATTGGTCGGGCTGGCGATGGGGTTGCCAGAGAAGGAACTGGGACTGCGGGAGGGCACGTGGCGATGAACCACCCCGAGGCCTGCATTCAATGTGGCACCTGCGTCACCGTCTGCCCGGTGGAAAAAGTAGGCGGCCACGCCATCGTCACCTTCCTGGCTGACCCCGACGCCGCCGGCTATTCAGTTTGGCTGTGCACCTCCTGCTGGCGCTGTCAGGAGGTCTGCCCAGCCGGGGTAGACATCTACGGGCTGATGATGGAGCAGCGCCGCCGCGAGGAGGCCCCGGCCGGGTACCAGACCGCCTTCGAAAGTGTCCTGGCCTGTGGCCTGGCATTGGAGGTCCCGCAGGAAGAACTCGATCAAGCACGTGCCGCCTGGGGGTTGGAACCGGCCAATCTGCCACCGCCCGGCCTCGCGCGGGACCTCCTTCGTGGCGATGAATGACAGCCACCATGAAACACAACATCTCCGGCGACGATAAGGCCACCCGCCAGATCTGATGCAGGGTCTCCCACATCTCCCTAGCGTCAACATCCCCCACACTGAAACATAGTTGATTGCCAGTTCCCACGTTGACTTTTGACCACCCGCGAGTACAATAAACGTTGGCCCTCTTTGAATTACGAAAGGCCCTCACTGAAAGGAGCAGGCTATGAGTGAAATCATCTGTTGTATCTGCCACCAGCCGGTCGGCCCGGAGGCCAAATGGCTCGGTGGCCGCGCTTACTGCGAGCGCCATTACGCCAAAGTGACCCAAGACCGGCCAAGCGTTTGGCGCGCCGGGCTGGGCCATATCCTCGGCCAGGTGGCCTTCGTGCTCCTCGTCGTAGCGCTGGCGGTCTTGCTTAAACCGACGTTGACAGGATGGGCACTGGTGGCATCCGGGCTCGTCCTGGCCCTGGTCCCCGCTCTCTTATGGCTGATCTTCTTCTACCAGCAGGATCGGCTGGAGCCGGAACCAAAGGGCTACGTCCTCGGGGTCTTCATCCTCGGCGCGCTGCTGGCCCAGGCGGCCGGCATCCCGTTACTGGAGGAAGTCTTCGACGTGCGCCACTGGCTGCCCATCAGCCCATGGGCCAATCTCCTCGGCTCCATCCTCGTCATCGGCTTCACCCAGGAGTTCCTCAAGTACGCCGCCGTGCGCTACTCTATCTACCCTTCGGCCGAGTTCGACGGACGTGTGGATGGCGTCGTCTACGGCACTGCCGCCGGGCTAGGATACGCCACGATGCTCAACATTCATTACGTCGTCGCCAGCGGCGGTGTGAACCTGCAGGTCGGTGTCATCCGCATCGTCGTCACCACGCTGGCCCAGGCCAGTTTCGCCGGCCTGACCGGCTACTTCCTGGGCCGGGCCAGGTTCGAGGATGAGCCGGTATGGTGGCTGCCCAGCGGCATCGCATTGGCCGCCGTCCTCAACGGCCTGTTCACCTACCTGCGCGGTGAACTGACCACCACCGGCCTGGGCCTGGCCGGCGGAGGCTTCAATCCCTGGCCAGGCCTGATTCTGGCCGCCATCGTCGCCGGGGCCACCTTCGGTACTCTCTTTTACCTGATCCGTCGCGCCAACCGGCTCACGCTTGCCGCGCCGACGCGGGCTGATCGAGAAGGAGGCTCAAAATGACGACCTCACAGACTATTCGACGACGTGATCGCTGGGCCGACTGGGCCGTTTTCGCCCTCGTGGCAGTAGCGCTCACCCTGGGCTGGGCACTGCGGGAGGCCATCCTCTTCCGCACCATTCCCTTCACCATCGCCGAGGCCGGCATCGCTGGCCGCTGCCCCGCTACCTGGGTGCGGGAGACCGGCGACGACCCCCTGCTGCGCGTGCGCGACCCTCTGGGTGGGGAATTCGACACCGTGCTGGAGTTGCGCAGCCGGCCGCTGTCAGCCGACGCGGAGCCTGCCATGGTACTGGACGCGCTGGCGCTGGAGCGTGCTGGTCAGGTGACCGCTTATCAGACCCTCAGTACCGACCAAGTTCTGGTCGGTGGAGAGACCGCGACCCGCCGCACCTTCACCTACGTCTACGTGGACCGCAACCCTTACGTGAATCGGCTTCCGGTGGTGGTGCGGGGAACGAATCTGGCGCTGCGCGACGGCGGCCGCATCATCGTCGTTACACTCCTGGCTGGCGTGGATGACTTCGAGGCTCACCACCGCTACTTCCGCGCCCTCGTCGAATCCCTTCGATTTCACTCAGGGCAAGCCCTGGAGTTTTGAGGTGGCAAGATGAAGAAACTTAAGCGACTGCTGATCATCGGTTGGGCTCTTCTGTCTACACTCAGTTGCCTGCCTTCCGGATCCGACGTCCTGCCGACCGTCACCCCTGTACCAACAACTACGACTCCGCCGAAGGTGACGCCCAGCCTTGAGACTGATAAGGAGGAGACGCCTGCGCTCCCACCACAACCGGACGACCGCCAGATTCGCCAGAACCTGCTGCGCTCCACCGTACAGATCATCGCCCTGATCGAAGACAGTGGACGGCTTCAGCCCATCTGGACCGGCTCGGGCACCATCCTCACCCCCGACGGCCTCATCCTCACCAACGCTCACGTCGTCTCCGACCCCGACCCGGCCTATCAGCCAGACGGGCTGGGCGTGGCCTTGACCGTCCGCTCCGACGAACTGCCGGAGTTGAGATATCTGGCCGAGGTTCGGGCCATTGACACGCAACTTGACCTGGCGGTGATTCAAATCGCCAGCGACCTGGATGGCCGCCCGATAGATACGGAGCAACTGAACCTGAACTACGTGTCTGTGGGGGACTCGGACATACTGGAACTTGGAGACCTGCTCCAGATTCTGGGCTACCCCGGCATCGGCGGTGAGACGATCACCTTCACCGAAGGGGTGGTGAGCGGCTTCACTCGCGAGCGGGGCGTGGAGGGGCGGGCCTATGTCAAGACCGATGCCACCATCGCCGGCGGTAACAGCGGCGGGCTGGCGGCGAACGGAGACGGTCAGATCATCGGCGTCCCAACCCAGGTCGGTTACGGGGGGGCCGAGCGGTTCGCCGATTGCCGCTACCTGGCAGACACCAACGGCGATGGTGTGATAGATCAAAACGACAACTGCATCCCCGTCGGCGGCTTCATCAACGCCCTGCGCCCCATCAACCTGGCCCAGCCCCTCATAGAGGCCGCCCGTATGGGCATCGCGCCGAAGCCAACGCCGGGGCCAGGGCCCCGGCCCCCGTCTTCAGGTGAGCCTCGCTTTTACAACGTAGTCTTTGCCCCCGACGCAACCGACAATGACCAGCCGACCCAGATCGTCACCCAACTGCCGTCCGGTGCCAGCGATATCTACGCCTTCTGGGATTACGCGGAGATGGCCGATGGCATGACCTGGGAGGCCCGCTGGTACCACGAAGACCAATTCCTGGATGACGCCAGTCAGCCCCCCCAGCCCTGGCAGGGCGGCGGGCGTGGCAACTGGTGGGTCAGCGTCTACTACACCTCTGGCCTGGACGACGGCACCTACCGCGTCGAACTGTACGTTGAGGAGGAACTACTGGCCGAGGGCTCGATCTCCGTCGGTGGCACGGCAGCAGGCCCCACTTTCACCAACCTGATCTTCTCCGAGGGCGTTACCGCCGATGACCGTCCCACCGATCCCACCTACCTGCTCCCCTCTGGCATCACCGAGGCCTACGCCTTCTTCGACTACGCTGAGATGCACGATGGCGTGGCCTGGAGCCGCGTCTGGTACTACGAAGGAGAGCAGGTAACGACCGGCTCCGACACGTGGGATTGGGGGACCAGCGGTTCCGCCTGGGTGGCGATCACTGCTGACGAGCCGCTCGACCCCGGCACCTACCGGCTGGAACTGTTCGTCGAGGGTGCGTTGGTCGCCGCCTCCGACTTCACCGTCGCCGGCACCCAGACTCAGGAAGCCATCGGCCCCATCACCTTCGCCGCTGGCGTGGACACACAGGGCAACCCAGTCAACCCCGGCACGACCTTCCCCACGGGCCTGGCGGAACTGCACTTCCTCTGCACCTACGCCGGGATGCAGGATGGGATGAACTTCGACGAGAAGTGGATCCTCAACGGCGAGGAATTTATCGCCTTCGACGAGGTCTGGGAGAAGGGGACAAGCGGCACCTTCCACGACTACATCTATCGCACCTCCGGCGAGCCGTTGTCCGACGGTCAGTACACGTTGGAATTATACGTGGAGGGGCAACTGGCCCAGACCGCCACGGCGACTATCGGCACCGGCACACCGCCCCCGACTCCGACGCCATCCGCCAAAGGGCTGTTCATCCAGGGCTACGTCCGCGACGCCGACACCGGCCGTGGTATCTCTGGCGCGCTTTACGTCGTGCTCAACCCTGGCGTCACTGTTGACGGCTGGGATGGTAGCGATGCACAGATCTACACTTTTGCGGAGGCCGACACCAACGGCTACTTCGAGTTGCAGCGTCCACTGGGGCGGAACGAGTACTACAGTATCATCGTCTGGGCCGAGGGCTACCTGTCCGCCAGCGGGGACGACCTCCTGGTCAGCGAGGAGCCCTCGCCGCTGGAGGTGGAGATCACGCTGCAGCGGGAGTAGCCAGGAGACAAGGTGACAGGGAGACAGGGATGCAAGGAGAGACCAATCACACCTGACTGGATACTGGATATTGGATACTCGATAGCGAGCGCACCGGCGGCGAGGTGCTGGGGGGCGTCAGTCTGCACGTAGTTGGGCGGATTGAAGTCTTCCTGCCACTAGTGCTGCGCAACTTGTAGCGGGATACGAAATGGGGCGGGGATGCCATTGTGTCCCCGCCCCTACACGTTCGCCAGCGTGTCACTTTACAACCCGAAGTCCTGCCGCTTCCTGCACGGCGACCAATTATGTACGTGCATAGATCGAATGTAGATCCGCTTGTAGTGGACTAGTGTGTCGTCTGGGCCGGTATAGTCATAGACCACGATGTCCGGCCATGCCAGAATATCTGAGTAGATGTTAGGCGGGGAGGTGCTGTGGATATGTGTCTACAGGTATTCTACTACTGAAGACTGGCTCGCGCGTAGGTTCTTCCTCAGCCTCTAACTCATACAGGGCCTCTGGCGCGAGATCGGCTTCGTTGGGCCAGACCACTGTGCCAGCCACAGGGTCTACGACCACACGGGCAAAATAGGCCGGGTCACGCAAGGGCTCAAAAATGGGGCCATCTAACAATGGCAACAGATTTACCCGTTTGCGCGTACCGTCACTGAATGTCAACCGCAGTAAGTGCGGCCCACAGACTTCCGCTTCAAAGATACGCAGAATCATCGCTCATCCTCCTGTCATCACTCAAGCGGTGGGATGCGTTGTAACGGCTGGCCCGCCCGTGCCAATTCCCAATCGGCTCGCAACTCGTCCTGATACTTGGCTGCCCATTCAAAGACTAGTGATTGTGCCCGCCGGGGCAAACTCCCTTTCAGAATCTCTATCGGGTCAATGCCAACTGCAGCGTCATATTGCGCGTAGATGGCATGGAAATGCAGTGGTGCATGATCCTTGTAGTACAGGTAGATCGCAATCCCGAAGAATTCCGAAATTCTGGGCATGGCTCTCCTTGAAATAGGTATAGTGTGCCTTGCACGCCAGCGAATCCCGGGCGTAGGCCAGGCCGTCCGCAGTGACATAGACCGTATCGCCGTGCACATCGGTAACGATGTATTCGACGTGCTGGAAACGCTCGCGGCCCTTGTTGTCCACGACGGTGATGTACTCTTCGGCGGATTGGGGACGGCGCATCGGGTCTGGCCCTTTGACACTGGACGTACTCTGCGTGTATAATACGTGCAGATCAAGATTCTGTCAAGGCGGCCCGGCCGGTACACGAGAAGGAAGGAAAGGGACTCTCTGCCAGGAGTGCAGGCGGAACCGGATGGACGAAACGAGCCTGATTGCCGCTGCCCAGCAGGGCAGGGTGGACGCTTTTAATGAGTTGGTGTTGGCCTACCAGCAGCAGGTCTATAACCTCGCCTACCGCATCCTGGGCGATCCCGCCTCGGCCGCCGACGCCGCCCAGGAAGCCTTCATCTCCGCCTTCCAGAGCCTCGCCCGCTTCCGTGGCGGTTCCTTCAAGTCCTACCTGATGCGCATCGTCGCCAACGGTTGCTACGACGAACTGCGCCGTCGCAAGCGTCGCCCGACTACGTCGTTTGAGGATTTCGGCGAAGCGGACGAGGAGGCCAACCCGGCGCTGATTAACGGGCACGAGGGGCCGGAGGAGTACGCCGAGCGGCAGGAGATGGCCCACGTGATCCAGGCCGGCATCGAGACGCTCCCCGCCGACCAGCGTATCACGCTGGTGCTCTCCGACGTGCAGGGACTGAGTTACCAGGAGATCGCCGAGGCAACGGATGTACCGCTGGGGACAGTGAGGTCGCGCCTGGCGCGGGCGCGGGGCAAATTGCGCGATTACCTCCACTCCCAGGGGGAACTTTTGCCCGCGCGGTACCGTCTTGAGTAAAGAGGCAATGGGTGACAAGGGGACAAGGGGACAAGGAGACAGGGAGACAGGGAGACAGGGAGACAGGGAGACAGGGAGACAGGGAGCATGAGGCGGGAGGCAAGGGGCAAGAGAGCGTAAGTTAGGGGAATGATGATAGGATTGTTCACACGACAGGCAGGGAAACGAGAGCAGCGCGACGAACTGCTTTCGGCATACCTGGACGATCAACTGATCGCTGGGGAACGGGCGCGCCTGGAGGCACAACTGGCGGCCGACCCGGTGCTGCGAGCCGAACTGGACACGCTGCGCCATACCATGGCGCTGGTGCGCGACCTGCCCCCTGTCCCCATCCCGCGCAACTTCATCCTGCCGCAGACGGTGGCGGCCCGCCCACGGCCTGTGCAACGGGCACGCCCTCGTCCCGCCTGGGCCGCGCCGCTTCTGACGGCAGCGACCGCCGTCGTCAGCCTCGTCTTCGTCGTCGTCCTGGCCGGCGACCTGCTGCTCTCCGGCGTGGGCGGGCAAGCCTTCGCACCGGCAGCCGCACCGCCGATGGAGGCCGAGGCCCCACAGGTGGCATTGGAGTCCGCGCCGGTCATCGAGGAAGTCGAAGTCGAGGTTGAGAAGGTAATACCAGCCGCCACCCAGTCCCCGATGCCAATGGAGGTTCCGCCCGGGGCGGTGCCTACAGTCGTCGCTGAGGCGGAACACTACGATGCGGAGGCACCAAGAGCCGCGGAAACCACTGTGCCAGCCGCGGGAGGCGGATTGAGCGAGAATGCCACTGCCCCTCCACCGTCCCCTAGCCCGGGTGTGGTGGAGAAGGCTGCCGTAGCCCCAACCGCTCCCACCGTGGCAACAGCGCTGCCGCAGGAAGAGACGAACGGCGCAGAGCCCACGTCAAGTGAGGTAGCCGAAGTCGCACCCTTGATGGTCGAGGAGGAAGAGACAGAGGCACCGAGAGACGAGCGGGGCGCGCCGGAGGGTGAGGCGGTCGGCCTGCGCTCAGTGATACCGTGGCGGGGACTGGAGGTCGCCCTGGGACTGGCTGCACTGGTGCTGGCGCTGGCTACCATCTGGGCCTGGCGTGCTCGCCGCCAATGAATAGCAGTTATCAATAAGCCGTTAGCGGTTAGCCGTCAGCCGTTAGCGACTGTTGGCTGGAGAGACTACCACTTGTCGCAAGTTCTCGAACCAAACTATTGCCAACGATGCGGTCGCGCGCTCGAAGACCTGGAGGCCGCCGGGCGCGTGCGGCGCGTCTGTCCTGCCTGCGGCTACATCGCCTACCGCCAGTTGAAGGTCGGAGCAGGTGTACTCCTGGAGGAGGACGGACGATTGCTACTGATGCAGCGCAGCCCCGATGTTTTTGCTTTCCCCGCAGCCTGGTGTCTGCCTGCTGGCTATTGCGAGTTTGATGAGCCGCCGGAGGTCACGGCCATCCGCGAGGCTCGCGAAGAGACCGGCCTGGAGGTCACCGCCAGCGGACTATTTGGCCTGTTTTTCTTCAACGACGACCCGCGTGGTAACGGTATCCTCGTCGTCTACCACGCCCGGGCTGTGGGCGGCGAACTGCGGCTTCAGGAGAGCGAGGTCAGCGCAGTGAGAGCCTTCGCCCCTGATGCACTGCCGCACGATCTGGCAGGCGGCGGCCACGATCAGGCCATAGCGGCCTGGCGCGCTGAGAGAGCCGACCTATGGGCCAAACCCTCGAACTGAACTACTGCCCCCGCTGCGGTCACGCGCTCGAGGATCGGGAGGTCTTCGGGCGTGTGCGGCGCGTCTGCCCTGCCTGCGGGCTGATCGTCTTCCGCGACCACAAAGTCGCCGCCGGTGTGCTCGTCGAGCACGAGGGCCGGGTGCTCCTCGTCCGCCGGCGCATGAAACCACGTGAGGGGATGTGGACTTTCCCCGCCGGCTTCGTCGAGTTCGACGAGGACCCGGCCGAGGCTGCAGTGCGCGAGTGCCGCGAGGAGACCGGGCTGGAGATCGAGGTCACCGGTCTGCTTGACGTCATCGCCGGACGGGAGCACGAGCGCGGGGCGGACATCGTCATCATCTACTGCGCCCGGCTGGCGGGGGGTGAACTATCGGCCGGCGACGACGTGGACAAGGCCGGCTTCTTTGCGCCCGGCAAACTCCCGCCCCTGGCCTTCCGCGCCACGCAGATCGCCCTCGACACCCTCTATGAGTGGCGTGATTCCCAACCGCGCCGCGTCTAACCCGGCAGGCACATCTCCGGCGTGCAGACGACAACCATCGAGCCTGATCTGACGCCCGAGCCGCTCCTGCGAGTCATTGACCAGCACGTGCAACAGGTTGGTGCTCCCAGGGAAAGAGACGTCAACCAGATTGACCATGCCGCGCAGGCTCGCCCCGCTGAAGTCCGCATAGCCGGTGAAGATGGTGTTGTGAATCACGACGCGCCCGTCGCTCTGAATACCCCGGCCGTGAAAGTCCCCCTCGAAGACACAGTCCTCGATCAGCAGACTGGAGTAAAGGTAAGCCTGCTTGAAATGGGCCACTGCGACGCGACAGCCGACCAACTCCACCATCTCGTAGCACGTGCGCCCCTCCAGATCAAGCCCGTCGAGAACACAGTCATGCAAGATAATGGGCTGGTAAATGCCACGCAGGTCCTCGCCACAGAGCCAGCGACTCACGACCAGTGGGTCGAGGTCAAGTAGACCAGCGACTCGCGCGTCCTGAATGGATTCGCCGATACTCAAGCGCTCAAGCACCTGATGTAACGACATAACCCTCGACCTGGATGATGGCGACATCTCGAATCCCAAAGTCAACTCCCAAGTAAGTATACAACGAGTAGCGGTTCCTGCACATTCCAGTTGAGTTACAGAAACGTGTCTTGGCGTGGAAATGGCCGCGCACCGCGCCTTACGCATTATATTTCACGCACCCTGCACTTGACAGATCGCACCGTCTGAGGTATCCTTCCGCTCGCCCCCGGCGCTCTGGGGGCACTCGAATGTTTATGCACAGGAAACCACAGCCATCCACCGCACGTCGCGCCGCCAGCCAGAAACTGCAGCCCAGGGCTATGCGCCTGGCGTTCTGCATACTTTCCCTGGCTCTCGCCCTCAGCCTACCCCCCACCAAGCCGGTGCACGGTCGCTGGGAGATCCCCCAGACCGTCGAGCCGGTAGAGGGAACACACTCGTCGCCCAGAGAATCGGCCACGCCCACGCCCACCCCCACGCCAGTCGCTCTGCCCGACCAGGCGCGGGTGCCCATCCTGATGTACCACTACGTCTCCAAACTCCCGCCCAACCCCGACATCTACCGCCGCGCCCTGACCGTCTTGCCGGAGAACTTCGAGGCTCAACTCCAATACCTGGCCGAGGCGGGCTACCACACCATCACGCTAACCGACCTGTACCTTCACCTGACGCAAGGCTATCCGCTGCCAGAGAAACCCATCGTGCTCACCTTCGACGACGGCTACAGAGACGCTTACGAGGTCGTGTTTCCCCTGCTGCTGGACTACGGCTTCACAGGCACCTTTTTCGTGCTTGCCACCCCGGCCCACTTCGAGTGGTCGGAATATATAACGTGGGCGCAGATGAAGGAGATGTCGGACGCGGGGATGGAGATTCAATCTCACGGGCGGGATCACGTAGACCTGCGCAACCGTTCCTACGACTACCTGGTCTACCAGACCATGGGCATCCAGGAAGCGATTCAGTACCACACCGGCCGTCTGCCGCGCTTCTTCTGCTATCCCTCTGGCCGATACGATGCCAACCTGATCGCCGTGCTCAAGTCAGTCGGCTACTGGGGGGCGGTGACGACAGAATGGGGCAGGACGCACACTCCGGAAGGTCTCTTTGGGATGCCGCGCCTGCGTATCCGAGGAAGCGATACGCTGGGGAGTTTCGTTGGCAGGCTGGAGGATTAGGGCTTATAGCACCATTGTACTAGCCTGATTTACAAATCTGATAGTTTTTGACAGGGCCTCGGTGGTATACTTTAGCCATAACCGCCGGGGCTCTTGACTTGTCCGGCGGCTTAAGTGTGTATTAGACACCAGTACTCTGTGCAAGACGAGGAACTAGCGAGAAATTGATGACACAGTCTTCGCGTCTGACCGGGTTCTACAACCGGCCTTTGGAAGAGCGGATCGAACAAGTTGCCCGGCGGGCGGAACTCACGGAGGACGAAACCACGACCCTGCGCGGCGCGATGGGGCTCAGTCTGACACGGGCCGATCAGATGATTGAGAACGTCGTCGGCCTGCACAGCCTTCCGCTGGGAATCGCGGTCAACTTCATGGTCAACGGGCGCGACGTGCTGGTGCCGATGGTCATCGAGGAGCCGTCGGTGGTGGCCGGGGCCTCCTTCGCCGCCAAACTGGCCCGCGCTGGCGGGGGCTTCCAGGCGATCACGACCGCCCCAGAGATGATCGGCCAGTTGCAAGTGCTGGACGTCGCCGATCCCTGGTCGGCTCGCTTCGATCTGCTGGCCGCGCGCGACGAACTGCTGGCACTGGCGAACGAGACCGACCCGGTCATCGTCGGCCTGGGTGGCGGGGCGCAAGACCTAGAGGTGCGTGTATTCGAGCAGACCACGGTCGGCCCGATGCTGGTGGTGCACCTCATCTTCGACTGCCGTGACGCGATGGGGGCCAACACAGTCAACACCGCCTGCGAATCACTGGCCCCTCGCATTGAGCAGATCACCGGCGGGCGAGTGGGACTGCGCATCCTTTCCAACCTGGCCGACCACCGTCTGGCGCGGGCAAGGTGCACAGTGCCGGTGGAAACGCTGGCCTTCGGGGATTTCTCCGGCGAGCGGGTGGCGCAAGGCATCGTCGAGGCCTGGGCCTTCGCCGCCGCCGACCCATACCGCGCCGCGACCCACAACAAGGGCATCATGAACGGCGTGGATGCAGTCGTCATTGGTACCGGAAACGACTGGCGAGCGGTCGAGGCGGGCGCCCACGCCTACGCTGCACGCTCCGGCCGTTACAGCAGCCTGAGCACCTGGGCGCGCGACGCCGAGGGCAACCTGGCCGGTACACTGGAGATGCCACTGGCCGTAGGCATCGTGGGCGGGGCGACGCGCGTGCATCCCACGGCGCGGGTGGCGCTCAAGATCCTGGGCGTGCAGACCGCACAGGAACTGGCGGAGATCATCGCCTCGGTGGGGCTGGCCCAGAACCTGGCGGCGCTGCGGGCGCTGGCGACGGAGGGTATCCAGCGGGGCCACATGCGGCTCCATGCCCGGCAGGTGGCCATTGCCGCCGGCGCCACGGGTGACGAAGTGGCGCAGGTCGTGGAGCGTATGATCGCCGAGGGCCACATACGCCCCGACCGGGCCGGGGCGATCCTGGCCCAACTGCGCCAGAGTCAGGCCAAGGCAGGCAGCGGCGTGGGGCGTTCTACGTAAGTAATGGGGATGCGCTCGGCAGGAGTAGGGGTGAAACAGGAAACCTTCAGGAAACGATTGACGGGGAGGGTGGTGATGATCTTGAACACCACCCGGCGAAGGTCGTTGGGCAGGTGATCAAGATTGGACATAGGGAAACTTCTGGGACCCACTTCGGTGGGCTGCGTCAGGAATGAAAAACCGACCAAGATCAAGCTTAGTGCGCTCTCTCGCTCACGGTCAAAACGTAGGACAATGTGCTCGGTCAACTCTATGGTGCAGTTTGCCCGTCCCTGCTCGAAAACGATCTCCAAATCGTCACTATCCCGGTCATACATAAAGTGAACTGCATGATCATCTTCGAACATGATATCGGACTTGTAGATATTCATCTCATCGGCCATTTTTCATCTCCCAAGGATATCAGCGGGCCATGCAGTTGTAACAAAGTTGTTGCGAGAAGATGTCCCATCAGGACGCTGGCGCGTGCTGAAAATGACGATTACAACAATGTGGTTGTGATCCGGCAGCAACTCATCACAACGCCTGTAGTACCTGTACTTGTCAGGCATAGATTGGTTCCTGCTTGCGCCGACCTTGCTTGAGAGTATTCAGCACATTGTCCAGATGCCCTTCCAGTTCTGGGTGGTATTCCAAGATGTGATCCCACCGTTCTTCGGTGAGATAGATTTCGTTGTCGTAACGATCCCGAATGATCCATTTCTCTGCCATGATTGAGGGCCTTGATGAAGTGGCATCTGCCACAAATCATACATCCGAAAAAGCCTTCTGTCAAGTGATAATATCCAGTATCCAGCAGCGAGCAACGAGTGACGCATGACCAACAACAACCAACCCACAATTCTCAAGCCTGACCGCGAGGTCGGCATCATCGGCTACGGGGCCTACGTTCCCAGGTACCGTCTGCCGGCCAGCGAAGTGGCCCGCGTGTGGGCGGGCGGACAGGGCGGCACGCCGGTCAAGGAGAAGTCGGTGCCCGGGCTGGACGAGGACGTGGTCACCATGTCCATTGAGGCGGCCCGCAACGCGCTGGCCCGCGCCGGCGATGTGGATCCGGCGCTCATTCGCGCCGTGTGGGTCGGGAGCGAGTCGCATCCCTACGCCGTCAAGCCGACCTCGACCATTGTGGCCGAGGCCATCGGTGCCACGCCCCACACGCAGGCCGGCGACTGGGAGTTCGCCTGCAAGGCCGGCACCGAGGCACTCCAGGCCACCATCGGCTTCGTCGGCTCTGGAATGGCGGGGTATGCGCTCGCCATCGGGATGGACACAGCCCAGGCCCGCCCCGGCGACGCGCTGGAATACACGGCCAGCGCGGGGGGTGCGGCCTACCTGGTCGGCCCGGCGGAGGAGGGGCTGGCCATCTTCGAGGGCTCGTTCTCCTACGTCACCGACACCCCCGATTTCTGGAGGCGGGCCTACCAGCACTACCCCTCCCACGGCGGCCGGTTCACAGGCCAGCCGGCCTACTTCAAACACAGTACCGCCGCTGCGCAAGGGCTGATGGAGGCGCTGGGAACGAAGCCTGCCGACTACACCTACGCTGTCTTCCACCAACCCAACGCCAAGTTCCCACAGACGGCGGCCAAGCGGTTGGGCTTTACGCCGGCGCAGATTGAGGCCGGGCTCCTGGTCAACGATATTGGGAATACCTACGCCGGCTCCTCGCTCATTGGCCTGACGGCTATTTTGGACGTGGTCGCACCGGGCGATCGGGTGTTGTTGGTGAGTTACGGCTCTGGAGCAGGGTCGGACGCCATCTCACTCCGTATCACCGCTGGCCTCCAGGAGCGGCAACAGCGGGCACCGGCGACCCGTGACTACATCGCCCGGCGCATAGAGATTGACTACGCGACCTACGTGCGGTTCACCAGGAAGTTGATGCAATGAGAGACGTCGCTATCATCGGTATGGGACAGACCAAAGTAGGAGAGCACTGGGATACCAGCCTGCGACATCTGGCGCTGGAACCGCTCCAGGCCGCCATGGCCGACGCAGGCGTGGCGCGAGCCGATGCACTCTACGTGGGCAATATGCTATCGGGTGAACTGACCGGACAGGAACACCTGGGCGCGTTGGTCGCCGATTTCGCGGGGCTACGCGGGATTGAAACGTTCAAGATCGAGGCGGCCTGTGGTTCCGGGGCGGCGGCGCTGCGGGTGGGATACGTGGCCGTCGCCGGTGGACTGGCGGACATCGTCATAGTGGTTGGAGTGGAGAAGATGACCGATACGCTCGGCCCCGACACGACCACGGCACTGGCGATGGCGGCCGACGGCGACTACGAGGCCGCGCAGGGAGTCTCCTTCGTCGCCATCAACGCGCTTTTGATGCGGCGTTACATGCACGAGTATGACTATAGCCACCAGGACTTCGCCCCCTTTGCCGTCAACGCCCACCGGAATGGGATAAATAACCCGTACGCCATGTTTCGCTTCCCGGTCAAGGCCGAACGTTTCACCAGGGCGAAGATGATCTGCGACCCCATCAATCTGCTGGATAGTTCCGCCATCTGCGACGGAGCGGCAGCGGTCGTGCTGGCACCGGCCGACGCGGCACGCGCACTTTCGGCCGCCCCAATACGCATCGCCGCTTCGGCTGTAGGAACCGACACCTTGGCCGTGCACGACAGGCACGATCCGCTGGTGCTGGACGGGGCGATCATTTCGACTCGTCGCGCTTACGAGCAGGCAGGGGTCGGGCCGGAGGACATAAACCTGTTCGAGTTGCACGACGCCTTCAGCATCATGGCGGCGCTCAGCCTGGAGGCGGCCGGGTTCGCGGACAAAGGCCAGGGGCTGCAACTGGCCCTGGATGGGGAGATCAATATTGAGGGCCGCGTACCCGTCGCCACGATGGGCGGGCTGAAGGCGCGGGGGCACCCCGTGGGGGCCACCGGCATCTACCAGATCGTCGAGGTAGTACAGCAGTTGCGCGGCCTGGCCGGGGCCAATCAGGTGAAAAACGCGCGGCTGGGTATGGCCCAGAACATCGGCGGCAGCGGCGCGACGGTCATTACACATATCTTGGAAAGGATGGTAGATTGGTAAATTGGTAGATTGGTGAGCGGTAGACCAGAAGCGCGAATAGCTGACCAGTTTCCCAATGTACCAGTTTCCCAATTTACCAATTTACCAATAAGGAGATTGCAATGAGTATACCAAGGAACTGGAGACTTCAAGCACAACGTTACCGGCTGGTCGGAGAGGTATGCGAGAAGTGCGGGGCGAAGATCTTCCCACCCCGTGACGTCTGCCCGGGATGCGAAGCGCCGGCCCAGAAGCCATTTGTTTTCAGCGGACAGGGCGAGGTCTATTCCTACAGCACCGTCTACAACCCGCCACGCGGGTTCGAGGAGTTCGCCCCTTACACCGTGGCGTTGGTACACCTGGATGAGGGGCCCATGGTGACCGCACAACTCACCGATGTGGACGCCGATGAAGTGAAGATCGGCATGCCAGTGGAGATGGTGACGCGCAAAGTGCAAAGGAGCGGCGAGCAGGGAGCGATCGTTTACGGCTACAAGTTCCGGCCGGCCATCAGACGCGCGGCCTGAGTTAAGGGCGAAGCACGTTTCGCCCCAAAGACTATCTCCTACGACAAGTTCACAACCAACAAAGTAGGCAGCACCTCCACCCCTGGCGCTTCCTTCGCGCAGGCGCATCTCTCACCTTTCCTTGAGAGATGCGTTTTTCTTGCCACGAATGTCCCCATTTCTAGAATAATCACGAGATGTGGGCGCTTGTCCCCCCGGCCCGACTATGCTACAATGATGGCAGCGAAGCGGGCTACAGGCTAGGGGGTCGCGATCCACAGTGCTGGCTCCTGCCTGGAGCGGCCATACCTTGTCCCTCAATCATGCCGCCACTGGGTAGGTCGGTTGTTGTTGTTAAGGTTCCAGAGATTGCAGTACGCAGATGCTGACTCCAGACTCCCCGATCGGACAAGCAATTCAAAAACTGCTCAGGGACAAGCCTGACGGCCTGTCGCCCGATGAGATTGAGATTCTATTGCGTCGGCAGGGCTATCAGGCAAGCACACCCAGCATCAACAAGGTGCTGTCCCACCGTGACGTCTTCTTCCCCTTGGCAGGCAGCCGCTACGCCCTGCGTAGCATTATCGAGGCAGCAGAAGATTTAGAGGCGAAGCCGCTGGACAGGAAGAAAAAGAGGCGAGCGCCTCGCAAGCCCAAGTACGAAGTTCTTCCCACCGGTCAGTTGCCTCTTGCCGACTTGTCCTCTTACGTCGTCTTCGACACTGAGACCACAGGGCTGGACTACCAGAAGTCTGACATCTATCAGATTGCGGCCCTGAAGATCGTTGACGGCAAGCCTGATCCTGGTCAGCCGACTTTTTGCTGTTACGTTGAACTTGACCGTGACATCCCCCTGGTCATCCAAAAGAAAACTCACGTCACATCAGAGGAGTTCACCCAGGCCGTGCCTCTGGCTCAGGCTATCGCCGACTTCCGCCAGTTCATCGGCGACCTGCCGCTGGTGGCCCACAATGGGCGGTTCGACTCCAGATTTGTGCGTTTCGCTTCGGAAGTGCGGTGCAGGCAAGGGGACATTCCCAACCCCGTGCTGGACACCTTGGAACTGGCCGTGTTGTTGTACCCCGCCCTCTCTGCTCACCGCCTGGAGTCGTTGCGCGACGAGTTGCTGCCCGCCGACTACGAATCCCGACCTATGTTTCAGGACTTGCTCCGCCGTTTCGAGGCTCAGGGCAAGACGTATCACGATGCCCGTTACGACGTGATCGTCACCTGGTACGTCTTCCAACAGTTGGTGGATGACCTGAATAGACTCGATGCGCCTTTTCTGAGTGAGTGGCTGCGGCTGCTGCCGAAAGAGCGATACCTGCTGTCCAACCTGATCACACAGCCTGGAGTAACGGCAGGCAACGAGCCACTGGACATCAAGGTGTTGGTTCCCATGGCCCCACTACCGCCCTCGCCCCAGGCTAGTGTGTCCTTCGACCGCCAGCGGGTGCTGGGCTATTATCGCAAGAGCGGCAAGCTACATCAGGCACTGGGCGACAAGTACGAGTCCCGTGAGGAGCAGGTCCAGATGGCCGAGCAGGTGTGTGAGACTCTTGAGGAAGGGCGCTTCAAGATGATCGAGGCGGCCACAGGCACGGGTAAGACGCTGGCCTACCTGCTGCCGGCCATTGATTACGCAAAGGCGACGAGCGGGCGGGTGTTCATCTCCACGACGGTCAAGAATCTGCAAGATCAACTGCGTCGGCAGATTGAGGAGTCTCAGCAGGACTATGGCTTCGATTTCACCTACCAGGTGCTCAAAGGACGAGCCAACTACATTTGCCTCAACGAGTTGGCCAGGCTCTATGCTGAGTTCCAGCCCGCTGAAGGAAGCGAGGATCAGGCTATCTGTCTGCTCTACGTTCTCAATTGGCTGCGCCACACGAAGGATGGAGACCTGGCTGAACTGACCTACTGGCTGGAGAGCGCTTACCCTATCTTCGCCGACCTCAAGGCGGAGATAGCCAGCTATGCCGAGACGTGCCGCCCCAGCCGTTGCGACTATGCCGACCAATGCCTGCTATACCGTACCTACGGGCGAGCGCGGACGGCCCAGATTATTGTGGTCAACCATGCCCTGCTGGTTAGCAAGGACTGGGAGGCGCTAGGCCAGGAGGGGGTGCGCAACCTGGTGATTGACGAGGCACACAATCTCGAAGAAGCCATCACTGGCATCCTGACTCAAGAGGCGTCCAGTGCTGTGTTCAACAACTTGCTCAACCGCTTGCGTAACCCGCGCACGCGGCGCGGTTTCGCTCCACGCCTGCTGGCCCTAAGGCTGGGCGGAGACGCAAACAGAGCAGCGCGGCAACTGCTGGCCGCCCGTACCACTCTGGGGCGGTTGACTCGGGACTTTGGGCAACAGATTCTGGACTACTTCAAGCGACGGGGACAGCGCATCCACGAGAAGTACGGGGCCAGGTTGCAACTGATGACCGACATCCGTAACCAGCGGCAGGCTCACCACCTCGAGCAGGCCCGACGGATGATTTGCAAAGAGATGGACAGCGTGGTGATGGCGCTAGGCAAGGTGCGCGACGCCCTGGCTGCTGTCTCCGTGCCGAATAAAGATGGTTGGCTGGACGAGGTAGCAGGGTTACAAAAACGCTTTTACGAGCTGCGAGTGTTGTTCGACAGGCTGCTGGCGGTGGGCAATGCCAGGCATGTCTACTGGCTGGAGGCTGCCGAGCAGGGAGAGGATGACCACAAGTGGGTGGAATGGACAGTGAAGTGCGCCCCGCTGCGGGTGGGCGGTGCTTTGGAAGAGTTGTTGTACTCCCAACTCCACGCCTGCGTGCTGACCTCGGCCACGCTAACGATACGTAAAGGTGGATTCGACTTCTTCATTGACCGTCTGGGGTTAGAGAAATACCTGAGACCTGATGACACAGTGCAGTTGAAACCCATCTTCGACTACGACCGCTGCGCTCTGTTGGCTCTGCCCAACTACTTTGCCGCTGAACCCACGCCCAAAGGCATGAGGCAGTTCAAAGACGAGCTCCACGTCGAACTGCGCGACTTCCTGCCCTTCGTGGGGGGCAATACTCTGCTTCTGTTCGCGGCCAGGGATCGGATGCTGGAAGCATGGGAAGCCATCAAGGAGGACATTGAGGTCCACAGCATCCCCGTGCTGGCGCAGGAGGAGGGGAAAAGCAAGCGGGCCTTGCAGGAAGACTTCCGCAACATCGAGAACTCGGTGCTGCTGGGGCTGCGGTCTTTCTGGGAGGGGCTGGACGTGCCTGGCGAGAAACTCTCCTTCGTGCTGATGGAGAAGCTGCCCTTCCCTATGTTCTTCGAACCCTTGTTTCAGGCACGGATGCAGGAGTATGGCGAGGGGCGCTCCTTCGAGAGTTACGTGCTGCCGCTGATGATCATCCTCTTTAAGCAGGGCTTCGGACGGCTGCTGCGCACGGCGGATGATAAGGGCGTGGTGATGCTCTTCGACAAACGCATCCACTCCAAGAGTTATGCCTGGCAACTGTTCGACTCCCTACCTGGCTATGCGCGCGATCCCAGCGTTGAAGGAAGTCGCAAGGCACTGTATGCAGCCATTGCCCAGTTCATGGGCATCACCGATCAGGACGCCTTCATTGAGTCCCTGGACGACCGAATTGAGACCGATTTTGACGCCCTGCTGCGACAGTACACCCTGTCCACCTCCTATCTGGACGAGGCAGCGTATCAGGCAGCGCGGCCCTACATTCTGGCGGCTATGAAAGCCTTCTTCGACTTTGACGGCTTCAAGAGCGAGAAGCAGGAAGAGGTGATGAAGGTCGTGCTGGCCGGGCGGGATGTCATCGGGCTGATGCCCACAGGCGGCGGCAAGTCGCTGACCTTCCAGTTGCCGGCCCTGTTGCGCGACGGGCTGACGGTGGTCGTCTCGCCCCTTATCGCGCTGATGAAGGACCAGGTGGACGGCCTGCGTCAGAAGAAGCTACACTGCGTGGACTACATCGTGTCGGGCCAGCGGGCCTCTGATCGGGAGAACGTCTATCGGCGGATGCGTAATGGTGACCTGCGGCTGGTCTACGTCTCGCCTGAGCGCTTCCGCGATCCTGCGCTGATGAACACGCTGCGCCAGTGCCAGGTGGTGCAGATGGTGGTGGACGAGGCTCACTGTGTCTCGATGTGGGGCCACGACTTCCGCCCCGATTTTCTGTATCTGAATAAGGTGATCGAAGCCATACCCCAGCGCCCGCCGGTGGTCGCCCTGACGGCCACCGCTACCGAAAACATCAGGCAGGACATTGAGGCCCAACTCAGGCTGGTCGAGCCAGTCGTCAAGGCCGACTCCTTCGACCGCCCCAACCTGTACTTCAAGGTCTACAGGCTGAGGCACTTGACCGAGAAGTTTCCCACCTTACAGCGCATCCTGCATAACCAGTTGGGGCCAGCCATCGTTTACACAGCGGCGACGGGCACGGCAGAGGAAGTGGCCAATCGCCTGCGCTGGGTGGGCTATCGGGCGCGGGCTTATCACGGCAAGATGAACAGTTATGACCGCACTCAGGTGCAGGAGTTGTTCGACGAGGAGTTGATTGACATCGTGGTGGCCACCAAAGCCTTCGGCATGGGCATTGACAAGTCCAACATCCGCTACGTGATCCACTACGACATGCCGGGCGACCTGGAGTCGTACTATCAGGAGGCGGGACGGGCGGGCCGCGACGGGGAGACAGCCTATTGCGTGCTGTTGTACCACAAGTCGGATCGGCGCATCCACGACTACTTCCGCACCACCTCGCTGCCCGACCCCCAGGCGGTAGGCACGATCTTTGGGCTGTGCAAGGCCGCGCCGTCAGACACCATCCGCCTGAGCCCCAGGGAAGTGGAGGCCGAGTACGGCATTGAGGAGCAGGACTTGCGAGTCATTGTCCACCTGTTGGAGCAGGCGGGCTATGTAGACCGTAAGGAGGACTTCACGGTGTGGGGCGTGCTGCACGTCTTTATGGCGCGGAATGAGTTCGAGGCAGCCCTGCGTGGCCAGAGCGTCCATGCGCAAGAGGTGATGGACCGTTTCCTGGCCCAACTGCCCCGCTATGGGCGCGGCAGCCGCAACGAGGTCAATCTGCTGGAGACGGCCCGCCTCATCGGGGTGGACGTGGCCGAGTTGGAGCGTATCCTGAACGACCTGACGGCCAAAGGGCTGCTGAGCTTCCGCTCCTGGGACAGAGGCTACACCTTGATCCGCCAGCCGAAGCTCCTGGCGTCGGGGGCTTTCAACCTGCAGCAGGATGAGATCCGGCGGCACTACGATGAGCGAGAGAGGAAGCTGAAGTGGATGATTGACTATGTCCACCTGCCCAGTGGACGCTGTCGCCGCCACTTCATCCTGGACTACTTCGCCGACCCGGCGGCCCCGTCCCGTTGCGCGATGTGTGACAACTGCCGTCCTGGGAACCTGCCCTGGGGCCACGTGACCGACAACGACATCGTGGATGCCAGCCAGGTGTTCGACCCCGCCTACACAATCCTGGAGACGGTTTTCTGGAACCAGGCACGTGAGGGGCGCAAGTATCCGTTCGGAGTGAAGACCCTGGTGCGGCTGTTGACAGGCAACGACTACTTCGAGCGCCGGCGGGGGCGCAACCTGCGGGACATCGCATTCTTCGGGCGGCTGGAGCGACTGCGCAAGCGGGAGGACACGGTAATTGCTCTGTTTGACAGGCTTGCCAAGGAGGGGTACATCGCCTGGGAGCAGGCGTCTTTCACTCCCGACAACAGCGACAACGAAGTGACCTATCGCGTACCTGTGTTGCTGCCCAAAGGGGTGCAGCAGTTGGAGAGTGGGGAGAAGTTGGGATGGGAGTAGTGAGAGCGTGATGAAGGAGACGTGTAATGACCATCCGGTCGTACTTCATAGAAACCTTTTCCCCCAACCAGGCTGACCTGGATCTTATGGCCAAGTTCATCCGCTCTGAGGACGTCCCGTGCACGACGGACGTTCTGTTGCACTATTTGCTTCAGTGCAAGCTTGCGGAAGTACAGGGCAGATCGGGTAGTCTCGACATTGAGCAACTTCCGCCTGACGCTGTGATCTACCAAATGGCAGGTGACTACGAGGTCGGCCAGCGCATCTACATCGCCAGCAGGGGCCAGATGGCGATTGTCGAGGATAAGAAACCTGAGCAATATGCTACTACTCCGAACGGCCTGCGTACAGTATGGCGTCACTGCCAATGCATTCAGGTAAGGCTGGAGGACGGCACAGCGAAACGCTTCATTTGCGCGGCTCCATTTCTCGAGCCTGACTTGCCTCCGGAGAGTAGCCTGGGTGACTTGATCGAGCATCACGGCAAGCCACTCCGCGATAAGTTGAAGCAGTCGCTGCGGTATGATGCCGACCACCGGTTTGTGTCTTTCGAAAGAGAATGGTTCATGCGAGACCTTCTGATAGCAAACGACGAAGATACTACACAGCAAGTAGTAGATTTGCTTACGCAACGAAGTAAACCCGCGAGCATTTTGGAGATCGCATACATCCTGTTTGAGGACGTGTCAGATCCCGTGGTTACCTTTTCTCTGGGCGTGTTGCTCAACAGTCAGTCCAGCCTGTTCCGACCAGTGCGAAAATCTCCTCCACCTGTACTTTGGTTTGTCCGTGAGCATCCCACAAAGCCAGATAAACCCAAACGCAGAGCGGTGCCACCCATACGGGGAAAGATTGTCGAGAGTGATCCCAAAGTTATCAAGATCGAGAAGCCAAGAAAACCTCCAAAGAAGACCAAAGTCCGACGCCGACGGCGTGTAGAGTTTGCCATACCTGTTGGATATCGGGAAAGCGGCACAATTCCGCTCAATGGCAAGACAGCAGGAGTGTTTCCGCCAGGCTCTGGTGATATTCCCCTGGTTCTCATTGACGCTCGCGGTGATTTGCGGATGGAAGGTGGAGTATCACACGAGGAGGGATATGCATGGGGGATTTTCAACTGGCTTGAAGAACAGGGCATTCCTGCGGGAGGGATGATTGTTCTGGAACGGACAGAAGACGAGTTCGAACTCAAAATAGATTACGTGCCTGCTGCGCGTGCCCGAACATATTCGGTACGCGTAGTGGAATCGGCAAACGGCAAGTTAGTTGCCTACACTCGCCAGATCACTCCACCGTGTGAAGTTGATCTTGCCGTGTATGAGCACAGCACGATTTTCGAGGATCCTAAGGCCTTGTGGGCGGAAGCAACTGACGCGATTTTCGATGTCATCTGCTACATCTTCCCGGTGCTGACCAAGGGTGATCCTAATGGCGCTGCGCACTACAAGACCATCTCCAGCGCTGTCAGTTACATCAGACGCTGTGCACCAAGCACTGTTTGGTCGTTGCTCTCGATGCACGAGTGCTTTCGGCAAGTCGAAGGGAGACCCGGCTTTTGGTGTTTCGATAGAGACAAGGTTATCGGTCTTGAAGAGACAGAAATCGTGCGCAACGCTTTGTTACCCAAGATCATTGCGTTGGACAACGAGGTGCGAACTCTACAGACCAAGCTAAGTGCTCTTAAGAGACAAGTGCAGGATCAGGCCATGAGACTGCAAGCCATGCGAATAGTATGAAGTGGGAGGGCGGCTACCATGAGTAGTGTCTTGACCAAAGATGTGGAAAGGCTGCAGCAGGATATGCAGATACTGCGACGGAAATTCGCAGAGTTGGAAGAAACCCTCCAGCAAAATGAGGAACGGATCGCTGCCTTGATCAGGGAATCCACCGAGAAGGATGACACAATTCGTCAATTGCGTTCGGAAGTCGCAACCAGTGATCGGGACATCGCTCAGTCGGCGAGTCGAATCGAGGCACTGGTCAGGGAGTCCGCTGGGAAGGACAACACGATTCGGCAATTACGTTCGGATGTCGAGGCCAGGGATCGAAAGATCGCTCAACTTGAGAGTCAAAATGAACAACTTGAGGAACAGATCGAGGCCCTGGTCAAAGAGTCCACTGGGAAGGATGATGTGATTCGTCAGTTGCATTCGGAAGCCACAACCAAGAATCAGCAGATGGCTCAGTTGGAGGGTCAAAACGAACAACTTAAGGAACAGATCAAGGCCTTGGTCAAAGAGTCCGCCGAGAAGGACGATATGATTCGTCAGTCGCATTTGGATGCCAAGGCCAGAGATCGGGACATTGCTCAGTCAGCGAGTCGAATCGACGCCCTGGTTAAGAAGTCCAGTGAGAAGGACGACACGATTCGTCAGTTGCATTTGGATGTCGAGGCCAGGGATCGTGACATTGCTCAGTCGGCGAGTCGAATCGACGCCCTGGTTAAGGAGTCCAGTGAGAAGGACGACACGATTCGTCAGTTGCATTTGGATGTTGCGGCCAGAGATCAGGACATCGCTCAGTTGACAAGTCGAATCGAACAGATTGAGGGAGAGTCGCAACAGTCACAAGAGGCGGAGCGGCGACTGCGTGGGGAGAAGGAAAGCCTGGAAAGGCTACTTCAACAACGAGAGGAGACCATAGAGAGACTACAAACTGCACAGCAGGGGCAACGGGAGACGATCCAAGGTCTGACAACCCAGGTGAGGGAACAAGATGCAGAGTTAGCCTGCTTGATCGAGACCAAGACGAAGTTGCAGGAGCAGCTGGAAGTCCAGACCAAGACAACCGCAGAGATACAGGGTGTGATCACTACTGGGGAGGAGAGAATCGCACAGTTGGCAAACGACCTAAAGCAAAAAGATAGGCTAGTTGCTGATCTCACGAGGCAAGTCGGTGGACTTCAAAGCAAAGTGAACGAAGGGGAAACCAAGGTTGCGAAATTGGAAAGGCGTCTGTTGGAAACTAAAACGGGCGGAGATAAGTTACTGAGCAAGTTAGAGCAAGCGGAGGCAAGGAACAAGGAGTTGGAGCATCACTTGGCGCACCCTGCCATCAAACTCATGTTGAGACTCATTGTGCGCCATTAGTTCCGAAGACAGCCACATTAATAGACGCGTGCACCCCCACATGGCGGGGCACAGGGCTTCGTTTGTGCTACAGTGGAGTAGACGGCTAGCCGCTGGCGGTGGTCGAGGCCAAGCGGGCGGCGCGTGACCCCTATACAGCGCGCTAGTCCAGGCTTGCCGCTACTCTCAGGAGCTGGAGACGCCGTTTCTCTGTGGCGATACTTGCGTCGCAAGCAGCCAGGCAGGTTGCGATTCCGCCGTCAGCATCCAATCGAATGCACTGGCGGACGTCGCTGCTGGATGCGGCGTTTCGGGGAGAATTAACCACATCGGAGGAAAGGAAATGAAAACATACACTTTTCACGTCTCGTTACCGGGCCACGGTCGAGTGTGGCGGAAGATCGAGATGCGCGCCGACCAGACCCTGGAAGACCTGCATTTCGCCATCCAGGAAGCATATAGCTGGGATGCCGATCACCTCTACTCGTTCTTTATGAGTGGTCGGGCCTGGGATGGGGAAAGCGAGTACTGCCTGCCAGAGGGGTGCGATCCGTGGGGGATGCCGATAGAAGAGCCATTTGAAGGTGAAGTGCCCTCTGAGTTGCTGGCCGAGGGAGCGGCGTCCGGCTCTGGCGATGTCCGAGAGACAACGGTAGGCAAATTGGGGCTGGAGGTAGGCCAGGAGTTCATGTACCTTTTCGACTACGGGGACGAGTGGCGCTTCAAAGTACGTGTGCACGCCATTACCCCTGGCGCACCGGAGGCGGAGTACCCGAGGATCGTTGAGGTAGTGGGCGAGGCACCGGAACAGTACCCTTTGCGGGATTGACGAGCAAACAGCCCCGGAGGAAGCAATGCCGGGGACGAAACCCGGCTGGGGGGCTACGCACTTCACCTGAAAGGGAGGGTTGGACAAACGATGGCAACCATTGAGGTCGAACAATCGGACCGAGGCAACAGTTACGAGTTCTAGGTCACCGTGAGAGAAAGAGAGAGACCCATCATCGGGTGACGCTCCGCAAAGCCGACTACGAACAGATTGCTGGCGGCAAGGCAGGCCCGGAAGCCCTGGTGACCGAGTCCTTCCGCTTCCTTCTGGAACGCGAACCCAAGGAATCAATCCTGGGCTCCTTTGATCTTACCCTGATCGGGCGCTACTTTCCAGAGTACGGGCATGAGATCGTAAAGCGTCTGCGAGACTTGGACTGATCAAGCACGAAATCGGAGCACGGGTGGAGCGGGTCGAGATCGTCACGTTCAATGAGGAACGGCTATGGGC
>JAUWNP010000040.1 GCA_030612585.1 Anaerolineae bacterium
GGTCGGCGGCCTCGGCCACACGCCGGGGCTCATCGGGGTCAGGCGGTGCCTGGCGTCCCTGCTTGACGGCACAGAAGCGACAGCCCCGGGTACAGTGGTCACCCAGGATCATAAAAGTCGCCGTCCCTCTCAGGAAACACTCACCCACGTTCGGGCAGTGCGCGCTCTGGCAGACGGTGTGCAAGTGAAGATCAGCGAGCAGCGCCTCCATCCGGGCGGCGGCCTCGATTGCTTCTTGCGACACGCGCAGGCGCAGCCAGTCAGGGTGCCCCAGCCCATCGCTAGGTGGTTCGCCCGGCACAAACTTGAGGGATCGCCGATAAATGCGGGCAAAGTGTTGGGCAAACCGTTGTGTCACCTCGTCAAAATCCGGGGCATGACCGAGAACTTGTTGCATGGATATAACACTTCTGTCAGTGATGCCGCAGGGGATCAACAGTTCGAAGTGCTCCATGTTCGGCGCGACGTTGAGGGCCAGGCCGTGATGGGTGATCTCGCCGTGGATTGCCAGCCCGACGGCGGCGATCTTCCGGCCAGCGACCCAGACGCCTGGGTGCTTTTCGAAACGTCCGGCGCTGATCCCGTATTCAGCCAGCAAGTCAATGACAACTTGCTCCAGGTTATGCAGGTACTCATAGAGACGCTCGTGCTCAACCCGCATAATTGGGTAGGCGACGAGCTGACCGGGACCGTGATAGGTCGCCTTACCGCCCCGGTCGGTCTCACGTACGACAACGCCTGTCTGTTCTAGCAGCGCCGGAGAGGCCAGGATGTCTTCCCATCCACCGTCGCGCCCCACGGTGATGACCGGAGTGTGTTGCAATAGGACGAGGCTCTCGCCAAGTTTGCCCTGCCGGAGTGCCGTCGCCAACCTTTCCTGCCAGTCCAGGCCACTGTTGTAATCGAGAAGGCCAGGCTGCCAGATGGTGATGGGCCTCACAAAGCCTCTCCTACCACTTGGGCAGGTGCAGCGACCGCTTCTCTACGTCCATCGCAGCGTCCACCAGCGCCTCGCCGATGGAGGGATGCATCGGGATGAAGCGCATCAGTTCACCGGCGGTGGCCTCGGATAACATCGCCACAGCGACGACGTTGATCAGGTCTACCGCACCGGGGGCCATAATGTGGGCCCCGATGATCTTGCCGTACTTCTTGCAGGCGATGACCTTGATCACGCCAGCGGTCTCGTCGAGGATCATGGCATAGGGATTGATGGCCGTGGGAACCTTGCCGATCTCCATCTCGATGCCCTCGGCTTCGGCCTGCTCCTCGGTGAGCCCCACCCAGGCGACCTCGGGCCAGGTGTAGAGGCAGCGGGGCACGATGTTGTAGTTCATCCTGCTGGTCAGCCCCATCGCATTCTCGCCAGCGACGATGCCCTCGGCGTTCGCCTTGTGTGACCACATCGGCCCGGCGGTGGCGTCGCCGAGGGCATAGATGTGGTCCACGCTGGTCTCCATACGCTCGTCGACCAGTATCGCGCCCTGTTCCATCCTGATGCCCAGTTGGCGCAGGCCCAGCCCAACTGTGTTGGGCAGGCGGCGCGCGGCCAGGACCTTGTCGGCAACCACCTCGCCCTGGCCCTCGGCCAACACGACGACCAACGAGCCATCGTCGCTCTGGCGAATCACATCCACCGAGACGTTTCTCTCGATGACGATCCCGGCGTCGTGGAGCAGTTTGCCCAGTCGCTGGGAGATCTCACGGTCGGCCTCGGGGAGCAACTGGGGGCCGCTTTCGACCAGCGTGACCTCACTACCCAATGTGTGGAAGTACTGCGCCAGTTCCAGGTCCCAGGGCTTGCTGCCGAGGATGGCGATGCGCGGTGGGACCTGGCGCAGTTCGACCGCCTCCTCAGTGCCGATCACTCCATCCAAATCCACGCCCTCGATGGGCGGCTGGGCGGCGACGGACCCCGTGGCGACGAGGACGTTGCGTGCCTTGATCCGCTCGCCATCGAACCCTCCCCCCTCGTAGGGGGGAGCCGGAGGGGGGTTGACTTCCACAGTGTCACGGGCGACGAGCCGGCCCCGCCCTTCGATCAGCGTGATGCCGTAGTCGGAGAGCAACTGCTCGGTGCCCATGCGCAACCCTTCGATGATCAGGTCCTTGCGGTCGTGGAGCGTATCCATGTCCAGGCCTGGCTCCCCCACCTGGATGCCGAAGCGTCCGGCTTTGCGGATCCGTCCTATCAGCCGGGCAGTCGTCATGAGGAACTTGGAGGGGATGCAGGCCTTGTGCATACAGTTGCCGCCGTAGTAGGCGCTCTCGACGACGGTCACCTGGCCGCCCAACTGGGCGGCGCGCATCGCTGCGACGAACCCACCAGCGCCGCCGCCGATGACGACCAGGTCTTGCATCTCGGCCATGGCTACTCCCCTCCCCCGGCGAAGATCAGCGCGGGATGTTCCAGGAGTTGCACCAGTGTCTGCAAGAAAGCCGCGCCGGGCGCTCCGTCCACGATGCGGTGATCAATGGTCAGGCTGAGCACCATCTTGGAGCGGGCGACAGCCTGGCCGTTGACCAGGGCCAGTTCCTCGGTGATGCGCCCCACGCCCAGGATGGCCACCTCCGGCGGGTTGATGATGGGGGTGAACCCATCCACGCCGTACGTCCCCAGGTTTGTGACGGTGAACACTGCGCCCGTGACCTCGTCCACGTTCAGACTGTTTTCCCGGGCGCGCTGCGCCAGGCCCTTGATCTTGTCGCCGATTTCGGGGACAGTCATACGGCCGGCGTTGCGGACCACGGGCACGATGAGGCCATCATCCAAGGCCACTGCCACGCCGACGTTGATCTCGTCCGGCATCACGATCTCCTCGCCCTCCAGTTTGGCACCCAGCAGCGGGTGATCGCCCAGCGCTACCGCCACAGCCTTGACCAGCAGGTCGGTGTAGGAGACCTTGCGGTCCCAGCGCGCGCGCAGTGCCTCGCGGGTGGACTTGAGTTCGGTCACGTCCGCCTTGGTCGTGAGCGTGATCTGGGCCATCGTCTGCAGGCTGTGGACCATCTGCTCGGCGATGGCCTGGCGCATGCCGATGAAGGGGATGTTCTCGGCGGGCGCTTTGGCCTTCCGAGGCTTCTCACCTTCCAGTATGCGCAAGATATCATCCTCGATGATCTTGCCGTTGGGGCCGCTGCCCCGAATAGTGACGACGTCCAGCCCCTCGGCTTCGGCCATCTGGCGGGCCAGGGGGGAGATGTTGATCTGGGCTCGCTCATCGTAGAAGCGTTGCACGTCTTGCTCTGTGATGCGGCGGCCGGAGGGGGTGACCTTGGAGATGTCCACGCCCAGTTCTCGCGCCAGCCGTCGGGCTGCGGGCGAGGAAGGGACGAACTTCTCCTCCTGGGGTGGTTCTACCCTCTTTTCAGCCAGGGCGGCAGGTGGCGGGGTGTCCGCTGCTGCTCCCGCAACAGCGGGAGCCCCGGCTGGAGCAGCGACCTCTACTACTTCGGGCACATCCTCGCCGGGAGCGGTGATGAATCCGATGATCTGGCCGATGCCGCGGGTGTCCTTGGCGTGGGCGATGTGGCGCACGATACCATCGGCCGGTGTTACCACCTCGTAGGTGATCTTCTTGCTCATCACGACGACGACCGGTTCGCCCTTCTTGGCCTCCGCGCCGTCCTCCTTGAGCCACTTGACGACCTTCCCCTCGCTCATTGCCATGCCCAGTTTGGGCATAATGATTTTGGTTGCCATGAAATAGAGAACTCCTCTAGTCAAAAATGTCGTCGCCGCTCTTGAACTCCAGGCCGGGATGGTTGTCGAAGCGCACCACGCCGACGGCGGCCTTGCCGCCGACGGCCTCGGCCACCTGAGCAGTACCGGCGTGACCGAACCCGCCGCACAACTCAATGGCGACGCAACCCTCTTCCACCAATCCCTTGCAAACCTCCACGGCCTCGGCGTAGTTGTTGACTGCCACGGCCGTCAATTCGACCTGGGGTGTCACCACCGTCTGACGATGAACTGCGGGATCCACGTCGGGAGCCACGAACACAAAGGCTGCTTTCAGAGCCATTTGATCTTCCTCCTGGTTTGATCTGGCTTTAAGGCTACTTCAGAACGTGAAACGTGTTTTGTGTTTCGTGTTGCGTGATGATCACGTTTCACGTTTCAGCGGCATCTTGAGAACGCCGCGTTGGCTGGCCTCGCGCATGCACTGCTGCACATCCACCACGCGGGGGCCGTGATTTGTCAATCGAACGCTCACCTTCTGCTCGGGGAAGACTTCGATCTGTCGCTCGCCGTCCACGGCAACGGTGCAGGCGGCTGGTTCCAACAGCACCTCTTCCCCCAGGGAGAGCAACCGGTGGCTTTGGATATCCACCGGGATGACCAGACCGGGGCCTACGGGAGCCAGCACTCCCAGCGCCGCCTGTTCATGACGGTGGTTGCCCTGGCCCAGTCGTACGTACATCCCCTGGGCATCGCGTGGCCCCAGGGCGTGCAGACAGCCTCCGATAGACGACATGCCGATGCAGTCCGGCTCAGCCCGGGCCAGCACGATCTCCCGCAGGCGGCGGGGGTCCCATAGCGCCCGGCTGCCGATGAACAGTTCGGTGCTCGCCACCACGTCAATCAAGGCGATCTCTGTCAACTGGCCGTCCACGTACACCTCCAACTGTTTGGCGGTATATGTGACCTTTTCCACGTCCACCATCTTCCTGGCGATCAGCCCCGCCGCCAATCCGGCTATGGTGCCTTCGATCATATCGGGGAAGACGTTGTTGGTGCCGGTAGAGATGGCGACGATGGGGATGTCGCTGCACCCTTTGGCCACGGCCCGGTTCGTGCCGTCCCCGCCGAGCGTGACGATGCACTCTACGTCGTGCTCGCGAAAGCGTCTGGCGGCCTCGGTCGAATCTCGCTCGTCGGCTTGCATGTTCATGTGAAGTTCAGCCGCCTCCAGCGAGAGGTTCAACTCGTCCAACGCCCGCTCTACCAGGCCATAGTAGTCGGGCATAAAGAGCACCTGCTCGACGCCCACGGCGTCCAGGGCCAGAAGCACCCGCTGCAAGATGTGTGTTTTTTCGTGGTTGTCAAACACCGAGGCGTGGGTGACCAGGCGGCGGATGTCTTTGCCAGAGGCTGGGTTGGCGATGATACCGACAGTTGACATAGTCTTTCCTCAAAAGGGGGTTACACCCCGGTCACGAGGTGTAACCCCTTTCAGAAACCAGGATATTTCCTGAAAACCTGGTTTCTGGTCTGTTCCTGAAGATTGTTACATCAGGGATTGCGCTGTTGCGACGATGGTGTCCACACTGGGGATGTAAGCGTCCTCCAACACTGGGCTGAAAGGCACCAGTGTGTGCGGCGGCGTGATCATCTTGGGCGGCGCGTCCAGGTAGTCAAAGGCCTGACCGGCGACCAGGGCGACGACGTCCGTTGCTATACTGCACCGGGGATAGTCCTCGTCTACCACGATCAGGCGATGGGTCTTCTTGACCGAGTTCAGGATGGCCTCCTCGTCCATCGGCGAGAGGGATCGCAGGTCCACCACCTCGACGTCCACTCCGTCACCGCTCAACTTCTCCGCTGCCTCCAGCGAGAAATGAACCATACGCCCCATCGTGACGATGGTCAAGTCCTTGCCCTCTCGCTTGACGTCGGCCACTCCCAGCGGGATAGTGTAGTTATCCTCCGGCACCTCACCTTCTATGCCATACAGCAGTTTGTGTTCGAAGAATATGACCGGGTCGTTGTCCCGGATGGCGGACGAGAACAACCCCTTGGCATCGTAGGGCGTGGAGGGGATGACCGTCTTTAGCCCCGGTATGTGAGTGAATATTGAGTAGAGACATTCAGAGTGTTGCGCGGCTGCCCGGAAGCCCGCGCCGATCGTCGTGCGGATGACCACCGGTACCTGTGCCTTGCCGCCGAACATGTAGCGCATTTTAGCGCCCTGGTTAAAGATCTGGTCAAAGCAGACGCCTAAAAAGTCTACGAACATCAGTTCAGCGATGGGGCGCAAGCCTGTCGAGGCCGCGCCCACAGCCGCGCCGATGAAGGCCGACTCGCTGATGGGGGTGTCGCGGACGCGATCCCATCCAAACTCTGAGGCCAATCCCTTGCTGGCGCCCAGGACGCCACCCCAGGCTTCCTTGTTCTCGCCTTGCATGTGGGGCAGCGTAGGGCCACCGGCCACGTCCTCGCCCATGAGGATCACCGTAGGGTCGCGGCGCATTTCTAGTTGCATGGCCTCAATGACCGCTTCTCGGAAAGTTATTGTACGTGCCATCGTTTTCTCACCTCCTATGGGTAACTCACGTAGACATCAGTAGTCAAGACGTCTTCGGGGACAGGCCAGGGGCTCTCCTCGGCGAACTCGACCGCTTCTTCGACCATCTTGGCTGTCTTGGCGTCAATCTCTGCGATCTCTGCCTCAGACAAGAGTCCGCGCTTCAGCACCTGCTTCTTGAAACTCTTAATCGGGTCATTGGCGTGATTGCGCGCTTTTTCTTCCTCGGTAACGTAGAGCATGCTGTCGCCCTGGAAGTGACCGTAGTAGCGGAACCCACGGCACTCGACCAGGGACGGGCCTTGACCCTTCCGGGCCCGCTCAATGGCCACTTCTGCGGCCTCGTAAACGGCGAAAAAGTCCGTGCCATTTACCGTGGCCCCAGGCATGTCGTAAGCCACAGCCCGGTCGGAGATGTCCTTGGCGGCGCAGTGGTAGCCCCACGGCGTGGTCTCGGCGTAGCCGTTGTTCTCACAGACAAAGACCACGGGCAGTTTCCAGATGCTGGCCAGGTTCATCGCCTCGTGCATCGTGCCCTGCTCGGCAGCGCCATCGCCGAAGAAGCAGACCGTCACCTGATCGGTGCCGAGAATCTTGGCCGACAGGCCCGACCCACAGGCCAGCGGGCCGCCGGCGCCGACGATGCCGTTGGCGCCCAGCATTCCCTTGTCCACGTCGGCGATGTGCATTGAGCCACCCTTGCCTTTGCAAGCGCCCGTGGCTTTGCCGTATACCTCGGCCATCATCGAGTTGACGTCCACCCCCTTGGCGATACAGTGGCCGTGACCCCGGTGGGTAGAGGTGATATAGTCCTTGTCCGTCAAGTGGGAAATCACACCCACTCCCATTGCCTCCTCACCGGCGTACAGGTGGACGAAGCCCGGCAGTTTGCCCTCGGCAAACAGTCCGGACACTCTGTCCTCAAAGGTTCGGATGAGTTTCATCCGTTCATACGCCCAGAGGAGATTTTCTTTGTTAATCTCAGCCATGAAATTCCTCCTTATCATATTCTTGGTTGCCAATTCCTTACCTGTTCAAGCCCCCCACGCAATGGGGAGTTCCGTGATAGCCACCCAAGTAGATCGTCAATAATCATCCCTCCTTTCACATTTTCGCCGGTTCGACCCAGACGGTTACCACGGCGTTGGCCATCGTAATCCAGGCACCCTCACCCAGTTCAGGCACAAAAAGGCCGGGCGGTTCCAGACCCCCAGCCGAGAATACTACTCCTCCGGCACGGGCGCTGTGGGACTGACGCGGTGGATCTTCGCGATCAAGCGCTGGCGCTCAGCAGGGCTGGTCGCCTCCTCCAACCGCCCACGCAGATAGCGCAACTTCCGCTTGCGGATCTGCTTTCGGGCTCGTTTTCGATCTCTATTCGTTCGCATTACCTCCTCCTCGTTTTCTTATTCAGGCTCATTGTTCATTGTTCATTGTTCATTGTTCATTGGTCATTGGTCATTGGTCATTGGTCATTTCTACGGATATACGCGCTTCAGCATACGCGGGAACGGGATCGTCCCCCGCACATGCTCCAGGCCACAGATCCAGGTCACGGTGCGCTCGATCCCCAGTCCAAAGCCGGAGTGGGGAACCGAGCCGTATTGCCGCAGGTCAATGTACCACTCGAACGCTTCGCGGGTCAGGTTCCAATCTCTAAGCCGCTCAAGCAACAGATCGGGGTCGGAGATACGCTCCGAACCGCCGATGATCTCCCCATACCCCTCCGGGGCCAGCAGGTCTGCGCTCTTGGAGACCTCTGGCCGGCCCGGCCAGGGTTCCATATAAAATGCCTTGGCATAAGTCGGATAGCCGTAGACGAAGACAGGTCTCTCGAAGCGTTTGGTCAGTTCCGTCTCGTGCGGCGAACCGAGGTCGTCCCCCCACTCGATCTCCAGGAAACCCTTGAGTTCCTCGTCGTCTGTTTCCTTCCGGATCTCCGCCAGTATCTCCAGCGCCTCGTCGTAGGAGATGCGGGGGAAGGGCGGCACCACCTGCTCCAGGTGGCTGACGTCCCGTCCCAGCAGGACCAGTTCCTGCGCCCGTTCGCGCAGGCAGGCCTGGACAATGTAGGAGATGAACTGCTCTTCAATCTCCATCAACTGATCGAGGTCGCAGAAGGCGGCCTCCGGTTCGACCATCCAGAACTCGGTCAGGTGGCGGCGGGTCTTGGACTTCTCGGCGCGGAAGGTGGGACCGAAGCAGTAGACGCGGCCAAAGGCGTAGATATCCGCCTCGTTGTAGAGTTGGCCCGACTGGGCCAGGTAGGCCGGCTCGCCGAAGTAATCGGTCTCGAAAAGGGTACTCGTGCCCTCGCAGGCGGCTGGGGTCAAGATAGGCGTGTCCATATTGACGAAGCCGTGATCGTCGAGCCAATCGCGGATGGCGCGGATGACGGTAGCCCGCACCCGCAGCACGGCCCACTGCCGCTGCGAGCGGATCCACAAGTGGCGGTGGTCCATCAGGAACTCGACCCCGTGCTCCTTCGGCTGAAGGGGGTAGTCCTGGGCCACCTGGAGCACGTGCAGGCCGGTGACGCCTAGTTCGTAGCCGCCGGGGATGCCGGGGGCGCGGTCGTCCTGGCGGATAGTACCGGTGACGACGAAGGATGACTCCTGGGTCAGGCTCTGGGCGGCCTCGAAGACCTCCGGGCTGACCTCCTTCTTGAAGACGATGCACTGGGCAAAGCCGGTGCCATCCCGCACCTGGAGGAACTGGAGTCTCCCCTTGTCGGTGCGGTTGTAGAGCCATCCCTGGAGCGTGACTTCCTTCCCCACGTGCTGAGCGATGTCCTGGATGCGGATTATCTTGGGCATAGTGTATTCTACCCTCCTGGTGCTTGGGGCGAGGCGAGTTTCCACTTTATGTCGGCCGGCAATGCGCGCAGTTCACGACGAGTGATGTCCTCCCGGCGAGTGCTTCCTCAGACATTGTGTTTCTCTCCTACGTGTTCTTTTGCTGTAGTATACTCCCATATCCATTGTCGGGCAAGGCAGGGCGGCGAGGAAACAGGAAGTAAGAGGCAGCATGCAAGGTACAAATGCTAGACCGGCACCATCTTACGCAGCGGCGCCGGCAGCAGCGGCGCTAGTGTCGCCCACTCCTCCGGGGTGAGGACGCGCAGGAAAACCAGCGAGGCCAGGTAGACGGCGGGACCGGCCAGGAGTGCCAGCGGGCGGCTGTAAGCCGCCACTGCCCAGGTCGCCGCTCCCATCGCCAGCCCGGCTAGCACAGGCCGGCCCAGCGTCCGCACCCAGCCCACCGGTCCCAGGTGGCGGCGCAGGTCGGCGTAGAACAGCAGCACCAACAGCAACTCCCCGCCAATGATGATCCACGCGGATGCGATGTAACTGAACGTCCGCACGAAAAGCAAATTCGCCACTATGGTGAAGACAACGCGCGCGCCGGAGGCCAGGAGCACGTACCGCTGGCGGTTGAGGGCGATGAGCACGTAATTGGTCAGGCTGTTGATCCAGCCGAAGAGGATAGACCAAACCAACAATCGCAGAATGACCGCGCCGTAGGGCAGGAACGCTCCTCCGCCAAGCAAACTCACCAGCACCGTTGCCAGCAGCGTGACGAGCACGGCCACCGGCAGCGCAACCAGCGTCAGTAACTTGACCGACAACCGGTACGACCGCTGCAGCCCGGCCCGGTCCTGAGCAGCCTGGCGCGACATCACTGGGAAGACAGCGAAGGTGAAAACAGCAGGAATGATATTGAGCGCGTCCACCCACTTGCGCGCAGCGCCGTACCAGCCCACCACTTCGTCGCCCTGCGATTGCTGTAGGAGCACCCCGTTGACGCCAGTGAAGAGCGCCTGCAACAGCAGCGAGACCATCAGCGGCCAACTTTCGGCCAACATCGTGCGCTGCAAGCGCCACACAATGCGACCCTCCGCGCGCGGCAGATCGGCCCAAATCAGCCGCCGCGCCAGCAGCGCCAGAATCGCCAGCGTCGCCACATTGGTCAGAATAGAGGCCCCCGCCAGCCCGACGATGCCTATCCCGCCTACCAGCACCGGCACCCAGAGCATGACCTTGACGATGGTGGTCACGGTTTGGATGGCAGCGGGGTACTCGTGTTTCTCGCAGGCACGGAAGAGCGCCGCCAGGCCGTTGGCTACACTGCCCGGCAGCAGCCCGACGTAGAGCAGCACAACCGCCCACACCGTCTCAGTCGCCAGCGGCTCGCCCAACGCCTGCCGCCCGGCCAGAAAACCTCCCAGTGCCGGTACCACCGCCACGACGAGCAACAGACGCAATAACATCGTATTGACAAATATCTGCCGCGCGCGGTCACGGTCACGGGCTACCTCGCGTATGAGGTACATATCCAGACCGAAGTTGGCGATGATGTCGAACCAGAGATATATATAGATCGCCGTGTCGAAGCGACCGGTGCCCGTCGGCCCCAGGATGCGGGCCGTCAGCGCGGCGAGGGCCAGGTCAATGGCCCGGTTGAAGAGGTTGATGATGATGGGAGCGATGGAGTTCTTCGCCACCCGCCGGACGGTGCTTGCGTCGTCCTCCTCACGGTAGAAGAAGCGCCACAGGTAGAGCCCTGTCAGGAAGAGCACCATCATCCCGGCGATGAAACTGATGAACGCGCCCACTTTCACGCTGTCGGGGCTGTACTTGAAGCGCACTGCCCATGCGCCTGGCTTTTCCAGCAGCACGCCGCGGAAAGTGCCGTTTACGCGGTAAATGAGGACTTGCTCCTCAGCGTCTTCACCGCTCCCTTGCGGCCGCACGAATGCCTTCCAGCCGGGGAAGTAGGAGTCGGTCAACACCAGCCATTCGGCTCCGTCAGTCTGCACATCAACTTTGACCTCGTTGATGGTATAGCGGGTCACATTTTGAGCCGTGGCGGTCCCTGGCTGCGGCGCATAGAAGTCCAACGGGTACATGCCAGGATCGAGAATGACATAGTTGCGAGGGTCGTGATCCTGTACCACGCTCGCTAGATCGTCCGGCTCCATCGCCGCCAGGAGTGGCAACGTGTAGGCCCGCGGCATCACGGCCAGGTTCTCGTAGACCCGCACCGCATCATCTTGATACACCAGTTGATATTTGGGATTTGGAATCTCCACCTCGGTGATGACGTACTTGACGTTGAGCAGGTCGGTGAGCGGGCTGTCGAGGCTCGACCATTCGCTGAAGGGGGCGATGCGGTTAACCAGGAGTTTGTCTTGCGCCTCGATGAGTGCCATGTAGTCGGCGTATTGGCGGGAAAAGAGCGAGTCGTAGCCCGCGACATACTGGAGGCCATAGAACATCCCCACGTTGGCGTTCATCGTCTTGGTGGTGCCCGGTGGGGTGAAGGTGGCGCAGCGCCACAGGGAAGTATCCTGCTGCAGAAACTCGACCACCGGCGGGGTGTAGTCGAGCAACGCCGGGTCCACGGCCGGGTTGAAGCCCGCGCCGAAGGTGACGAAGTCCAGCACCAGCAACCCGACCACCAGGAATTCCCACACAGGTCTGCCCTGAGCGACGTCCTGAGCCTGTCGAAGGGCGCGGTCGAAGGGCCGGCGGCGGACAAAGATCGGGCAGCGGCTCACGCGCAAGACGATGCCGGTCCCCGTTAGCAGTAGCCCAAAGAGCGCCACCCACTTGAACTCGTAGGAGTAGAAAGCGCGATGGTCGGAGAAGGCAGTGGGAGCCAGCGCCAACGACTGGAACACTCGCTCTACCAGCGGCTCAATCCGGGTGAAGAAGACCCGGCTGAGAGCCAATCCCGCCATCGTGACCACTCCGCCCCAGAAGGCCAGCGCGGCGAGAAGTGTCTCCAGGGAGAAGGGGGCGTTGAGCAGGAGAATATTAGAGATTAGAGATTGGAGATTGGAGATTGGAGAGGATATTGTAGATTGGAGATTGCGCCTTTGCTCCCCTGCCCCCCTTACCTTGTCACCTTGTCTCCTTGTCTCCTTGTCTCCCCTGCTCCTCTGCAGCGCCTCAATTCCAAAGCCGGCCAGGATGGCGACCGAGAGCGTGAGCGGGAAAACCCAGCGGAAGGGGGAATGGGATTGCTTGAGCAACGGCAGCGTGTACACGAGGGCATAGAGCGGCGTGCCGAAGATGCAACCGAGGGAGAAGAGAGACAGCAAGGTAAAGAATGGGATGTGGGGATGGCGGAACCAACCAACCAACCAACTAACCACCTTGTTCGTTCGTTGGTTGGTTAGCACCGCGATGGCCGCCAGGAACAGCGGCAGCAGGCCCAGGTAAGCCCCGCCCTCGACGTAGTTCTTGACGCCCCAGTAAATGTACTGCCCGTCGGGGAACGTCCGCGCGGGAGTCCATTGCCAGGTAAAAAGGTCAAAGTAACCGTGGTGAGCCGGGTTGCCGAAGAAGTTAGGGACGCCAAAAGCGATCAGACGCCGCGGGGGGTAGGCCCAACCCAGCACTTGCTCAAGACTCGCCGCCGCCTCCCCTCCACGGAAACTCCCGGCGACCACCTCGTAGAGCGGCACAAACTGCACCGCCCCCAGCGCCAGGCCCAGGGCGAGCATCACCGCCAGCCACAGGGCCGGGCGACGGCAGCCAACCAGCCAACCAACTAACCATCTTTTGTTAGTTGGTGTGTTAGTTGGTTGGTTTATGAGTCGCCACAGCGCATAGGCCCCGGTGATCAGCAAGACAAAATAGGTGTTCTCGGCATGACCGGCCAGCATCTGGCAGCCCAGGCCTAGCGCGCCCAGGAGTGCCCAGGGCAGCGTCGCTGGCCGCCGCCCTAGCGCCGGTCGTTGTTGTATGATCAGTTCGACCATCGCCAGGATGAACGGCAGCCACGACGCAGCGGCGATGATCATCGGGTGCGGGACCGACGATACGACCATGAAGCCACTGAGTTGGAAAGTGATCCCGGCGATCAATCCACCCAGCCTTCGGATTCCCAACACGCGGGCGAACAGATACGCAAAGACTCCGGCCAGCCCCAGTTGCAGCCAGGCGAACACGCCGTAGGCTCGCCACAGTGGGAGGACGTAAAAAATGAGACTCAGAGGATAAAGCGCTGAGTGCTGCCCATTGGCCAGGAAAGGGTGACCGGCGAAGATGTAAGGATCCCAGAGTGGCAACTCCCCGTTGTGGATTGCATCGACCAGGAACTGCTTCCAGGCGTAGTTCTGCAGAATCAGATCGGAGACCAGGTGGTTTTGGGGAAAGGTTACTCCTATGTCAGTGGCTGCCGCCTGGTACGGTTCGAACGAAAAGAGGTTGTCGGCCGGCAGCAGCGTCTTCGGCCCCAGGGCCACCGGTGCAAACAGAAGCAGGGGCAACAAGAGCAGCAGGATGAGAATGCCCAAATCAGGCAGTGCTTTGCGGATCATACGGTCAACCGGTCGCCAGGTCGCAGGTGGCGATGGCGCCAGCGCACCTCCCACGCTCGCAGCGCCGCTTCGATCTTGACCGGCATCGTCATCTTGGACTGGCCGACACGCCGGTCCTCGAAGTAGATAGGGATCTCCAACACGCGGTAGCCCAGTCGTTCGGTCACGTAAGCCATCTCGACCTGGAAGACGTAGCCCTGCGAGCGGATACGGCTCAGGTCAATGCCGCGCAGTGTCTCCGCCCGCCAGCACTTGAAGCCGGCGGTAACGTCCTGGACATCGCATCCCAGGATCAGCCGGGTGTAGACACTGTTGGCCCACCAGGAGAGCAGCCAACGGCCCCAGCCCCAGTGCTCGTCTGTCTTACCGCCCTGAACGTAGCGGGAACCGACGACCACGTCGTAGTCCTGGATGTGCTCCAGAAACCGTGGGATGTACCTGGGAGAATGGGAGAAGTCGCAGTCCATCTGGACGATGGCGTCGGCGCCGTGCTCCAGAGCCCAGTGGAATCCATCCACATAGGCCCTGCCCAGACCACGAGGGCCTGCGCGGCGCAACACGTGCAACCGACCTGGGTGTTGAGTGGCTAGTTCGTCGGCGATGTGACCGGTGCCATCGGGCGACTCGTCATCAACGATCAGGATACTCAGGGTAGGGATGCCCAGGCCCAATAGCGCCTCGGTCATAGGCCTGACGTTTTCGGCCTCATTGTAGGTGGGGATAACGACGGTCGGTTTCACGGATGTCCCTACCTGTAGAAAGAGGCCATTATCAGACACAGAACCTGAGTGGGCTATACTCTATGCGCCTAATCTGCGCGTTGAGTCTTAATGATGGCTCGCCTCAAGTCTTCCAGGCTGGAAAATGGGCGCGCCGATGGCCTGAGCACGCCTATTGTGACATCCAGGTGAGGCAATCTTGCGTCGGAGCCCGCTTCTCCGGCCTCCCAGTTCGCATGGGGATAGAAAAAGGCCATCGCTTCGTCCAGCCGTACCGTGAGGGCCTGCTGTATTTGCCTCACCTTGGCTGGCGCGATCACGGCGAAGAAGTTGGCCTCGTCCAGGTGGCCCACAAATGCATCGGGATCGTGACTCTCGTTCACAACGCGGCTCAGTATAAGCGCCACGGCACGTACCACATCGTCCCGTGCCACAAAGCCGTAGGTTTCGGCGAATTTTCTCAAGCCCCGCAATCCAACCGAGAGCACTGCCCAATCGGAGCAGGTTAGCAGTTCATGCAGACGCTCACTAGACAGTGACGCGGCCGACAGACCGGTGATAGGATGAGAGAGTCGCCCCATGCTGGAACGGCGCAGCACGTTGCGTACCCTCAAGCGCAGTTCCTGGATGTCGAATGGCTTGGTGATGTAGTCCACAGCACCTAGTTCCAATCCCATTAATCTATCCCCGCGCTCGTGCATCTCAGTGAGGAAGATGATCGGGATGTGTTGGGTGCGCCGATGAGTACGTAGGCGGCGACACACTTCGTAGCCATCAATGTCTGGCAGACGGATGTCCAATATGACGAGGTCAGGAATGGTCTTCTCTGCGAAGGCCAAAGCGTCTTTGCCCCGACCCACCGAAGTGGCCTCGTAGCCCTGCGCCTTGAAGTACGAGGTCAGCATCTCAGCCGTGCTTGCCTGGTCGTCTACTACAAGGATATGAGGAACCTCTGCCACGCTTTCACCCCCCAGCCTCACGTGTACGAACGATGGCCCTGTTCAACAGGCCTAGTCGATCGGCTCCTTGTAGATAGCATACGTGCAGGTTGGCTGGCCCATGGCCACACATTCGATCTCCTCCACTCGGAACTTGTGCCCACTGCTGAGCCAGTGTAAACCTTCTTCTAATAGCCCTTTTCCTGCGAAGCAGATTGGTCGGTCAGCCTTGCGGCCCCAGCAGACCGGGCATGGGTTCATAATGTAAGCATAGTAGTCACCACGGTCCTCGACAGTGCTCTTCTGGTCGCTGAACTGGGTGAAGACCTTCGCCATGGCTGGGATCCCGGCCTTGAGTTTGGCTCTCAGTGGCAGCACTCTGAAAGCGAGGTCGCTGGCACCGGCAAGCGCGCCAAAGCCCTGCAACCCACGGGCGAAGGAAGCCCGTCCGGCCCGCAGTTCCAACCCGCGCCCCCCACGCGGCCCATATATCTCCTCCAAAGCCCCATTCAGAGCCGAGTAATCCGCAAAGTCGAACCCTTTTTTCAGGTCAGCGGGCGGGTAGTTGTCAATCAGGTGCGCAAGGCCGGCCAGTCGCAGCACTGCGGTCAGCCCGTTCCTGCCCATGATTTCTTCCATCGCTTCGATGTAGATACGGGCAACACGATTCGGATAGTAATAACCGCTAGACTCGATCCGGGGCACTTTCTGCCCTCCTTCCGACGTTTCGTCTGCTAGACTTCCAGGATGGCCGCCAGCGATTCGGATGCGCGGCGCATATCCAGGAAGAGCAAGCCCAGTTTGGTCTGCTGGCGGGCCAGCACAGTCAGGACAGCCTCCTCGCCAACAGCGCGGAGAACGACGTAACCGTTCTTTCCCTTCACGTATACCTCATCCAACACGCCGCGCCCTAATTCGCCAGCAATGCGTTCACCCAGGGAGAGCATCGCGGCGGACATCGCGGCGACGCGATCTTCCTCGACGGTTGCCGGGAGAGAGGAGGCTATCGTAAGCCCGTCTACACTCACGATGACTGCAGCCTCGACGTCCAGCGTGCTCATCTGCAACTCCTGCAATCGTCTCACCAGGCGTTCGGTGCGTGATCCCTCTGCCATTGTTACCTCCTTGACGTTTGCCCTTAACGCTGAGGTCCTTCTACCTACACACACGTGAGAGTACCATACATAGTGCACATTGTCAAGCGCCTGTCATCTCCGAGTTCTTATAAGCCTCCTATCCAGGTTCACTCGAGTAACGCGGGGTGGGCTATCGTTCCTCAATCAAAATCGTCTCGATTATATCGCCTGGTGGCAGATCGGCGCCCTGGCTGGGATCACGAGGCGTGATGCTCTCGACTACGTCCATACCCTCAATGACTCGCCCGATGATGGTGTAACTGCCGTCGAGATCCGGGAGGGCATCGTAGGTGATGAAAAACTGGCTACCGATGCTACTGGTGCCCGGCCCACTGCTAGCCATACCCACCACCCCCGCTTCATCGTAGGTGAGCGTGGGCACAATCTCGTCGTCACAGCGGTAACCGGGAGAACCCATACCGCTGCCGGTGGGATCACCAGCCTGGGCCACGAAACCGGGGATGACACGGTGGAAAATTACGCCGTCGTACCAGCCCTCCTGTGCCAGAAAGACAAAACTGTTGACGTTGACAGGAACCTGGTCGGCGTATAACTCAATGACGATGTCGCCGTGCTCAGTGCGGATGGTGGCTACATAATTCTTGTCCGGGCCTATGACCTGCGGCGGAGGTGCGGTATACATGCTGTCTTTCAGAGTGAGCAGGTTGATGAAGGACTCGATCATGCCGAACCCTCCAAACGCCTGGGTTGGATAGAAGACGTTGTTGATTACGTAGGTCGGAGTGGCCATCTGGCCGTACTGGCTGTAATCCTCGTAGTCGGCCATAATCTTCTCCCGATAGACGTGGTCACCTAACTCCTGGGCAAAGCGGTCGGTGTCGAGATCCAGTTCCTCAGCGTACTCGACCAATAGCGTCTCCAATTCGTCTTCGGAGAGGCTGTTCCACTCCTGCTGGCGCTCGTACAGCAGGTCATGCATCTCCCAGAACTTTCCCTGGGCGCTGGCAGCCTCAACGGCCTCAGCGGTGATGACAGCCTTGTCATGTATGCTGATCAGCGGAAGGTGACGGTAGACGAAACGAATCTCATCGCCGTACCTCTCCTCTAGGAATTCGCGCATGATGGCCAGCCCGGAGCAAGCCGGGCATTGGAAGTCAGCGTATTCGATGAAGGTGATGGGGGCATCGGCGGGTCCGTGAATGTGATCCTCCTCTGTCACCGGCGGAATGCGAGACTCGACCGGAAAGTCGAACGGCTCCGCCACGCAAGAGGCCGGGCCGGAGGGGACCGCGCTTGCGGGCGGTGCAGCAGTAGCCGTCTCTGGGGTAGACGTAGGTGACGGCAGCACCGTTGGCGTTGGGCTTGCCGACTCGCCGCCACATCCGGCAACCAGCCCCAGTAACAGAACAGTCAATAGTAGCGCGGGTTTGCGCATTGTGGTCTCCTTTGTCCGAAAGATGGGCGGTATTGTACCACAAAGAGGCGAACTCGGCTACTGGGCCGGCAGTTGTTTGCCTACGAGGGGTTTAGAAACGATGAATTCCTGATTGGATGCTGTTTGTTGGAGGCGGAACTACAACCGAGCCAGCACCTCTGCCACCCTGTCCAACGCTCGTTGAATCTGCTCCGTAGAATTTGAGTAGCAGAGCCGCAAATAGCCTTCGCCGTACTCACCAAAGGCGGTACCAGGCAGGACGGCGACCCCAGCCTGGTTGAGCAGAATGTCGGCTATCTCGTCCGAAGAGAGGCCAAATCTCTTGATGTTGGGAAAGACGTAAAAGGCCCCTTGCGGTGTCTGGCAAGTGACGCCAGGGATGGCGTTGAGCCCGGCGACGATGAGGTCCCGCCGCCGCCGGTATTTGGACCGGACTGCTTCTACCTGCTCCTGAGAACCGGTCAGCGCCTCTATTCCGGCAATCTGGGTGAAGGTCGCGGTGCACCCTACCGAGTGAGTCAGGAGCAGCCCAACTTTTTCCGCCAGCGGTTCTGGCATAACGCCAAACCCCAGCCTCCAACCGGTCATAGCGTAGGTTTTGGAGAAGCCATCCACGATAATGGTCCGCTGGCGCGCTCCTGGCAGCGTGGCGATACTGACGGCCGGCTCATCTCCGTACACCAGCCTCATGTAGATTTCATCCGAGAGCACCCAGCAGTTGTAGTGTTCGGCCGCCTGGAGGATGTGGGCTAGATCACCAGATGGGATAATGCCGCCGGTGGGGTTAGAAGGAGAGTTGAGAATAATCAGGCGGGTCTTGGGACCAACTTTGGCGTCAAAGGCGGCCAGGTCGAAGGAAAAACCGTTCTCCTCTAGCAATGGAACCGGCACGGGCACCCCGCCGGCCAACTGGATAATGGCGCTATAACTGGGGAAACCGGGGTTGGGATAGATCACTTCATCACCTGGTTCCACCAGTGCCATGATCGGGAAGTAGAGGAGCGGCTTGGTGCCTGGGCCGATGACGACTTGCTCCTGTTTGACAGCGATGCCGCGCCGCCCCCCGGCATCCTTGGCAATGGTGGCGCGGAGCGCAGGCACGCCGGCGGGTGGGTTGTAGCGGGTCTGCCCGTTGGCAATGGCGCGTATGCCCGCCATGCTGACGTTGGGAAAGGTCTGGAAGTCTGGCTGGCCGATTTCCAAATGAATGATATCGCGCCCCTGCGCTTCCAACGCCTGCGCCTGGGCCAGAACCGCATAGGCCCCTTCTTCCATCAAGTGGCCAACCCGGCCCGCAAACTGATTCAGATATCTATCCAAGGGGAATCTCCGCAATGGCTTGGGAACCAGGTTTTTGGCTCAACTGAAAACCCCGGTTTCTCTGTTAGAGAACTGCCAGCGCTTGCTCTAGATCAGCCTTGAGATCATCCAAATCCTCGATGCCGACGGCATAGCGCACCAACCCTTCTGGAATGCCCGCCGCAGCGCGTTCCTCCTCAGTACACTCGACGTGGCTAGTTACCGCCGGAGGACCGACGACAGTCTCAACCTGACCGAGATTAGCCGCCATATAAGCATAACGCAGACGGGGCAAAAAGCGCGCGATTGCCTCCAGACCCCCTTTGACTGCAAAACTGAGCACGCCTCCAAAGCCATACATCTGTCGCTTCGCAATCTCGTGCCCTGGATTGCTCTCGAGGCCCGGATAGTAAACGCGCTCCACCTTCGGATGCTGCTCCAGGAAGCGTGCTATCCCCAGCGCATTCTCGTTCTGCCGCTGGACGCGCAGCCCCAGCGTCTTCAGGCTGCGCAGCAACAGGGATGCACTATGGGCCTGCAACGAAGGGCCGGTGAGTTCGCGATGGCGATATACCTTCTCGACCAAATCCCTGCGACCACAGACCACGCCGCCTAACACATCTCCGTGCCCACCCAGGAACTTGGTCGCGCTGTGGATCACCAGGTCGGCGCCGAGGGCGATGGGGTTCTGATTGATGGGAGTAGCGAAGGTATTGTCAACGATGGTAATCGCTCCCACCTCGTGCGCGGCCTCGAACAAGCGGGCCAAGTCCATCACCTTGAGCATAGGATTGGTGGGCGACTCCAGATACAACACGTCGCAGCCCTGCGCGATGGAAGCCTCAATCTCCTCGTGATCCTCGGTCGCGCAGACATCGCAGATCACGCCAAAGCGGGGCAATATCTGGGTAAAGTGCAGAAACGTTGCGCCATAGGCATCTTTCACGCTGACCGCGCGCTGTGTGGGACTGAGCAGGGCAAAGAGCGTCGTGCTAATCGCCGCCATACCAGTGGAGAAACTGGTGGCGATTTCCGCCCTCTCGAGGGCTGCCACTCTCTCTTCGAATTGGCGTGCCGTGGGATTTGAATTGCGGCTGTAGATGTCCCCCGGCGATTGATGCAAGGCAACCTCCCGCCACGTAGCGAGATCATTGTAGGCAAAGGCCACGTTCTCGATAGTGGGGGGCACAATCGCGCGCGTCGTAGGGTCCACGCGTCTAGCCAGGTGGACCGAACGGGTTGAGGGACCTTCACTGTGAAGCATATCAATAACTCCTTAGTCGTAATTACTCAGCCATGAGGTGCAACGCACTTGTTTCTAGTAGATTGCATCGTAGAACAGGTAAACTTGTAGCAAAAGTGCGTTGCACCTGAATGGCAAGGGGGGGGGAAAAAAAATGAAGACCAGCGCCCCGGGCCCACTTGATCACACCCAGATGGGCTCATGCCATAACTCCAACTCTCGTCCGACGCCTCTGGCTATCGCTTGTTGGTAGACCCGGTGGGCGGCTACGACATCTTCAACGGCCAGCCCGCCAGGAGCGTAAAAGATCTTCTCCTTCTCGTTCTCCCGGCCAGGTCGCCGTCCGTTGATGATCTCTCCTATCTCTACAAAATCATCTTCGCTCCTCAGGCCCTGTGCACAGACGAGCCCTATTAGCCAATTGGGCTCCTTTGTCTCCTCCCGATTGGTGACCACCAGTTTATCTGCCTTCAGCACAACTTCGATCTTGGAATCATTGGAAGCGACCGTGGAGAGGAATGAGCCTTCCTTGAGCCAACTTGCTTCCAAATAGGCATCCTCAAGTGAGACCCCTGACGTGGCTGTCACCACCACATCGGAGCCCTCTACTGCCTCCTGTGCACTGCCGGTGACCGTGAAATGCAGGCTCAGATTCTCCGACATGTCCTCAGCGAATCTGTGAGCCTTGTCAGCGGCCAGATCAAAGATCTTGACTTCCTGGAGTCCAGGCAAGACTTCGTGCAGGGCCCTGATCTGGGAGCGGTTGATCACCCCTGCTCCGATCAGCCCTACTACTTCAGAGTTCTTCCTGGCCAGATACTTGGCTCCCACACCGGTGGCTGCGGCTGTCCGCATAGCGCTGACTACAGTTCCATCCATCACCGCCAGCGGGAAGCCCGTTTCCGGATCGTTGAGAATGATGATTGCTGAAGCCCGAGGCAGGCCGAGCCGGCGGGGATTCTCCGGGTTACTGGGAATCCACTTGATGCCGGCCGTGTCTACGTCTCCGCCTACGTATGCCATGTGAGCCAGAATGCGCCGGCCCTGCGGCCCGTTCCACGTGATCAGCGGTGCTCCTGGCTCTATACATTCACCGCGATCTCGCAGTGAGTATACCTTCTCCACAGCATCAATGGTTTCCTTCATGTCCAGGCCACCGCATGCAATCACATCTTCTTGTTGGAGGTAGAGAAACTTGACAGATTTTGACATTATGCCCTTCCTACTATTCGTTTTCTACGACCGTCGGGCGGAATGTGCCCTTCGACCGTGGCCCCGTTTTCGTCACATGGGCTTTCCTGGTGGTCTTCACTTTGTCCAGCGCCTGGTCCAGATCAGCAATAAGATCGTCGGTGTCTTCCAGCCCTAATGCGAGGCGAACAAAGCCATCGGGTACCCCGAACTCGACTCTCTCTTCCATCGTCATTCCGTAGAAGACCATGTGGCCGGTCTCGAGCAGGGTTTCCGCTTGGCCAAAACTTGTCCCTATGCCAAGATACTTCATGTTGTTGGTCATGGTTGTGGCTGCCTCGTCTCCACCCTTCAGGGTGAAAGAGACTATCCCGGCAAAGCCCGACATCGTCCGCTTGGCTACTTCGTGCTGGGGATGGCTTGGCAGCCCTGGATACGACACCCATTCAATTTTCGGGTGTGCTTCCAGCACCTCTGCCACCGCCTGGGCCGTCTTGTTGTGCTGTGCCATGCGCAGGTGTAGCGTTTTCAACCCCTGCAGAATTACCCAGGCATTGAAGGGGCTCAAAGCAGATCCAACCTTCCCGTAGCAACCCTTGTGAATCGAGTCTACGAACGCTTTGCTGCCGATAATCGCGCCCCCGACTGCGTTCCCATGCCCGCCCAGGTATTTGGTCAATGAGCAGACCACGACATCTGCACATAGCTCGAATGACCGTAGGTTGATCGGCGAGGCGAGGCTATCATCTACCCACACCGGAATACCCTTCGCGTGTGCCATCTTGCAGATGGCCTCAAGGTCAACCACGCCTAGCGTCGGATTGTAAGGGATTTCGAGAAAAATCAAACGGGTCTCGTCAGTGATAGCCGCCTCAAAGTCTTTCACCTGTATACCCGCAAGCATGTCCCATCGGACACCCATTTTGGGTTCGATTACCTGGGCCATCAAGTTAGAAGTCTGACGGAAAGTTTTCCCAAAGACAACGTGGTCGCCAGGATTGAGAAACTGGAAGAACGCATTGCTGATCGCTGACATCCCTGACGATGTTACCAATGCTCTTTCCGCGCCATAGATCGCAGCCAGCCGAGCCTGCAACACGCGCAGGGTGGGGTTGCCCGACGTTGCCCGCGTATACATGGGGTATTGGAGATCCTGATGGATGCACTCCATGTAGTCTTCGACCGTATCATATTCAAACATACTCCCCATGTGGATAGGGTTCACGACCGGCCGGGTCGAAAGGGCCCCAGCATAGGGCCCCTCGCCAGCGTGGATCGCTATCGTCCCCATACCTTGCTTATCGTTTATGTTACTCACGTCATCTGCTCCTTATCTGCTATTCGATTTCTTCAAGGTAACACTCAGGCTAGACTTGACAGGTTTACGAGTGTACTTGTCTCGGAAAATGGTTGCAAAAACCTGTCAGGTCCCTGGCGAGGTGTGTTACTCTTGTAACCGGGGATCAAGGATGTCGCGCAGCCCATCTCCCAACAAGTTAAAAGCAAGAACGGTCAGGAGAATGGCCAGTCCTGGATAGAGAGAAAACCAGGGAGCATAGGTTATGTGCTGCATGCCATCTTTGATCATGTTTCCCCAGGTGGGCGTCGGGGGAGACACACCTAACCCGATGAAACTCAAACTGGCCTCAACACGGATGGCCTGAGCTGTCTGCAGGCTGGCCATCACGACCAGTTCTCCGACGATGTTCGGCAGGATGTGACGTCCGAGAATCCTGAAATTGCCTGCGCCGACGGCCCGGGCAGCCGTCACAAAATCTCTCTCTTTGATGGATATGGTGGTAGCGTGGGCTACCCTGGCGAACCCAGACGCCATTATGATCCCGATGCAAAAGATCGCCTTCACCAATCCTGACCCTGGAAGCCGGTGCAGCACGGCCAGAACCATCATGCCCATGAGCAAGCCGGGAAAGGCCATCAATGCATCCACCGCTCTCATGATGACGTTCTCGATCGTGCCCCCCCTGTACCCGGCAACGACACCCATAGAGGTGCCAATGGCCCCGCCTAGTAGTGTTGCGCATAGTCCAACGGTAAGCGAGACTCTTCCTCCATAGATGACACGCGAGAAGATATCTCTACCATAATCGTCCAGGCCCATAAGGTGGACTCTATTTGGGGGCTGAAGGCGGTTGAAGGTGTCCTGTTTGGATGGATTGTAGGGGGCGATCAGCAGGCTGGCCTCACGGCCTTGGAGCACAGCGATAAACCAGTCATCGGCAAAGACGGCCAGGATTATGCTGATGATGGCCAGGATAAGGCCGATAATCGCCGTCTTGTTGCGGACAAAAGTCCGCCACAGCCTTAGTTTCTGGCTTCTCAGTTGCCCGGTTTCTGTACTTTGATTCGTGGATTGCATATCAACACCTCACCCCGCTGACATCTTGACGCGCTTCGCTCTCGGCCTTTGACCTTGATTGTAATTTCAGTGTCTTACCCGAGGGTCAACAAGGCCATAAGTCCAGTCGGTGAGCAGGTTGACGACTGCCACCATGGCTGCGTAGATGATTATGAGGGATTGCAGAGTCGTATAATCACGCTGCAAGATGGCGCCAACCAACATCTTTCCCAATCCGGGCCGCACAAAGACCATTTCGGTGGTGACCGAACTACCAATCACACCGACAATCCAGATACCTATGACCGATAGAACGGGGATCATCGCCGAACGCAGCGCATGTTTGAAAATTACTGTTCTCTCCTTCAGCCCTTTGGAACGAGCGGTCCGTATATAGTCTTCACTGAGGACATTCAACATAGCCGATCGGGTTAACCGGGTGACAGAAGCGGTCATAATCAGACCCAGAGTGATACCAGGGAGGACGAGGTGTTTCAGGTTATCGGCCCAGTCGTCCAGGTCTCCGCCCCCTGTCGCAGGGAAGATATCGAGCTTGACAGCGAAGATCAGCATCATCAGCACGGCCAAGTAGAACGCAGGCACCGAGAGTCCGGCCAGAGAGAAGATGCGCCCCAAATGATCCACAATGGTATTGCGTTTCACCGCTGTGTATACGCCAATGGGAACGCCGAACGCCACGCCGATCAGGATGGCAAAGACAGCAAGTTCCAGCGAGTATGGGAGGACGTAGCGCACCTGCTCGCTAACGGGCAGGCCGGTGATCATCGACTCTCCAAAGTCGCCGCGGAGTAGTTCGCCCAGGGAGCGCAAGTATTGCACCGGGAGAGGATCGTTTAACCCCATCCTCTCTCTCAAGGCCTCCACAGCCTGTTTGGAAGCATAGTCACCCAGAGCGGCAGTGGCTGGGTCGCCTGGGATTACCCGGACAACGAAGAATACAACGGTGAAGATGAAAAAAAGAGTCAGGATGGTAAGCAAGGTCCTATGGAGTGCATACTTTAACATCTGTTTTCTCTCGCTGTTTGTGACCGGGGGGTACTGGAAAGGAATCCCATCATCTTAGAGACGACTGAGGTTGATGCTACGAACCCGAAAACCTCGTGCTCCGCTGAAGGCCACAAAGGATTGCCTGTGGAGCGCCTTTTGACAGGCTCAAGACGCCCCACAGGCAAGGTGGTACTTAATGCGGGAGTATCTGGGTCTTCTCAGTGATTTGAGGGTAGAGAGCCAGACTCGATTTCAGTTCGTGCCCATAGTCCACCCAACTGTAGCGCGCATAGCTCTGGTTGGCGGAGACGAGCGAGTAGGTGACGCAGTCCTCCAAGAGTTGCACCTGCGCATCCTTCCACATCTGCACCTGTTTATCAGCGTCCGTCTCCACGCGGGCCGCCTCGATCAGGTCATCAATCTGGTCATAGTGAGAGAAGTTGGTATCAGGTTTGGCACCGGTGACCACGATCGAGTCGGAGTGGTAGAAGCGGGTGAGGTAGACGTCGGCGTTGGGACGCCAGGCCATATAGACCACCATAGGGTTCGCGTCCTCACGGATCAGACTGTGCATGCTGGAGTGATCCACCACAGTAAGGTTGAGTTCGACACCTATCTCAGCCCATTGGGCTTGCAGATTCTGATAGGCCTGGAGATAGCTGGAACTCTCGGACGCAAACACATCCAGCGAGAAGCCATCGGCGTAGCCGGCCTCGGCCAGCAACTCCTTGGCCTTGTCCCGATCCACCTTGTATTCCACGCCGGCCGCAGCGACCTCTTCCTGGGTCAAGCCTCCGGCGAGGAATTGCGCGGGTACCGGCGAATAGGCGTTCTGGTAGACCCTCTTGCTGAAGATCGCCAGTACCTCATCCCGACTGGTAGCGTAGGCCAGGGCCTGCCTCACCTTCAAGTTATCTAACGGCGGCTCGGTGATGTCGAAGTGCAGTGTGATGACCTCAGCGACACCAAAGATATCAACCTCTATGTCAGGCAGCGAGCCTATTCGGTCCAGCCAGGGATCCTCTCCGACAGCGCTGATCGCATCCAGTTCGCCGGCCTCCAGGCCAAACTCGCGGCTGTTACTGTCTTGCACGTAGGTGAAGTTGACGCCATCCAGTAGCGGTTTGCCCCTGAAATAGTCGTCGTGGGCCACCAGGACTACCTTCTGCAGGGGGAAGTATCTCTCGACTGCAAAGGGCCCCGTTCCTACTGCCTGGGTCTTGAAGGCCTCGTCCCCCATAGCCTCGATGGGCTTCTTGGGAACGATGAAACCACCGGCGTAATCGGCGACTTTGGGGAAGAACAACATCGGCGAGAGCGGATTGTCCAGGGTGATCTTGACGGTGTAATCGTCAACCGCCTCAAAGGTCATTCCCTCGTACTCGCCAGCATAAGCCGAGCGATCCGGGTTAGCGGCCTTTTGCAGAGAGTAGACCACGTCCTCAGAGGTCAATTCATAAGAGGGGGCCGCATCGCTGGGCTGGGTCATCACGCCTTCTTTGAGATTGAAAGTCCAAACCTGTTTTCCATCAACGATCTCTGGTTCAGGGATGGCTTCCGCCAAATCGGGCTCAAAGACTGTGCCGTCTCCGGGCTTGTAGCGGAGCAAGCCATTGAAGATCATGTCCACCACCGCCCGGTCGCAGGTTGAGGATGCGAAGTGGGGATCCATGGTACGTAGGTCCGAATAGCCTATGCCGAACCGCAGAATGGCGGGTTCAGGCTCCGGGGTGGCGATGACTATCTTTTCCACTTCCACCGTTTTTTCCACTCCCACTTCCACTTCCACTTCCTTGGTCACTATCTTTTCGACTTCGACGACCTCTGGCGTAGGCGCGGCGCAGCTTGCTACCAGTAGCAAGACGATCAGCAAGATAGTTAGATTAGCTAAGCGTTTCACAGTTTTCCTCCTTGTTTGTTAGTAGTACACTTTTCAACAGTGGGCAGTTTGCTTGTTTGGGCAGAGTATTAGTATTCAGTCTCGGTTTATAATCACCTCCTATTTTCTCCAGGCCAGCCTGATGTTGCTATGCCGTCAATCCTCTCCCATACTTCATCGTCCGACACACCCTGCAATGCTAAAGAGGTGGGAGTCATTACATGTTCAATGGCAGTCCGCTGCGCCCGTTCAGGATCATGGGAACAGACAGCTTCCAGTAGAGCCTGGTGCTGTCCGGGGTAGGCGACCACATCGCTAGGTCGGGTGACAATCATGAATAACCTGATCTGCAACTTCAGGTCCTCCAAGGTGCGCCGCAACTGTTTGTGCCTGGCACATTCCCAAATGCGGCTGTGGAACGTGATGTCAAGGTCAATCAGTTGCCGGACGTCACCTTCCTGGTCCGCGGTGTCCATGCGCTTGATGACATCTTCAAGAAAACGAACATCCGCGGGCTCAATGTTGGAGGAGGCCAGCCTGGCTGCCAGCCCTTCCAGTACACTGCGAAGCGTTGCTATTTCCCAGAGGTCTCTCTTATTCCATTTTTCCACGAACGTGCCCTTGCGCGGCACCTGGACAGCGAGCCCGTGTTTCGCCAGTTTGGCCAACGCCTCACGCACGGGAGCCCGGCTGATGCCCATTTTCTGGGCCAGTTCCGTTTCGTTCAGTCGCTCGCCCTCTTTTATGGCACCGGTCAGGATGGCATCGCTCAAAACCTGAAAGACTTCTTCGGTCAAGGTTTTGTGCCGAATTTCCATTGGCAGCGCGTTTGCTAAACTGGTTTCTCCCTCATGCATCGAGTCACCATCTCCTGCCCGTTGCTAGGCTTCCTTGGCTGCCCACTTAGCAAGATGCCTGATCCCCAGACGCCCTCTGGGGTCGTCACGGCGACAGTCGACCGTCGACTTTATTATACCCCACTTTGCGGCAAATGTCAAGACAAGCCTGATCGTCAAGACCTGACAGGTTTTTGCAGGCATTTTCCGAGACAAGTACACTTGCAAATGGATAGATTCTTTGACGCCAAATCTCTCTCGGAAACCTGTCAGGTCTGGCCTGAGTAGTAGTAACAATTACATAAGAACCTTATAGATGCATAATGCCTATTCAAAATCTATTGACTTCACGCGGAAAATGTGGTATATTGGTAACAGTTTAAGCCCCAAGAGATCGAAAAGCAGAAACGGAAAAGGACCTAGTCTTTAAAAATCTGATAGCCGGTGAAAATCTGGAAGATAGAAAATTCAACCGGATGGGAGGCTAACAGAAAAACAAAGAATAGGAACTAATC
>JAUWNP010000016.1 GCA_030612585.1 Anaerolineae bacterium
GTGCCGCGCATGCCGGGTGAGAGATCGAACGCGATTTCGGTTTTGCTGTATGGAACTCTGTACAAGTCTTCCTCCTGCTGCCGAAACTGGTAACTGAACAGTTATGGCTCGCCCCAATCCTCCAATCCCTCAAGGGTAGATTGCGCAAAGACCCGGACACTCCCGATTTCTGCGCCAGTCGCATAGCTAATGAGGTTTGGTATAGAAGAGTGGTGTTCTTCCAAGAGTTGCAGTAATCTGTACAAGAAGTACAAGAGGTTCGTTGCGGTAAGTTCGGTCCAGACAAGCATCGAAGGCCCAACACCACCAGCGACACCAGGATCCAGAGTGAGAACTCCGTCATCTAGAATACCGAGCAGGTCTATGCGCTGATGTGCATCGACTCGGTCGTTTGTTGACTGTAGAATTTCAGCGATTGTCAAAATGCTTGGCTTAGTCCGATAGGTCGAACGATAGGCGAAGACGCAGCCCGCAATTTGGCCTTCATCTTGTAGGGACTTTACTGACTTGATATTATCCACACACTCGGCGAGGGCTTTGGCATTCAGGGTAGACTTGACCTCAATTACGGCAAAGACAGCTTCCACAGGAAAGAGCTGATAGCCCTCCTTAACGAGCAGCAAGGGGCAGTTGAGCGCATCGTATATAACGATGTCACACTGACGGCTGGTCACATTCTTTACATTGATGATCTGACCACTCCCCAGGGCATATTTCTTGGGTAGGTGACGCGCAAGGAACTCCTTCAGGGCCAGTTCTCTTTGTGTGCCACGCTCGCCTGCGTGCGGAATCTGTGACTGAATCTGCTGGAAGTCGACCAACATATTGTCGGCGATTCCCTGAAATATGTCGTTTATCTTCATCGTGCTAGCGTCTCTACCCGTCATGTGCCCCGTCCACCAGCATAAACGCTGCGAAAGCGGTCAGCATGATACCTGCCTCGAGGCTGCCCCTGCCCTTTGTGTGCAACGGACATGTCTCCGCCGTATAGGAGAGGCTCCAGGTCTCAAGTGATGGGAAAGCTCAACCTGAAACCTTGAAACTTGAAACTACTCCAAATCGTACTCCACCCCCACCTCTTCCCCAATCGCCCGCAGGTCCGCCGCCACCTTGGGGTTGAGGGGAATGCCCGCGCGGGAGCGTCGTTCTGCCTCCTCATACTCCTTCTCGCCATGGACGTAGATGCGCGTCGCGCCCTCCGCCTTGGGGGCGTTCTTCAACCGGTGCTGCAGGTCGTCCATCGCTGTCTTAAACTCCTCGACGGGCCGGAACCCATCCACCCGCCACGCACCGAAGAAGTGGCCGATGGCCGAAGGGAGCGGGTGGCCCTGGTCGTCCTTGGGGTAGACCATGTTGGCGTAGGCCGCGCCGGAGAGGATCGCGCAGAAGACGTCCACCCACAGAGCCAGACCGTACCCTTTGTAGCCGCGCAAGAGTTCCCCGGCCCCGCCCAGTGGTAGCAGCCCCCCGCCAGCCCGCTGCTTGAAGTTCTCCAGCACCTGCCCGGATTCGATCGTCGGCGTGCCGGTTTCATCCGTGGCCCAGCCCAGGGGGAGGGGTTTCTCCAGCCTATGGTACACCTCCAGTTTGCCGCGCGGCACGGGGCTGGTGGCCATGGCCAGCACGAAGGGCCGTTCCGTGCCAGCGGGGGCGGCCACCGCGATGGGGTTGGTACCCAGCATCGCGTCCCGCCCGAAGGTCGGTACCACCAGCACGGCGGCGTTGGTCATCGAGATGCCGATGCAATCGTGCTCCAGCGCCATCATCGCGTAGTAGCCGGCGATGCCGTAGTGGTTGGAGTTGCGCACCGTCACGAAGCCGGCCCCCACGTCCAGCGCCTTCTCAATAGCCTTCTCCATCGCCCGGTGGGAGACCGGCTGGCCCAGTCCTGCCCCTGCGTCTATCAGCGCCGTGGCGGGGGTCTCTGTCACCACCTGCACCTGGGGCCGTGCGATCATCATGCCGCTCCGCAGACCGTTGACGTACCGCCGCAGGCGGGCTACTCCGTGGCTGTCAATCCCCCGCAGGTCGGCCGCCACCAGCACATCGGCTGTGATGCGGGCATCCTCTTCCGGGATGTCCATCTTCTGAAACACCTGCATACAGAAGTTCTTTAGAGTCTCTGCTCGAACTCGCAATTCGGTTTTCTCTGACATCGTTTCCTCCGCTTGATTATCATCTGTGACAGGATCAATGTAACACAGGCTGCTTACCGATGCAAGTGACGATGCTCACCCAGGGCGACGCATAACGTCACGACAGGCTCTCCTCTGTCCTGCGCGTCCGGGTCTGCGCTTCTCCAATGCTCTCCCCTCACGGGCAGTGTAGCGCAGAAAGAGGCAGAGGTCAAGTAGACGTTGGCTGGGTTTTGCCTGGCCGAGGTGTATTTCCGCGATACCGGCCTGCTGCACCAACTGCTGAGGGTGTGGTCTGAGCGTGACTTGTTGACGCACCCCAAACTGGGCGCGTCGTGGGGATGAGTTGCCTGTCCTGGCCGAGGAGACGCTGCTGAACGCCCCTGAGGTAGACGTCGTCGTGCGGGGCGAGGGGGACGCGATACTCGTGGAATTGCTGCACTGCTTGGCGACCCCGCGATCCCGAGGCGGTCGTTGAGGAACTGGAACTGGTCGTCAAGCGGTACGGCCGGCGTGCGATCTGGTTCGCCGACGACTGCTTTAATGCCAGTGGTGAACTGATGCAGGGCATCTGCGAGGGGATACCTGAGCGGGATATTGAGGTCTCCTGGTTCTACCAGGGCCGGGCTGGCCTGCTGGTGCGGCACTGGGGTCCTCCAATCCATCGTACCAGGGCTGAAGGAAGCCTTTGAGAGAACTGGTTGCCGTGGGCTTACCTCCCATTCCATTGCGCCAGCAATGCGGGCAATTCTCCCAGTCGCTTGATGGTCGCGTCGGGGACGATATTGGGGTCATCGCCGTCGTGGGGATGCTCGATCATCGTCACCAACACGGTTTGCATGCCCACTGACTGTGCACCGACGATGTCCTGTGACGGCGTATCCCCCACCATCACTGTCCGCTCTGGCGGCAGGCCCCACTGCTCAAGCACGGCGCGGAAGATGCCAGGGTGCGGTTTGCGTAGCCTCAGCCCGGCCGAGGTGAGGATGGGCGAGAACCAGGGCCGCAACCCGAAGTTGTCAATCGTGCGCTGGATCCAGCCGTCGTCGAAGAAGTTGGAGATGAGTCCCAGCCGGTAGCCGGCGAGACGCAAGCGTTCCAGCATCTCAAGGGTATCGGGAAACGGCTTCCACACCGTCTCGCCGTAGGCCAGCGAGGCACGTATCCCCTCGTCAATCATCGCCTCCGGCAGGTCGGTGTGGCCGAAATCGGCCAGCGTGCGCCGCAGCATCTGGTGTCCAGTGACTTCGATCCAATCCTGCTTCGCCTGCTCATAAGTGGCGTAGAGGTTATCTATGTAGATGGAGGCGAAAGCGGCGGTGTCCAACTCCAGACCCTGCTCGTGCAGGTAGGCCGCCAGATCATGGGCCCCGTGTAACAGCGTCTCCCGCATGTCCGCGTCGAAGTGGAGCAGCGTGTTGCCCAGGTCAAAGATGATACCTGCGATGTGATTCGTCTGCTTCATTCCCCAGGTTGCCGAATTTGGCTCCAGTCCAGAACGCAAAGCGCCCGTTATCCGCAGTTGCCTATTATCATCTGACGGCTAGGCGTAGGCTTTCGCCGGCATCCTAATGTAGCGGTCTGGTTCTTCAGTCTGGCGCTGAATAGCAAAGAAACGCCGTTCAATCTCTTTGAGCACTGCCGCATCGTAGTAGACCATCCCGCAATTGAGGCAAATCTCAACAGGAGTGTTGGGAACCAGCAAGTACTTGCCTTTGTGGCTGTAGAGGTAGTCGATGCGGCGCTCCTCATAGCGGTCGCTGCCGCAGAAATTACACCGTGCTTTTCTCATCCTCCCCCGACCTGAAACACGTTCCCCTGCGCTGGCACCGCCACGTCGCGCGCGCCCAGTTGCCGCAGACTGTCGGCCAGCGCCGCAGCCGGATCGGGGTCACCGTGCACGACGAAGGCGTGCCGCAGGTCGTGGGCGATGGGTTTCACCCAGCCCAGCAGCCCGTCCCGGTCGGCGTGAGCGCTATAGCCGTTGATCGTCTCGACGCGGGCGCGCAGCGGGTACTCCTGGCCGAAAATCTTCACCACCGGTTGCCGCTCGACCAGCCGCCGGCCCAGCGTGTGTGGGGCCTGCCACCCGACGATCAGCACCATGTTGCGCGGGTCACCGATGGTGTGCTTGAGATGGTGTTGCACCCGTCCTGCCTCGCACATCCCCGAGGCGCTGATGATGATCGCCGGCCCCTCCAGGTCGTTCAGCGCCTTGGAATCCCCCGTGTTGCGGATGTACCGCAGCCGGTCGAAGCCGAAGGGGTCGGGGTGGCGATCCTGGGCGATGAACGTGCGTAGTTCCTCGTCGTAACATTCGGGGTGGAGCCGGAATATCCCGGTCACGTTCACTGCCAAAGGGCTATCCACGAAGATGGGCACGTCGGGCAGTTTGTGTGCGCTCGCCAGGCGGTGCAGGCTGTAGACGATCTCCTGCGTGCGACCCACAGAGAAGGCGGGGATGACGATCTTCCCGCCGTGGGAGCACGTCTCGCCGATCAGATCGTGCAGCCTCTGTTCGGATTCCTCGTGAGGTGGATGTAGCCGGTCGCCGTAGGTGGACTCAATGATGAGCACGTCGGCTTGTGGCGCAGGGGTGGGGTCGCGTAGGATTGGCCTATCAAGCCGCCCCAGGTCGCCGCTGAAGAGCAGGCGTGTCTGTCGCTGGCCTTCCTCGATCTCCAGCAGAACGATGGCTGAGCCCAGGATGTGTCCTGCGTCGAGGAAGGTGCACCGCACCCCCGGCGCGATCAGCACGGGCCGGTCGTAGCCCACGCTGACGAAGTGCTCCAGGCTGGCGATTGCATCGGCGTGGGTGTAGATCGGCTCGACCGGTGGCAGTCCCTTGCGGGCGCGCTTTTTGTTGACGTAGGCAACATCGCGCTCCTGGATGTAGGCCGAGTCGCGCAGCATGGCCGAGCACAGGTCTCGCGTGGCAAAGGTACAGTAGATAGAACCCCGGAATCCGCTGCGCACCAGGTTGGGGATGTTGCCGGAGTGGTCAATGTGGGCGTGGGAGAGGATGAGCGCGTCCACACTCGCGGCGTCGAAGGGCAGGCTCCGGTTGCGCTCGAAACTCTCCCGCCGCTTGCCCTGGAACAGCCCACACTCCAGCAGGATGCGGTTCCCATTGGCCGAGATGAGATGCTGGGAGCCGGTGACGGTTTGTGCTGCGCCAAGGAATTGTATCTCCATAGTGTAAGTTCACCTCGTCTTTTGCAGATTCGTAGATTCGTAAATTCGTAGATTAGTACGCCGGAGTGTGTTACCGACTTACCAATTTCCGAATTTACGAATTACGAATTTACGAACTACCAGTCTACGAATCTACCACTTTGCCAGCACCTTCAGGATCGCCTCGCCATAAGTCTTTCGCTTCCACGGCCCCAGTTCCTCGACGCGGCTCAGGTCATCAAGGGCGTGGGGGTTCTGCTCGGCCAATGCCCACAGGACAGCGTTGCTGATGATGACGTCGGCGTCCACCTCGCGCCTGGCTGCCACCCGCTTGCGCCAGGCGCGCAGCGCCTGAAAACGCGCCACCTCTGCCTCTGAATGGCGCAGGGGTGGAGGAGGGGGTTGGGGCGGGTGGGCGTGTATCCCCCGCTTGATCGCCCGCAGGATGCGCCGCCCGTACCGGCGCACGTGGTAGGGCTTCAGGCCATTCACGTCAGCCAGACCCTCCGGCGTACGGGGACAAGTCTGAGCCAACGTGATCAATATACTGTCATTGAGTACCTTGAAGAGAGGGCGGTCCCGGCGGCAGGCCTCCCCGTCGCGCCAGGCGTAGAGTTCGCGCAAGATGGCCTGCTCACGCCCGGTCAGATCAAACGCTCCCTTGACACGCCTGAAGTTCTCAGGGTCGAATGTATGGGGCACAGGCTCGGAAGCGGCGAGTTGGTCGAAAACCTCCTGCGCCTCCTCCCAATGTCCTTTCTGCACCAGTGCGTCGGCCTGGAGGCGACAGAGGGGCAGCAGGTAGTGAGTGTCCAGGCAAGCGTAGGCCAGCGCCTCCGGCTCAAGGGGGCGTTCGCCCCAGTTGTACCGTTGGTAGCGCTTGTTGGTGCGCACGCCGAAGGTTTCCTTCAACACGTCACCCAACCCCACGCGGGGCCAGCCCAGGATGCGCGCCGTCCACATCGTGTCGAACAAATTGACGAAGCGAAAGCCGAAATCCCGCTTGAGGCACATCACGTCGTACTCGGCGGCGTGGAAGACCTTCTGCATCCCAGGGTCGGCGAAGATGGGAGCCAGCGGGGAGAGGTCGAGGCCGGCCAGCGGGTCCACGACGTAGTCAGCGTCGGGGATAGAGAACTGGATCAGGCACACACGCTCCCGGTAAGCATAGAGGGAGTTGGACTCGGTATCCACAGCGACGGCGGGCTGGTCGGAGAGGGCTTGCAGCAGCGCCTCCAGTTGCGAGGGGGAGGTGACGACGACGGGCAACGGCAGGCGGGATGTCTTCTTGGGAAGCGGACGGTGGCTCATATCAACCTTGATAAGACCAGCGTGGCCAGGCCCAGGTAGATGAAGTAACCACAAGTGTCGGTAATCGTGGTGACCAGGATGGGCGAGCCCAGGGCCGGGTCAATCCGCAGGACTTGCATCGTTACGGGAACCAGCGCGCCGGCGATGCCTGCGCCGAGCATATTCAGGAGGGTGGCAAGCCCCACGACGACTCCCAGCATTGGCGTCCCTTTCCACAGCAGCGCGATGAGGGCGATGAGGCCACCGACGGCGATGCCGTTGGCCAGGCCAATGAGAGTCTCCCGTGCTATGGCGCGGAGGCCATCGCGGGGGCTGAGTTCGCCCAGCGCCAGCCCGCGCACGGTGACGGTGAGGGTCTGGGTGCCGGCGCTGCCGCTGACACCGGCGACGATGGGAAAAAAGGCGGTCAGGACGGCCACGCGGGCAATGGTGCCCTCAAAGAGGCTCAGGATAGTGGCGGAGGCCATCGCTGTGCCCAGGTTGAGCACCAGCCAGGGCAGGCGGGTCCGCAGGGCGGCGGGAATCGGTACGTCCGGGGGATGGTCCTCCAGCACACCACCTAGCCGGTAGATGTCCTCCGTCGCCTCTTCTTCCAATACCTCTACCAGGTCGTCGTGGGTGATGAGCCCCAGCAGGTGTCCCGCGCCGTCCACCACGGGCAGGGCCAGCAGGTCGTAGCGGGCCATCAGGCGGGCTGCATCCTCCTGGTCGGCGTCGGCCCGCACGTGGATGACGTCGGGGGCCATAACCTCCTCGACGCGGGTCCAAGGAGGGACGACGACTAATTGCCGCAGGGAGACCACTCCCACAAGCCGAACATCCTGATCCACGACGAAGAGGTAGTAGACGTTCTCCGATTCTGGCGCGACCGCTCGCAGATAGGTGATGGCCCCCTCAGCCGTCATTTCCTTGTGGAGCATGACCTTGGCGGAGGTCATCAGGCCGCCAGCGCTCTCGTCGGCGTGGGCCAGCAGCGGGCGGACCTCCCCGGGTTCCTCCATCGCGATCAGAACTTCGGCCACTCGCTCCGGCGCGATGTCGCCCAGGAGGTCGGCCGCCTCGTCCGGCTCCATCTCATCCAGGATGCGAGCCAGGTCCTCTATCTTCAGGCGTGCGGCAATCTCCGCTGCCTCTTCCTCCTCCAACTCCTCCAAGATGTCGGCGGAGTCCTCCAGGTCGAGGCGGGGCAGGAGTTGATCCTGCTCGGTAGGGGGCAGTTCGCCGAAGACGTCAGCCTGGTCAGGTGGCCGGAGTGCTTCCACCAGCGCCACCGCCTGGTTCCAATCCTCCTCGGCCAATGCCTCCCGTACTTGCGCAAGAGTGGAATCTACGTCTATGAGATCCATGGGCTGTTTCCTTGTGGCGGTGGGAATATTATCTCACGTTGATGGGAGATGTCAATCTGACGACGTGACGTTTCACTCCACCACCTCAATGGTAACACGATTTCCCTCAACCTCGTTTCCCTCTGCAGCCACGCCCACTGCTGTGAAGGTGTGCGATCCGACTGTCATCCGCCATAGTGCCTGGTAGGGTGGACGCGTCAGCGTCGCCAGCGGGCGACCATCTGCCAACAGCGTCACCTGGCGCAGCGAGACGCCGTCGGCAGGACGGGTGGCCACGATGATCTGCTGCGCCGACTGCGGAATCTCGGACGATAAGCGGTAGCGGCTCCCCTGGTCGGGGCTGGTTAGAACTAGGGAGTAAGGAGTAAGGAGTAGGGAGTAAGGAGTAGGGAGTAGGGAGTAGGAGGTGGACTTGTTGTCCATCTGCGGTCTACCATCCGCAATCTGAGCGGCGGGGCACAGGGGAGAGTACGCCTCTGGGGGTTGCGGGATGTTCTGCGACCGGACCCAGTCCTGCGCTTCGGCCGGGTAGAGGGTGTACCGTCTTTGTGTGGTGAATTGCGGCGGGCAATCGGGGCCAGCCAGCAGGCTGTTGCGTGTGTCCAGGGTGAATAGCCAATGCCAGTCGTCGACCTGCGTGGGTTCAGTTCCTTCGATGAAGAGTTCGGTGATGGTACGCGGACAGCGCACTGGCTGCCTTCCTGCTTCCTGCTCCCTGCTTCCCGGTTCCTGCTGCCCGCTAACCGCTAACTGCTGACTGCTAACGGCTAATGGCTTCAATCCGCTAGCGGCGCACACCTCCATCCGCACCATCCCCGGTGGTTCCACGAACTCGCGCACCGGCCGGCCTTTGAGCAGTGTCTCCATCACGTCGTGCCAGATGGGGGCAGCGCCCACCACGCCGCTCACGTGATGCATAGGTTCATTGTCGGCGTTGCCAGCCCACACGCCGCCCACCAGGTCGGGGGTATAGCCCACCGTCCAGTTGTCGCGCCAGTCGGTGGTGGTACCGGTCTTGGCGGCGGCTGGACGCGAGAGCCGCAACGCGCTTCCCTCGCCAAAGGCGGGGGCGCGGGCGAAGTTATCGCTCAGGATGTCGGTGATGAGGTAGGCCACGCGCTCGTCCATCACGCGCGGACCGGGCGCGGCCTCCCAGGCCTTCAGCACCCGCCCGCGATTGTCCTCCACGCGGTTAATGGTGGCGGGCTCCACCCGGTAGCCGCCGTTGGCAAAGGCTCCGTAGGCGGCCGTCAGTTCCAGCAGACGGACCTCGCCGCCGCCCAACGCCAGTGCCAGGCCGAAGCGATCCACATCGTCGAAGGTCGTGATGCCCATTGAGCGGGCCAGTGCCGTCATCTCCTCGATGCCCACGTAGTCCAGTACTTTGACGGCGACCAGGTTGTAACTGGAAGCCAGCGCCTGGCGCAGCAGCACTGGTCCCCGCCACTGATAGTCGTAATTCTGCGGGACGTAGGGGTCACCCTCGCGGGTGACGAAGGCGGTGCGCACGTCCACCATCATCGTGGCCGCCGTCAACGGATTTGGGGTTTGGGGTTTGGGGTTTGGGGTTTGAAGTCTGGGGTCGAAGGCAGCGGCGTAGGTGATAGGTTTGATGGAGGAACCGGGTTGGCGCGTGGCGACGGTGGCGTTGACCGCGCCGTCAATGCGCGGGTCAAAGTAGTCGGGGCTGCCGACCATGGCCAACACTTCGCCAGTGTGGGGGTGCATCACCACCACGGCAGTATTGCGTACGTTGTGGGATGGCTGGCTTTCACGGGTATCGGCCAGTTGCTCCAGCCGGTAGCGGACGAAACGCTGCGCCGCGTCTTGTGCGTCCAGGTCCAGCGTGGTGTAGACCTGCAAGCCCTGGGTGTATATTGCCTCCAGACCAAACTCTTTCTCCAGTTGGCCGCGCACGTACATTACAAAATGGGGTGCTTCGATGGGGAAGGGAACGGAGGCAAACCCAAGTTCTTCGCTGGCCGCCAGGTTGGCCTCTTGCTGGGAGATGTAGCCGTGCCTGGCCATCAGTCCCAGCACCACACGCTGCCGGGCCTGGGCGGCTTGGGGATTCTCCAGTGGGTTGTAATGGGCCGGCGACTGTGGCAACCCGGCCAGCAGCGCGCATTCTGCCAGGTCTAACTCGGCGGCGCTTTTGGCAAAGTAGGTGCGAGCGGCCGCCTCACTGCCGTAGGCCAGGTTGCCGTAGTAGGTCTCGTTCAGGTAGAGTGTCAGAATCTCGTCTTTGCCGTAGGTCCGTGCCAGTCGCCAGGCCAGGATGGCCTCGCGCAGTTTGCGCTCCAGGCTGATCTCGCTCCGCTCCTCCGGCGAGAGCAGCAGGTTGCGGGCCAGTTGCTGGGTGATGGTGCTGCCGCCCGACAGAATCTCACCTCCGCGCAGGTTGATCCACAGCGCGCGGACGATGGCCCAGGTGTCCACGCCGGGGTTACTGTAGAAAGTGGCGTCTTCGGTGGCGATGGTCCCGTCCACGCAAGCCTGGGGTACCTGGGCCAGGGAGACGGGGGTGTGCGCGCCGCCGTGCGGGTCGAGGATCTCGTACAGCAATCGTCCATGCCGATCATAGATGCGCGTGGATGGGGCGGATGCCCGCTCGTACAGGCGGTCGGGCGAGGGGAGATCCACTGCCAGCCAGCGAACTATGACGATGGCAGCCAGCATCAACAGGAAGATAAGCACTATAAAGATGCGGGCAAGCCAATGCCAAATACTATGACGGCGAAACCAGCGCCATGCTGCCATCACTCAAAATCGAACGTCAAGAACAAGTGATGCAACCGAATGGGCCTCCGACTGCTCACTCGCTTGTGAGAGGATTGATACACGTCACTGAAAGTGCCAACAGCAGATGCCGGCGCAAGATGGTCAGCAGCCGGCAGTGGTCGAGTGCGACGCGGATGGCACATGCTCACATTGATGTCATCCACGATATTGGTCACATCTCCGTCCAAAACATACCCTAACATGCCTGCATCATCTAATCCGGCGGCATACTCTTCGTCAATGAAGCGCAAAATTCCCTCGGTAATGTATTCGGGGATCAACACAGCATACTTCCTGTCCACACGCTTGTCGCCGACTCGTTTGCACTCCCAGGCAAAATAGACTTGGCTATAGTCCCATCCATGATGGAGACAGCCTGATGTCTATCTCCACGGCCTTTTTGGGTGAGAGACGCCCGTCTTTCATCGCCGACGTGTGAACCTTGGTTCTGGGCATTGCAATCAGGTTCAGCGGATGCCGATGAGCCAGTGACTGAATGTAAACTTCGGTGAGCCTGATAGTAAAGGTATCCTCTTCCCAGTCTCGTTGAACTCTACCGTCCTGGCGCATACGCTGATAGGCCTCCACGGTGATCTCCAACACAAGATGGACAAACGATTCCCAGGAAATCCGAAATGGGCCAGTCGGGCCTGTGGTCGGCGAAGGGACGCGTAGAGCCATTGGATAGTCACTCTTGGGAGCGTTGGTGAGACAGCCATTCCGCGATAACACTATCTGCATCAGCAAGGGCCTGAGAATATGTCCAGAAACGGCGTTCACTGGGACGCACCAGGTAAAGCCAGTCTCCATCGTAGACACGGACATGCCGACGCATATATAGCGCCTCGGTGCGTTTCTCTAGGAGCAGGCGATCCAGGCGATGCAGGACTCCTCGTAATGCACCCTCGCTCTCGAGAATCTGCGTCTCATGGGCATCATCAGGGTTGACCAATTCAAAGGCCACCACGCTCAAGGGGGTGCCATCCTGATATACTAGCGCGTTCAGAGTCTGCCCCTGGTAACGCAACAGGGCTTTCACCGTCTTTACAAAGGTATCTGCGTATGCCTTGAGCATTTCGATGTCAGGATGCTGAACCGCTTTGGCTCCTTGGGACTTTCGTCGTTTCTGTTGGCTCCAATAGAAGAACCCTATTCCGTAGTCAACCGTATCCTGCACCAACTGGCGTTCTGTTGGTGTCAAGTCATACAGGTCGAATACTAACTCAGCGATAGCATCTTCGCGTCGCTGGATATCCCATTGGCGTTTGGCTTCACCCAATATGCCATGTTGTTGCAGAATGGTAACAATCTCGTCAAAGTAAGCCAGAATCTTTGATAGCCGGGAGTCTCCCTGATCCGGTATCAGGAAAGGCATACCAAGATACTCTTTCTGAATGATTGTCCCGCGCTCCACTGCCCACGAGGTAGACGTCATAAAGTGATAATACTGAGCCAGAGGAGAATTGATATAGGCCACCAACCACTTCAGAAGCATTTCTTGACCGGTTCGTCCGACGACTCCAGAGATCTTATCGCGATACACTACATCGCCAGAGCTGAACGCAGCGGCACACCGTGCATCAATTGGACTTTGGCGAATCATAACCAAAGGCCCCCGGACGATGTCAGAGGTGCGAGGGCGGTGAAAAACTGTCTCCTGGATAGTCTCACATGCTTCCATGTCCAAGACATACCGCCGGAATCGCTTAGTAGGCAAAAGAGGCATACCTTCCAACCAGGGGGCCGGATTCTCATCGCCACCACCAATCTGGATACCCTCAACAACCTTCCATCCCATCCGCTCCGCCTGTTCTTGGAGCGTCGGCAATGATCTCAGACGTTCAATCAGGGCTGCGTCGCGAGGAGTGCCCCACAGAGCCACTTTCCAGAGCACCGGGTAGTCCGACAGATCTTCTCGATCCAGGAACTTGACTTCGTTGGCATCCAGGATAATCGCTCCCAATTGATGGGAGAGTGGGGAAGGCTTGGGAACACCGTACACAATCCGCTGGTTGGGTTGTGGTGGCGTGGAGCGGTAGAATAGAGTCACGGTCGGGTGAATTGACTCTGTAAAGATCTCATGGCGCAGGGCAGAGAAGTTGACTACCGTCTGCACGTCATATCGCTCGAAGAACTGCTGGCGGAAGGTCTCGTGCGTATCACTGGTGACCAGAATAGTGCTTTTGGCGGGGGCCAGTAGCGCAATTTCACCGTTATCTGCGCAAAACTGGGGAGCGTTTGCCAGGAACGCTTGCACGAGTTGCTTGCCTCCTGCTGTGAAACCAAGCGTTTCCATGCAATTGGCAGCATTGGATCCGGCCTTCAAAGTTCCTCTGCCCCACGGTGGATTCCCGATCACCCGGTCAAATTTACGCCCGGCGAGCTTTTCCTTTACCCTGGGGTTGAAGAAATTGTCGTCGAGCAGGTTGGTTCCTATCAGTGGTGGGAACTTGAAATCCGAGGTCTGGATAGCCTGGCCGTCCTGGTAGTAGTCCAGCATCGTCAGGTAGAGGCTAAAAGCAGCGATACGAATAGCCGAAGGATTGATGTCCACACCAAAGATGCGGCGTTTCAAGATTTCGCCAAGTTCTTGGGTGGTAGGAGGCTCATCATATTGTCGCCGCCAGGCAGCTATCAACCGTTGGTAAGCGCGTACCAGGAAAACGCCAGAGCCGCAGGCAGGATCGAGGACTGTCATGTCGGGCTGGGTAGTTTCCGGTGGCAATGTTTGATCCAGTACAAAGTCCACCAACGCCAGGGGTGTGTAGTACGTGCCAGTCTTCCGGCGATCCTCACTGTTTAGAAAAGTGTCATAAATCCCACTGATGAGTTCGATTGGGATATAACAAAAGTCATAGGGCCAGAAGCTTTGTTGACCGGTGTCGAGATCATCTCCCTTCAGAAAAGCGAGCAGAAGATTCAAATGAGCCTGCTGAACAGCCTGGCGTTCCCCATTGAGCACCGGGAAAAGGTCGCCATTGAAACGCCTGGTCAGACGCTCGAAGAGGAGATATGTAGTATCCAGATCTGGCAATGCAGTGTGATAGTCATTCACTCGTCCGTCGGTCAGATGGGATATCCACTCTGGAGTGAGGATGCCTCGATCCTCAAGATAGCGGATGAAGATAGAGCGTCCCAGTAGGGCGTAGGCCTGTTCATCTGAAAGCCCTCCCTGGAGCAGATGACGCCGTACTTGGTCCATAGCGTGAAGAAGACGCTGGTCGGCACGACTTTCTCGCTGGATGCGCTGTCCATCAGGGGTGGTCCAGAACACACCTGTGTCCACATGCAGGCGGTCGTACTTGTGACCAACTAACTCATTCCGAATTCTCTGCCGGGCGGTCTCGACATCTGTTAGCTCCTTCAGGCGACGTAACAGGTTGTCCTCACGGGTGAACTCCTCGGGGGTCTCGGTAGGTGTCGCATAACTATTGTAGATGCGAATCTCATGGGGGAGAATCACGTACAATAGCGGAACTTTGCTCTGGTTCCAGACATTTTTGTGGAGTTTCCAGAGACGGATGGGATCAGCACCGCTGAGGCGACTGAAATAGGCAACGGGGATATTTTGAACAGAGTAGACGCTATCTACATCGGGGATAGAACGTCTGTTGGGCCACGTTATGGAACGCTCGAATGCGGGGCAGTCAACGTAACCTAACTCCTCGAACAGAACCTCTGCAAGGTCACGGCTCACCATGGGAACCTCCCACACACACCATTCTCACACCAGTCGACGCCTGCTGAGTCATACGCGTATAGAGCGTTCATCCAAATCAGCTACGGTATAGCACATTTGTTCCGGTTGCGCAATTCACAGCGTGCTCATTGCACTTGAGTGAGCTGAAATCAAGATACTAGCACACGCGAGGGCAACTTCTCGCGTCTCACTCATGGCGTGTAATCCCGCAGGATGGAACCGCCGGTGAACTCGCGCAGGATGGAGTTACTTGGGATCATGTCGGGGCCACAGGGCTGGAACCACTGCAGGAAGGCCAGCAGTCGTTTGGCCTCCACGCGCCGGGGGCTAGTGGGCTCGACCTGTAGCAGCAACGGCTCAGCCAATGGCTTGAGCACCGCCAGTTCGTAGACCAACGCCGAGTTGAACACCACGTCGGCGTGTTCCTGGTGGGGGAAGATGTACCGCTTCTCTCCCCGCCGCACGCTCTCCCAGCGGTTTAGTGTCTCCTCGGCCGTGTAGCCCCGGTAGGTCGCGTCGCGCACGATGCGGCGGGCGAGGCGAGTGTCCGTCGTCGGTACCCGGTTGTGGCGGTCAATGTTGAGTTGCGTCAAGGCCGAGATGAAGATACGGAAGGCACGCTCGCGCGGTACTGAAGACACCAGCCGGGGGTTCAGCCCGTGGATGCCCTCGACGATGATGATGTGGTCGGGGCCCAGTTGGACGGTCTCGCCCTTTTCCCGCCGGCCGGTGGTGAAGTTGAAGCGGGGGATTTGCACTTCCTCACCGCGCATGAGGGCCAGGAGGTGCTGGTTGAATAACGACACATCGAGTGCACTCAATGCCTCAAAGTCGTAGTGGCCATGCTCATCGCGGGGCGTCTTTTCCCGGTCCACGAAGTAATTATCCATCGCCAGGGGGAAGGGACGGATGCCGTGGGCCAACAACTGGATGGAGAGCCGCTTGGAGAAGGTGGTCTTGCCGGCGGCGGAAGGACCAGCAATGAGCACCAGGCGCACCTCGTTCCACTGGCGGGCGATTTGATCGGCAATCTGCGCGATGCGCTGTTCGTGCAATGCCTCTGAGACGAGGATTATCTCGCGGATGCGGCCGTTGGCGATGGCCTCATTCAGCCCACTGACCGACTCCACGCCGAGCAGACGCAGCCATTCGCCATACTCGCGGAAGATGGCCGTCAGTTGGGGGTAGTCGAGCACAGGGAGGAGTTCCGTCGGGCGATGGCGGCGTGGATACTGGAGCACGAATCCTGGGGGCCACGGGTGGAGGGCAAAGCAGCGCAGGTACCCGGTCGAGGGTACCATATAGCCGTGGAAGTAGTCACGTGAACCGCGCAGGCTGTAGAGCGCGAGGTAATCCTTCTGGCGGCGCGTCAAGAGTTGGACCTTCTCCTCCTCACCACGCGTGCGAAACATCTCGATGGCCTCGTTGAGCGGCACGCGTTCTCGTGTGATTGGAGCATCCTCAACGACGATCCCGCGCATGCGGGCCTCGATTTGCGCCAGTTCCTCCACGCTGAATGGTTCTCGTCCCTGTATCTGGCAGAAGAAGCCGCCGAAGGGAAGGGTGTGGTCCACGAAAATCTGGGCCTCCGGGAACAGTTCGCGCACGACGGTCACCAGCAGAAAGGAAAGGGAACGCCGATAGATGCGTACACCATCGGAGTTGGAGAGGAGCACGGGGTCCACCCGGGCGTCGGACCATATCTGGCAGGTCAGTTCGCGCAGTTCGCCGTTAACCAGCGCCGCGATGAAAGGCACCGGACTGTCGTCCAGCGCCACCTTGACGTACTGCTCCAACGGCGTTCCAACAGGGGCCTCGAAGGTGCGACTGTCGGGGAAACGCACCTGGGCTGTCTCGCGGGGCTTCGTGCTCCGCACGGATGAGGATTGCTTGTTTTTCATCACGCGGTTAGAACGGTAACGCCACTCGCCCGGTCATCACCAGTGCCATGCAGCCGCACAACCCCACGTTCAGGAAGAGGAAGATAGCCAGCACCAACCTCTGCCACGGTTCCAGGCCCAGCAAGGACCGGGCGGAGCGCGCTTGCTCCTCGTCCTCGAGTGCTTTCTCTTCTTGGATCATTTGTTCTCGCAGTTCTTCCACCATGCGCAGCCTCCTTCATACATACATACCAAATGCACGTAAGACTGGGAAATAAGATACTGCCAAACAGCCGAAAAGTCAAACAGCGCCTGAGGGCTTGCTTATGGACAATCTACAGTGGCTCAAACTGCGCTGTGAAGTGACGCAGGAGGGGCGGTGCGTAGGTGTAGCGCATACCCCGCATCTGGCCCCGTCTCTCGTGGATCCGCTTGCAGACTTCCACCACGTAGTCCAGGTGCGCCTGGGTATAGACCCGGCGGGGGATCGCCAGCCGCACCAACTCCAGCACCGGGTAGATCGTCTCGCCTGTCTCTGGGTCCTCGCGGGCGAACGCCACGCTCCCCATCTCCGCCCCGCGAATGCCGCCCTCCAGGTACAGCGCGCAGGCGAGTGCCTGTCCGGGCAGTTCGCGTTGCGAGATGTGCGGCAGGAACCGCTTGACGTCCAGATAGACCGCGTGGCCGCCGGGTGGCTCCAGGATAGGGATGCTCTCTTCCGCCAGCCGGTCGGCCAGGTAGCGGGTGTGGGCGATGCGGTAGGCCAGATACTGCTCGTCCAATCCCTCCCACAGCCCCCGCGCGATCGCCTCCAGGTCGCGCCCGGCCAGCCCGCCGTAGGTGGGGAACCCCTCGCGCAGGATCAGTTCCTGGCGCACGCGCTGGTACAGACCCTCGTCATTAACCGCCAGAAAGCCGCCGATGTTGACCAGCGCGTCCTTCTTGGCAGACATCGTACAGCCGTCGGTGTAGGAGAACATCTCGCGCGCGATATCAACCACGGGTGTCTCGGCGTAGCCCGGCTCGCGCAACTTGATGAAGTAAGCGTTCTCGGCGTAGCGGCAGGCGTCGAGGAAGAGGGGGATGCCGTGATGGTGGAGCACCTCGCTCGTGGCGCGGATGTTGGCCATCGAAACCGGCTGGCCGCCGCCTGCGTTGTTCGTCACCGTCAGCATTCCCAGCGGGATGTTCTCCGGCCCCATCTGCTTGATGAAGACTTCCAGTTTTTCGACGTCTATATTGCCTTTGAAAAGCGCGTGGCTGGTGGGGTCGAGTCCCTCTTCGGCCAACAGGTTGACCGGATCGCCGCCCCGGGCGATGACATTGGCCTGGGTGGTGTCGAAGTGCATGTTACTGGGCACCGACTGGCCCGGTTTGACCGTGCAGGCGAAGAGCACGCCCTCGGCGGCGCGGCCCTGGTGGGTGGGCACGAAGTACTCAAAGCCGGTGATGGATTTGATCGCTTCCTCCAGGCTGAAGAAGTTGCGGCAGTAGGCATAACTCTCGTCGCCGAGCATCATCCCGGCCCACTGGCTAGCGGACATGGCCGCCGTGCCCGAATCGGTCAGCAGGTCAATGTAGATATCCTCGGCCCGCACTGAGAAGATGTTGTAGCCGGCCCTCCGCAGGGTCTTTTCCCGCTCGGCGCGGGTGGTTTGGTGGATAGGTTCGACGACCTTGATCTTGAATGGTTCAGGGGGAAATTTGGCCATTGTATACTCCTTGTTTGATGTTAGATACCCGATACGGGTTGCTCGATGGCGGCTTATAGTTTACTACTATTCTGCGTGGAGGGCAATTGACAGTTAAGCCGTTCTCATTTAGAATATGACCACGGTGCGTATCTTCTCAATATTTAGGGGGGGATGACGACTGTAGGGCGGTTTTGCTAACCGCCGTCCGGTCGGATAGCAAATCCGACCTACACCCGCCCCAATTTTTTGAGAAGATACCACGGTGCCTTCTTTGGGGAGATAGAAGACAGGGTGGAAATCCATGGTCTGGTTGCCCAAACCGCCCGGTGGCCAGATACAATTTGAAAGGGGAGTGTAGTTTCTATGAAGGAATATCACACCAATCAACTGCGCAACGTGGTTCTGCTGGGACACGGGAGTGCGGGCAAAACCTCGCTGGCGGAGGCCATGCTCTTCGCCAGCGGCGCGATCAATCGCATGGGCCGGGTCGAGGACGGCACCACCGTCGCCGACTTCGATGAGGAGGAGACCCGCCGCCACATCTCGCTCAATCTGGCCCTCGTCCCCGTTGAGTGGGAGGGCAACAAGATCAACCTGTTGGATACCCCCGGCTACACCGACTTCGTCGGCGAGGTCAAGAGCGCGGTGCGGGTGGCCGACCTGGCGCTGATCCTGGTGGACGCCGTGTCCGGCGTCGAGGTAGGGACGGAGTTGGTCTGGGACTTCGCCGAGGAGCGTAATCTGCCCCGGATGGTGATCGTCAACAAGATGAACCGGGAGAACTCTAACCTGGCCCGCACGCTGGAGGCGCTGCGGGAGACCTTTGGGCAGAATTTTGTCCTCACCCACATTCCTATCGGTACAGAGGGAAAGTTCGCGGGCGTGGTGGACCTGGTGAGGATGCAGGCGCTGATGGGCCCCGAGGGGAAGGTCGCCGAGATTCCGGCTGGCCTGGCTGACCAGGTAAATGAGGCTCGCGTTCGGTTGATGGAGTCCGCCGCTGAGTCAGACGATGAACTTATTATGAAGTATTTAGAGGGAGAGGAACTGACCGAGGATGAGATCCGGCGCGGCCTGCGCGCTGCGACCCTCAACGGGAAAATCATACCGGTCCTGGTGACGGCGGCGACGGCGAACCTGGGCACGCGAGCGCTGCTGGATGCACTGGTCGCTTACGCTCCCTCCCCGGTTGACCGGGAGCCGGTCACGGCACAGGGGCCAGCAGGCGAGGAGCAGATTGAGCCGAACGAACTATCCCCGCTGGCGGCGCTGGTCTTCAAGACAACTGCTGACCCCTTCGTGGGTAAACTGACTTATTTCCGCGTCTACGGCGGAATGATGAACTCGGATAGCCGCGTCTACAACAGCCGGGCCGAGGAAGAGGAGCGACTGGGCCAACTCTACGCCATGCGCGGCAAGGAGCAAAGCCCGGTGTCATGCGTGCACGCTGGCGACATCGGCGCGGTGGCCAAGTTGAATCACACACTCACCGGAGATACACTGTGCGACAAAGGCCACCCTGTGAGCCTGCCTGGCCCGGTGTTCCCCTCTCCTCTCTTCGCCGTGGCCGCTAATCCCAGGAGTAAGGCCGATCAGACCAAACTGGGCTCCACGCTGACGCGTATCTGTGAGGAGGATCCCACGCTGCACTGGCGACAGGAACCCAGCACGCGGCAGACGATCCTGGAGGGGATGGGGGAAGCCCACGTGAACATCGCCGTGCGCCGGATGGAGAACCGTTTCGACGTTGGGGTCGAGACCTCGATCCCCAAGGTGCCCTATCGAGAGACGATTACCAAGGTCAACGCCGACCAGTACCGGCACAAGAAGCAGACCGGCGGCGCAGGTCAGTTCGCCGAGGTGCATATGCGGCTGGAACCGCTGCCTCGCGACACCGGCTTCGAGTACGAGTGGAAAGTCTTCGGCGGGCGCATCTCCCGCTCCTTCGAAAGTTCCATCGAAAAGGGCATCAAGCAAGTGATGGGACAGGGAGTGATCGCTGGCTACCCGGTGGTGGACATCAGGGCGGCGGTCTACGACGGCAAGGAGCACCCGGTGGACTCCAAGGACATCGCCTTCCAGATCGCCGGGCGGGAGGTATTCAAGAAGGTGATGCTGGACGCCGGGCCGGTACTTTTGGAGCCGATCCAACGCGTCGTTATCACCGTGCCGGGGGAGTACACCGGCGACATCATAGGCGACCTGAACACGAAGCGGGCGCGGGTGCAGGGGATGGGCCAGCGCAGCGGTAAGAGTATCATCACGGCGTTGGCGCCACTGGCGGAGATGCAGCAGTATGCCACTGACCTGCGCAGCCTGACCCAGGGCCGGGGCGTCTTCTCGATGGAGTTGGATCATTACGAGGATATGCCGGCACACCTGGCGCAGGCGATTATCGAGGCGCACGAGCGGGAGAAAGAGACAAAGTGACAAGGGGATGGGGAGCAGAGGAGTAGAGGAGCAAGGGGTCAGGGAGGCTCGCTCCGGTGGGGGTGGGCCTCCGGCGAAGTGCAACAGCCGCGAAGGTGGCCCCGACGGTACGGCGCCGGTGGGCCAATAACAGGAACTACCCGTACAACCGCTGGAGCGGCAGCGTTTTTCGTGTAGTGATAGCCGAATAGCATTGAGTTTCACGTAGTGTCAAAAGCGACTGTCCGCTTGTATGGTACGAAGCAATGGCCAAAGTAACCCCTGTCCGCAAGCAGTATCTCCAGATCAAGGCCCAGCACCCGGATGCCATCGTTTTCTTCCGGCTGGGCGACTTCTACGAGACTTTCGACGAGGACGCGGAGACCGCTGCCCGCGAACTCGACCTCGTCCTGACCTCGCGCCCGATGGCCAAGGGCCAGCGTGTGCCAATGGCCGGCGTTCCCCACCACGCCGTCGAAGGATACATCGCCCGCCTCATCGAAAAGGGCTACCGCGTCGCCATCGCCGAGCAGGTGGGCGAGGTCACCGGCAGGGGGCTGGTCGCCCGCGAGGTGACGCGCGTCGTGACCCCTGGCACCGTCGTCGAGCCGGCGCTCCTGGACGAGAAGCGGTCCAACTACCTGGCGGCAGTCGTCGTCGAGGGCGACCCTTCGTCTCCGCTTCCCTCGGCTACACTCGGAGCAGGCAGGGCAGGCCGGGCTGGACTGGCCTACGCCGACATCACCACCGGCGAGTTCGCCACTACCCAGTTGGACGCGGGCGAGGCCGAGCAGGAGTTAGCCCGGTTGCAGCCTCGCGAGTGCCTCATTTCAGCGTCCGACGTCCAAGATCCTGAAACCTTGAACCTGAAACCTGGAACCTTGCCTGCGGGCGTCCACATCACCCCGCTCCCGGCCTATCGCTTCGAACTGGGTGCAGCCCGGCAAGCACTGCTCGACCACTTCGGCGTGGCGACGCTGGATGGCTTCGGCTGCGCGGGCAAGCCGCTGGCCATCCGCGCCGCCGGCGCCATCATTCACTACTTGCGCGAGACACAGAAGGGGGCGCTGGCGCAGATCGTGGGCCTCAGCACCTACTCGACCGCCCGCTTTATGATGCTCGACGCAGCCACGCGCCGCAATCTTGAGTTAACCGAGACGCTGCGCGAGCGCAAGACACGCGGTTCGCTCCTGGGCGTTCTTGACCTGGCGCTCACCCCGATGGGCGGGCGTTTGCTCCGGTCGCGCCTGGCCCAACCTCTGCTCGATCGGACGGAACTGGAGGCGCGGCTGGACGAGGTGCAGGCATTCTATGAAGACACCATCGTCCGCGGGCGGGTGCGCGAAGCTCTCAAGGGTACGCCTGACTTGGAGCGGCTGACCAATCGGGTACTGGCGGGGATAGCCAGGCCCCGCGATCTCATTGGCATCCGCAAGACCCTGGGGACTGTGCCTGAACTCACAGAGGCACTGGTGCAATTCGTTATTAGCAATTCGTTATTTGTATCCTCCCTCGATCCCTGTGAGGATGTGTCCGCGCTGATGGCCTCCGCCATCGTGGACGATCCACCCGCGAACATCTCCGCCGGCGGGGTCATCCGGCCCGGTTTCTCCGCCGAATTGGACAGCATCGCCACGGCGGCGCGGGATGCCAAGGCCTGGGTCGCCAACCTGGAAAGGGAAGAGCGTGAGCGTACCGGCATCAAGAGTCTCAAGGTAGGCTACAATAAAGTTTTTGGCTACTACATCGAGATCACCAAGACTAACCTGGGCGCGGTTCCCGACGAATATATTCGCAAGCAGACGTTGGTCAACGCCGAGCGGTTCATCACGCCGGAGTTGAAGGAGTACGAGGCGCTGATCTTGAACGCCGAGGAGCGGCAGGTCGAGATCGAGACGCGGCTGTTCCGCGAGGTCTGCCAGCAGGTGGGGGCGCGGGCCAGGGCCTTACTCAAGACGGCGCGGGCGCTGGCGAGGCTGGACGTGGCAGCGGCGCTGGCTGAGGTCGCCGTGCGTTACCGGTACGTGCGGCCTGAACTGAGCGACGATGGCGTGTTGGAGATCGTCGCCGGACGCCACCCCGTCGTCGAGCAGACGTTACGGGACGAGCCTTTTACGTCCAACGACCTGCACCTGGACGCCAGTGAGCGCATCCTGGTCATCACCGGGCCGAATATGGCCGGTAAATCTGTATACTTACGGCAGAACGCCCTCATCATCCTGATGGCGCAGATGGGCAGTTTTGTGCCCGCCGAGCGGGCGCGGATCGGCATCGTAGACCGCATCTTTACTCGCATCGGCGCGTTGGACGAGGTGGCCTCCGGCCAATCCACCTTCATGGTCGAGATGGTCGAGACGGCCAACATTCTCAACCACGCCACGCAACGCAGCCTGCTCATCCTCGACGAGGTCGGGCGGGGCACCAGCACCTACGATGGCCTCTCCATTGCCTGGGCGGTGGTCGAATATTTGCACAACCACCCCGAGCGGCGGGCGCAGACCCTCTTTGCCACGCACTACCACGAGTTGACCGAACTGGCCGGGCATCTGCCGGCGGTGCGCAACTATAACCTGGAGGTGGTGGAGGAGGGCGGGCACGTCGTTTTCCTGCATAAAGTCGTGCCCGGCGGCGCGGACCGCTCCTACGGCATCCACGTGGCGCAGTTGGCGGGCGTGCCGCGCCCGGTCGTCCATCGGGCCGAGGAGTTGCTGGAGCAACTGGAGAGCGGCGAGTTCCGCCCTGGCACCCCCGCGCCGGAGCCCCACCAGCCGGTGCTTTTTGCCGACGAGCACCCGGTGGTGGAGGCGTTGCGGGAACTGGACGTCTCGACGATGACGCCGCTGGAGGCGATCAATAAACTATACGAGTTGCAGCGGCGGGCCGATGCCCGGAAGGCCCAGCGTGGCTCGAAGGGGTGAGAGGGGGACCCTGGCGAAGGTTAGTTCGCAACCTTCGCCAGGATGAGATGTGTGTGGTCTATAGCAGCCTCGCGATCAGCCAGGCTATCAGAAGGAAGCCCAGGCCGATGGGCAAGATCAGCAGCCCTATCCCCAGCACTGGGATCAGACACACGCCGACCAGCAAGATGATCACCCCCACCAGTCCCAGCGTGACCATCAGCACCACCGACACCAGCACGAACGGTAACTTGATCAGCCAGATCAGCAAATCCAACATCGTATCTACCTCTCCTTTCGGTTAACCTCGCTTTCATATACGCAGATGGGGTGTCCTGAGTTGCATTTGGTGAGGCAGGGTTGTTTGTTTGTTAGTTGGTTTGTTGGTTAGTTTGTTAGTTAGTTGGTTGGTTGGCTTGGATTGTCGTGCTCGCTTCGTTCTGGGGCCGCGCCGGGTTGACTGCAAACTTGACCTGGGCTACAATCGGGGTGGACACCTGACGAGTTGATTTCCAGGAGGAAGATTATGAGCGCATCAACCTACCGCATCGCTGACATCCTGCACGAAAAGGCCGGTCAATACGAACTGACCATCTTCCACCTATAGACTGGGTCATTGTCGGGGGCGAGTCCGGGCCTGGAGCCAGACCTATCAAAGAGGAGTGGGTGACCGACATCAGAGATCAATGTCTCGCAGCCAATATCCCTTTCTTTTTCAAGCAATGGGGAGGTGTCAGAAAAAAACGCACCGGGCGAGTTCTCCGGGACCGCACTTGGGACGAGATGCCCGGGCAAATAGGAACGGTGGGCAGCCAGATGGCACTCTCTGCTATGACCTGACAAGTGCTAGGCATCTCCATGCTCAACGACCAAGAGGCGTGGTCAAACAAGAAGCACAAAATGCCGGATCACGAAAAAATCTACAACCAGCACGCCGACCAGTATGAACTCCTGGTATCGCGCGAGGATTATCAACGGAACATTCTCCGGGTGCTTGATAAGATCAGACCGCTCAACGGGTTGGACGTGGTCGAACTGGGGGCCGGCACGGGTCGGTTGACCTGTATGCTAGCGCCGACGGTCAAGAGCATCCGGGCGTTCGATGCCTCACAGCACATGCTTGACGTCGCTCTTGCCAAACTGGCGCAAAGCGGGCTGCAAAACTGGCGGGTGGAAGTCGCAGACCATCGAAACCTGCCGGTCGCCGATCAGGTAGCGGACGTCGCCATCTCAGGTTGGAGCATTTGTTACGTCGTCGGCAGGCACGAGGAAACGTGGCGGGATGAACTGGGCCAGGCCCTGGCAGAGATGAAGCGGGTGTTGCGGCCCGGTGGAACGATCATTATCCTGGAGACGCTAGGCACAGGGTACGAAGAGCCGCACCCACCGGATGGCCTGGTGGCGTACTACGCATTTCTGGAGGAAGAAGAGGGCTTTTCCTCCACCTGGATGCGGACCGATTATCAGTTTGAGTCCCTGGCGGAGGCAGAAGCACTTACCCGCTTTTTCTTCGGTGAGTCTATGGCCGATAAACTGGTCAGCAAAGACCCGGTTATCTTGCCTGAGTGTACGGGCATCTGGTGGTTGAGTCTTGTGGGGGTCCGATGAGAGAAATCCTGGATGACCTGAACCGCTGGCTGGCGGCCGGCGAAGAAACCGCGCTGGCGACGGTGGTGTGGGCCGAGGGCACCTCCCCCCGGCCGCTGGGTTCGCGTTTGGCGGTGACCGGTTCTGGGCAGATGGCTGGCTCGGTCAGCGGCGGCTGCGTGGAGGGGGCGGTCTTCGAGGAGGCGCAGAGCGTGCTTTCCGGAGGCCCGCCGAAGCGGCTCCGATTCAGTGCGACGGACGAGGAGGGCTGGGAGGTGGGGCTGGCCTGCGGTGGTACCATTGAGGTTTACGTCGAGCCGCTGGTGGAAGTCCACCGCCATCTGCTGGCGGCGTTGGAGGCAGAGGAAACCGTCGCTCTGGTGACCCGCCTGGACGGCGGCGGCCATTTGCTGGCCTGGTCCGATGGCTGTCTGGAGGGGGACACAACCCTGGCCCCAGAGGTGGAGGGTGTCTTCCCGGAACCGTTGGCTGAACGCCGCTCCCGTACCGAGGGCGACCTGTTCGTTCAGGTCTTTGCCCCGTCACCGACGATCATTATCGTCGGCGCGGTGCACGTGGCGATGCCGTTGGTTGTGCTCGCGCAGACGCTAGGTTTCTGCGTGCGGGTGGTGGATGCGCGCCGGGTCTTCGCCACCCGGGCCCGCTTTCCCACGGTGGATGAACTGATCGTTGCCTGGCCGCAGGAGACACTGAGGGCAGAGGAACTGGGGCCGCAGCACTACGTCGTGATCCTCTCCCACGATCCCAAGTTCGACTTGCCCGCGCTCCAGATATCGTTGCGCAGCCGGGCGGCCTACGTCGGGCTCATTGGCTCGCGCACCACGCAGGCCAAGCGCAAGGCGGCGCTGCGGGAGGAGGGCTTCGGCGAGGCGGAGTTGGCGCGTATCCACGGCCCGGTGGGGCTCGACCTGGGCGGGCGAGGGCCGGTCGAGATCGCGCTGGCGATCCTGGCGGAGATCGTCGCCGTGCGGCACGGCCGGCGCGGCGGAATGCTCAGTGCACAGGAGGAGATGTGATGGAAAGGATGGAACTGATGGAACACCAGGAGCAGCCTGAGCGTGCCGTCCCTGCCGTCGCTGGGACTCAGGCAAAACGGTGGCACGCAGGCAAAGTGATGAAGATGATTGTCCTCTCTACACCGCCGATCGCGACTGGCTATTTCTTCGGCCTCACCTGCGGACGGGTTGGTCAGGCGTATGAGATGCTCTTCTCTCCCTCTCGCGATGCCCTGTATATGGCCGGCCAGCTCTTGCTGGCGATGGTGGCGCTCGCCGTCACGTCTGGTATCGTGGCGGCGCTCTTTCGCCCCTTCTGGACCTGTCTCGTCGCCTTCGTCCTCTCAGGGGCGACGATACTCGTCGCCTGGGAGGTCAGCCTGGGCAGCGGCATCGCGGTGCTCGTCTACGTGGCGGCCTCGTTGTTCTACGCCTATAGGGTCATCGCGGAACTGAACAACCGGGTGCGCTTTTCGGTGGGACCGGTCGCGCAGAGCCAGACGATCCTGCTGACGACACTGGCCGCGGTCGCCTGTGCCAGCCTGTACCTGGGATGTGCTGCTCAGATCGAGCGGGAGGGCTTCTCACTGCCGCCTACCGCGCGCGATGCTGTCACCCGGATGGTAATGATGCCGATTGAGCGTCGGATCGAAGGGCAGGCCGGCCTGACGCAGGATGAGAAAGAGAGGATACTGGCCGAAGTGCGCGTGGAAATGGAACGCCAGTGGTTGGAGCCGATGGAGGAGGCGCTGAAGCGCTACGAGGCGTTCATCCCTCTCGGCGTTGCCGCCATGCTGTTCATGTCGTTGACCTCCGTCGCCAGCCTGCTCTCCTGGCTGCCGACTTTGATCCTCGGAGTCGTGTTCTCGCTCCTGACTGCCCTGCGGGTGGTCCACGTGGTGACAGAGACGCGGGAGATCGAGCGGCTGACGCTCGGTTGAGCGGTGTACAACTTCCTCCAGACCTCAAATCGGCATCGTCTCTTGTTTGACAGGTTGTGTAAGGGAAGTATAATCACGACAGAGGCAGATCTGTAGATCAAGGGGCAAGGAAGGGAGGAGTTATGACCAACACATTCAGGCTGCGGTGGCCCGTGGATGACCACGTCATCACACAGTACTTTGGTGAGAACCCGCACATCTACGCCAGGTATAACCAGGCTGGCCACGAGGGGCTCGACTTCCGGGCACCGGTCGGGGCCAACATCTACACCTGCGCGGATGGCGAAGTGTTCGACATCCGGCCCAACGACGGCAACGCCTATGGCCTCCACGTGCGCATCCGGCACCAGGCTAATGGTCGCGAGTATCACACCATCTACGCCCATTTGTCCAAGGTATTGGCCTCCAAGGGCCAGCAGGTGAAGGCCGGCGAATGGATCGGACTGGGCGGCAATACAGGCCACTCCTTCGGCCCCCACCTACACCTCACCCTCAAACTGATCGGTGCCAAGACGCCCGGCTACCCGGATGGGATAGTGGATCCGCTCCCCTATCTGCAGGGGGTCGAGATTCCCGCGCCCAGCGACCTCACCATCTATACCACCGACCAGGTGCGGTTTCGCGCCAGGCCCACGACTGCTTCCACGCAACTCGCGTGGCTGGGTAAGGGAGAAGCGCTCACCGTGCTGGGCGACGCCAGTGCCGCCCGCGCCAGGATGGGGCAGCGCGGGCAGTGGGTGCATGTGCGGCGTGCGGATGGGATGGACGGCTTCGTGGCCGCCTGGTATCTCCAACTGCATCTCCCCAGCCCGACGCCACCCGAACCCGCGCCCGAACCGGCACCGGCTGGCCCGTTGGTCATCTACGCGGCCGAACCGCTGAACGTGCGCAAGGGCTCTTCCACGGGCAGCAGCCGCATCGCCATCGCCCTGCCCCACGAGCCGCTGACGGTTATCGGCGACCGGGAGGCTGCGCTGGCGAGGCTGGGCGATCGGGGCGAGTGGTTGCGGGTGCGCCTTCCCGATACTTCGAGAGTGGCAGGGCAGCGCGGGCGCAAGGGGTACGTCGCCGCCTGGTATGTGCAGACTGAGCCTGGCCCCGCGCCGGAGACGCTGCTGACCGTCTACCCCACTGAGGATATGAACATGCGCGAGCGACCCACGGTCAAAGCCGGGCTTATTGGGCGGCTCGTGCACAACATGCCGCTCACGGTGCACGACGACCCGGAGCGCGCACGGGTTTTGGTGGGCCGGTACGACGAGTGGCTCTACGTGGAGACGGCGGAGGGCCAGCGGGGGTGGGTGGCAGCCTGGTACGTCTCGACGACGCCGGCGTAGCCAGCAGTCAACGTTTCGTCCCGCTCCCGGGTTAGTTCACGGCCCGACGAACCGGAACTGCAGTGACGGCGCGCCGGCCCAGCCCAGGATCTCCTCCAGCGTTGGCAGCGTCGAACGGCCCTGGAAGCCGTAGAGCATATCGAAGAAGGAGGGCAGCGACTCCAATCTGACCACGCGGGGCTCCCCCTCGATACTGCCCAGTTCGGCCGCCTTCGCTATCGCGTCATCCAGCGTGCCCACCTCGTCCACCAGCCCCAGTTCCAGCGCCTGCCGGCCGGTGTAGATGCTGCCGTCGGCCAACTCACGCACGTCCTCCAGCGGCAGGCCCCGCGCCTGGGCCACGATCTCCACGAACCCCTCGTAAGTTTCGTCAATGATCCCCTCCCACAGCGCCTGTTCCTCCTCCGTCATCTCGCGGAAGAGACTGCCGATGTCCTTGTGCGGGCCTGAGGTGATGACTACCACGTCTACGCCGATCTCGCCCAGCAGTTCCTCGACGTTGATGAACTGGCTGATCACGCCGATGGAGCCGGTCAATGTGTTCGGGTGGGCGAAGACGTAGTCGCCGCCGCAGGCGATGTAGTAACCGCCCGAGGCGGCCATCTCGCCCATCCAGACGACGACCGGCTTCTCGAACTCCAGCAGCACGTGGTAGATATCGTCGGAGGCGATCACGCTGCCACCAGGGCTGTTGACGCGCACCACGACGGCTTTGACGTCGGGGTCGTTGGCCGCCTGTTCCAACAGGCCAGCCACGCGCTCAGGGGTGATGCCCTGCGTGGGGAAGTAATCTTCGGGGTCGCTGGTGATAGTCCCGTCGAGCCGGGCCACGGCCACAGCGTCGCCAAAGCCGACCGTCGTCGGCGCTGGCTCCCCGGCCAAACGGCTCAGCGCGCTCAATGTGAGGAGCCCCGTCCCGACGCAGCCGCACACCGGCAGCGCGAAGCCCAGGATGAAGGCCAGGAATACCCATAGGATCGCACGATCTTTCATTTGTTCCCTCCCGGTCTACCAATTATACCTGTTCCACTAGCCGCAGGAAGCGTCGCTTTCCCACCTGCAGAATCCTCTTTCCTTCGACCGTGATCTCGGTTTCGATGCTGGTCATCCGTTCACCATCCAGTTTGACCGCGCCCTGCTGCACCAACCGGCGGGCGTCACTCTTGCTGCGAGCGAACCCCGCGCCGTGGATGATGTCTACGACGTTGGTCGGGCCGGTCAACGCGTAGGTCGGCATCTCCTCCGGCAACTGCCGCTGTTGGTGCACCCGCTCGAAGTGAGCAGTGGCCTTGTCGGCGGCTTCGTCTCCGTCGAAAATGGACACAATCTCCCAGGCCAGTTTCTTCTTCGCCTCCATCGGATGAATCTCTCCCCGCTCCACCGCCTCCAGTAGTTCGTTGATCTGCTCCGACGTCCAGCGGGTGACGAGTTCAAACCAGTTGCGCATCCCTGAGTCGGGGATGGACATGGTCTTGCCGTATTTATCCTCAGGAGATTCGTCTACACCGACGTAGTTGCCCATGCTCTTGGACATGCGCAACTCCCCATCGGTGCCGACCAAGATGGGGAAAGTGATGCAGGTTTGGGGCTTTTGCCCAAAAGCCTCCTGAAGTTTCCGGCCCGCCAACAGGTTAAAGAGTTGCTCGCTGCCCCCCAGTTGGACGTCGGTGTGGAGCATCACTGCGTCATACCCCTGCATCAACGCGTAGAGGAACTCGTGCAGCCAGACGGGATCCCCCCGCTCGTATCGTTTGGCGAAGTTGTCACGCACCAGGAACTGCTGGACGGTGAAGTTGGCAGTCAGGTTGATGATCTCCTGGAAATTGAGTTTGGAAAGCCACTCCCCGTTGTACCGCACCTCCGTCCGCTCGGGGTCGAGGATCCTGAATGCCTGCTGGACGTAGGTGCGGGCGTTTGCCTCCACCTGCTCCAGTGAGGGGCGCGGACGGGACTTGTCTCGGTCGGAGGGGTCGCCGATGAGGGCAGTGAAGGTACCGATAACAAAGATAGCCTGGTGGCCGAGTTCTTGGAACTGCCGCAGCCTGCGCATCGTGATGGTGTGGCCCAAGGTGAGGTCAACGGCGGTGGGGTCATAGCCACAGTAGACGCGCAGCGGGCGCCCGGTCTTCTCCGCTTCGATCAGCCGCTCGCGCAGTTCTGCCCGCATGTGCTCTTTGGTCTGTTCGTCGCCGAATTCTGCACCGCGCATCAGAATGGCGACCTGTTCGTCAATCGTAGGTCTGCTCATAAGATATCTCTCTCTCCTTCCAGTAGATTTGGATGGGGGGTAGCAAAAAACCCACTTGGTATGGGTCTGGGGGAAGCGGGTTGTATCACCAAGCGGCGCAGGCGTCTGGTCGCCGCGCTACAACCCGCAAAGATAGGTGTACGTGTGTGATCTCCAGACCTGGCGTATCAACTCCATTACCTCGGTGGGTGGATCTTACTCAGATTATACCGGAAACGGGCAAAAAGGCAATTGGATAGGCCGGTTAAAAGTGTTATCTGCCTTTCTCCCCCAGGCTGAGTGGACCCTCTGTAGACATAGGTTGAAGTGTGGGTCTTGCTGTTGCCGTAGGTTCCGGTGTGGATGTAGGGACTGGAGTGGGAGTAGGGGGCTCCGGTGTAGGTACGTCAGTCGGCACGGGACTGGGCGTGCGTGTCCGCGCCGGTGCTGGCCGTGGGGTATCCGTAGGTGTTGGCGTTGGCGTATGCGTGGCCGACGGTATGAAGATCCGCGTCGGGGGCGGCGATGCCGGAGTGCGCATGGAAGGCATACCGATAAACTCTTCAGGGGTCTCTGTTGGCCGACGCACAGTTGGTCTCGACGTGGGGCTTGCCGTGGGTGTCGCGGTGGAGGAAGGCGTAGCCGTTGGGGTATGGGTATGGGTGGGTGTCATCGTGACAGTGACTGTGGGCGACGCTGTAGCCGTTGGGATGCTCCCTGCATTGATTCCATCCGTCACCAGGACGACCGTTACCAGAGACATGATGGCGACGGCCGCTATAGCGACCCAAATTCGCCGGTCAATTCGTCGTTTGGCAGTGCCCATCCAAGGCAGCAATATGGTCGCAGCCGGCGGCTTCACTAGCATACCAGTGCCACCGTCTGAAGACGCGGGACTCTCTGCTTTCATCTTGGATAGAGGCGAGTCGAACAGCGCTTCGTGCATCTCCGCGACGTTTTGAAATCGCTGGGATGGCTGCAAGGACATGGCCTTCATGATCACCCGCTCAGTCACCTCGCTCAGGTCATCCCTATGTTGGCGTGGTGGTAGCAGGCTCTTCGGGTTCACAACCTGCTCTGTCACCGTCGGCGGTGCTTCTCCCGTCAGTGCGTGGTACAGCGTTGCAGCCAGGGAGTAGATGTCGGTGCGAGCGTCGGTGTATCCCTTCTTGGCGTCGTACTGCTCTGGCGGGGCGTATTCTGGCGTACCTATGCCTCGCATCACTGTGCGCGTGCGAGGCTGGTCGGGATCTACCAACTTCGCCAATCCGAAGTCAACCAGCATTGGTCGCCCCTGCGGGGTAATGACTACATTCCCCGGTTTGACGTCGCGGTGGATCACGCCTTGCTCGTGGCAATAGGTGAGGGCCTCCATCAGTTGTCGTGCCCACCCAAGCACTTCGTCTTCGGCCAGCCCCCCCTCCTGGGCAATGATCTCCTCTAACCGCTTGCCGTAGACGAAATCCATCACTAGATAGGCGTTGCCGTCCTCTTCGAAGTGATCGGTGACGCGGGGCATGTTGGGGTGGCGGAGATCTGCCAACAACTGCGCCTCTTGCCGGAATTGCTCACGAAGTTGAGGCAGCACGGTCTCCAAGGTGCCCGGATAGGGCACCATCTCCTTGAGCGCGCAGCGGACGTCGAGGCTGAGGTCAAATGTCTCGTATACAGCGCCCATGCCGCCCTGACTCAACAGGGCGATGACACGGTAGCGATCGTGAATCACCTGTCCTGGGGTGAGTGTCATCGTAAATCACTATATCCGAGTTTGTCCCCAAAAGGACGCTAGGTTGAGCGCACTAAGAGGCTCTGCCTAAGGTAAGGCTACCTGGCGGCTCGGTCAGTCTGAGAGGGGAGAAATCACAATGATTCTCGACCGGTCCAGCCAATATGTATTGTAGTCGAGAAACCAGCGGCTGTCAATCGTGCCGGTTCTGTCGTCCGCAAATATACTCTCTGTAGTCCCTCGAAACGCCACGTCCGGCGGCAGTGCTACCGGATGGGGCGTGTTCAATGTTGCCCACGTATTATACACCTGGTGAGTGGAAAACTCAATCTGCGGCGGGGCTTCACCAGCGGTTAGAAGTTCATGGCGTCCTGCAACTTGTCAGGTGTGAGTACATCGTGTAGAATGATGTAAATTCTGGAGAGGAGGCTGCGATGGAAGAACTCAAACACCGTATCCTGGCCGAAGGCAAGAATCTGGGCCGGGGCATTCTCAAGACAGATACTTTTATCAACCATCAGATTGATACCCGCCTGATGTTCGAAGTCGGACGGGAGTTAGCCTGTCACTTTACTGATGCTGGCGTGACCAAGGTCATCACGGCTGAAATTTCCGGCATCGCCCCGGCTCTGGCGACGGCGCACGCGCTGGGCGTGCCACTCATCTACGCCCGCAAGACCAGGCCGGTCACGATGACGGGGCCGGTCTTCGTCGAGGTTGCGCCCTCGCACACCAAGGGACGCGACGTGTTCCTGATGGTCTCGGCGGAATTCCTGGGGCCGGGCGACCGAGTGCTGGTGGTGGACGACTTTCTGGCCTCGGGGGCGACGATTGCGGCGCTGGCGCGGCTGGTCGAGCATGCTGGTGCGACGTTGGTCGGCATCGGCGCGGCCATCGAGAAGCGGTTCGAGGGTGGGCGGGACGATCTGGCCCGTCTCAACGTGCCCATCGTCTCGCTTGCCGTCGTCACTGACATGAGCGATGGGCAAATTGTGTTGGAGTGACAATGGACAATGGTCTCGCCATCCTCGACTTTGGCTCGCAGTACACGCAACTGATCGCCCGGCGTGTGCGGGAGGCGCACGTTTACTGCGAGCTCTTCCCCTGGGATGCCCCGCCTGAGGAAGTGCTGGCGCTAAAGCCGCGTGGTTTCATCTTTTCGGGCGGTCCCGCCAGCGTCTACGCCGCCGGTGCCCCCCGGTTACCAGACTACGTGCTGGCACAAAGCGTGCCGGTGCTGGGCATCTGTTATGGGATGCAACTCCTTGCCCATCGTCTGGGCGGTCGGGTGGCTCCTGCCACCAGGAGGGAATACGGCCCGGCAGAGGTGACGCTCACCGCCGACGTCCCTCTCCTCTTCCCTCTCTCCTCTGACCCGCGCGTGTGGATGTCCCACGGCGACCGCATTGAGGCGGTGCCGCCGGGCTTTGAGGTGCTGGCTCACAGCACCAACTCCCCCGTGGCGGCGATGGGTGACCTGGAGCGGAGGCTCTACGGTCTCCAGTTCCACCCCGAGGTCGTACATACGGTCCGGGGGAGGGAGATTCTGCGCTGCTTCGCCGTCGAGGTCTGTGGCTGTGTGCCCGATTGGACTCCGGCGGCCTTCATCGAGCAGGCGGTGACGACGATACGTGCCCAGGTGGGGGCGGGCCGGATAGTGTGCGGGCTCAGCGGTGGGATCGACTCCGCAGTGACGGCGACGCTGGTGCACCGCGCCGTGGGCGACCAACTGACCTGTATCTTCGTCAACCCAGGCCTTCTGCGGCGAGGTGAGCCGGGGCAGGTGGTGCGCACGTTCCAGAACAGGTTGGGTATGCGGCTGGTGCCGGTGGACGCGACCGAGGAGTTCCTAAGCGCGCTGAACGGGGTGACTGACCCGGAGCAAAAGCGCCGCATCATCGGTGAGCGTTTCATCCGGGTATTCGAACGGGAAGCGAGGAGATTGGGGGAAGTGTCTTTTCTGGCCCAGGGCACGCTTTACCCAGACGTGATCGAGAGCCGCGGGCCTGAGCGACGGGCAGCGGCGCGCATCAAGACGCATCACAACGTGGGTGGGTTGCCGGCCGATATGTCGTTTGAGTTGGTTGAGCCGTTGCGCTATCTCTTCAAGGACGAGACGCGGGCAGTCGGGGAGGCGCTGGGTCTGCCGGATGAGATCGTGTGGCGGCAACCATTCCCCGGGCCGGGGCTGGCGGTGCGCATACTCGGCGAGGTTACCTGGGAACGGCTGGAGACACTGCGGGCGGCGGACGCCATCCTATTGGAGGAATTGGGCGCAGCGGGCCTGCTGCGCGGGGCGACGCAGCAGGCGTTCGCCGTCCTGCTGCCGGTACGGAGCGTAGGGGTGATGGGGGACGAGCGGACGTACCAGCACGTCGTCACCATCCGCGCCGTCACAACTGAGGATTTTATGACCGCCGACTGGGCGCGACTGGACCACGAACTGCTGGCCCGCATCAGCAACCGCATCGTCAACGAGGTACCGGAGGTCAATCGGGTGGTGTATGATGTCACCTCCAAGCCCCCGGCGACGATTGAGTGGGAGTAGGCCAGCGGACTGGATGCTGGATGAGCATCAAGTGTTGTGTTGTTGCGTTGGTGCAAGAGTGGCGGTATAATGTCAGGAGCAAGCGGCTATTGGGGGTGAGGTGATGTCTACGGTACAGACCATTTCCCAGGCGGCGGCTACGCTGAGCGTGGCCGAGTTAGAGACGCTCATCCGGCGTGTGGTGCGGGAGGAAGTGACCCGTGCGCTTGAAGCGTGGGGGTTCTACGAAGAGCCGACTGTCGTCGAGCCGGGGTCGCCGATTGACGAAGACTTGACCGAGTTACTGCGAATGAAGGAGGCAGGTACGCTTCATCTGTTGAAGCACGCGGAAGTCTGGAGGACAGATGACGACCTATCAGGCTGAGTACACGCCTCTCTTCGAGGGGAGAATAGTAAGATGAACTCGGCTAATCCTGCCGCCCTCCCAGTTGAGCCTGTGATCGGCACGCTGCGCGTCGCCGGTGGTACGCGCCTGGAAGATGGTGCTCCCTGTGCTGCGGCTTTGACCTCGCCGTCATGGGCGGCCCGTGGCCGGGAAGATGAACGTCTTTTCATTCTGCTGGACCTGACCGGCCCGGCGTCATCACACCTATACCGGGAACTGCGCGAGGTGGTGGCACAGACTTATTGGTCCACCAGCGGCAGTATCACGGCCGCGCTGCGGCAGGCGGCGGCCGCCGCCAACCGCCGCCTGTTCCAGATCAACCTGCACGCCATCCCCTCAGAGCGGTGCTACGGTGGCCTCACCTGCGCCGTCCTGCCGCGTTCTCCGATCCGACCGGAGATACTGCAAGGTGATGCTGAAGTTTTCATCCTCCAGGCCGGCCCCGCTCGGGCTTGCGTCTTCCACGTGGATCTGACCGAGGATGCCGAAAGTTATGAGCAGTACCTGGAGCATTTCCCCCGTGGTGAGGAGTCGCCTCACCTAGGGATAGGGCCGCTGGCCGACGTGCGTCTTTACCACACCTTCGTCGCCACTGGCGACACGCTGCTGCTGGCATCGCCGGCCTTGATGCGGGAGGCTGGCGGCGAGGCCATCGCCCGCGTGCTGCCCCGTGCCGAGGTGTCGGAGATCCTGGAGGGGTTGGAGCAGGTCGGGGCTGGAGTCGACTTCGTCGCGCAGGTCGTGCGCTGGGCTCCGCCGGAGGAGACGCCCACGCTCTCTGAGGTCGAGGCTCCGCAGCCCATCCGACGCCCCGAGCCCTTGGCGAGGCCAGTCGAGCCGCACGAGCAGTTCAGGCCAAGGCCGCGCGCGCGCCCGAAGCCGGCCCGCAAACCTGGGCCCACACTGGGCGAACGAATGAGGGGAGGCATCCGTTCTGTGGGACGCGGGATTGCCGCTAACATTCGCTCCGTGGGGCGCGGGATTGCCACCGCTGGTGCGTGGCTGGTCGGCGGGGTGGGCACATTGTTCCGGCGTATGCTCCCGGGTCCCGAACGGGAGGCCCGTCGCCGGGCACGCCCTCCCCGGTCAATCCCCAGGGAAAACCGCGCCGTGATGATGGCTATCGCTATCGGTATCCCGGTCGTGCTGGCCATCGTCGTGGCGCTTGCCTATCTGTGGTTTGGGGCAGAGGCGCGCTTCCACAGCCTCATCAAGCAGGCGCAGGATGAGGCGGTGTTGGCTCAGGCCGCTGGAGGCGTTTCAGAGGAGGCGCGGTCCCATTGGGAGGCTGCGCTGGAACACGCCAGTGCCGCCGCCGTGTTGCGGCCTGACGGCCCGGATGCTATGGCGCTGCAGGCCCAGTCCCAGGACGCCCTCGATCGTTTCGATGGCATCGTACGCCTGACCCCTATCCAACTATGGGACTTTGGACCGGGTTCTGTGCCGCGCCAACTGGTCGTCCATGGGCAAATGATCTTTGTCCTAGACCCGGCAGGGGGATGGGTGGCTCAACTGACTCTGAACTCGGCTGGCGAAGGCGTGGGCGAGGAGGAAGTCCTCGTTCAGGAAAGGCAGCAGATCGGGGAGGGGAGGGTGGGAACCCTGGTGGATTTCGCCTGGGTCGGTCCAGGAGGCGGGCGACAGACGGGCGGGCTCGTTATTCTCGAAGAGGACGGGGTGGTGGTGAGTTACGACCCAGCCTGGGAAGGCGAAGGGGGAACCCCACAATTGAAGCGTTCCCTTCTGGGTACGCCGCCGACTGGGAAGTCTAAGGCTGTCGTGTCCTTCGAAGACCGCCTCTACATTCTGGACACCGCCGCTGACCAGGTTTGGCGTTACGAGCCTCGGGGTGACGTCTATCCTGAGCAGCCTGACCGCTACTTCGTCATCCCTCCACCCAAGGGGCTGGCGACCGCGCTGGACATGGCGATAGATGGCAATATCTACATCCTTTACGATGATGGGACAATCCTCAAATTCCTGGGAGGCGAACTCCAGCCCTTCGACGTGCGTGGGCTATCCGGCGATGTCAGCCAGGCCGTCGCGTTAGCGGTTGTCCCAGACGGCAGTAGCACTGCAGTCTATGTGGCCGATGGGGGCAACGGGCGGGTGATCGTATTAGGACCCGATGGAGTATTCCAGGGGCAATTCCACGTTGGGGAAGCCTTCGCCGGGATGGAAGCGCTGGCGGTGGACGAGGCGGCAGAGCGGCTGTACGTGGTCAGTCGGGGGCGGCTCTACGTAGCATCTCTGCCCTGATTGCTTCCAAGTGTCAATTGTGTTATAATCCAACTCTAAGGAGTTCGGGGGGTAACAATGGGGCGCAGTAGAAAGCGCGTACGACGTTCGAGCGGTACGTTTCATGAAATCCTAGCAGTTGGCCTGGCTGTACTCTTTCTGGTGATCGCCGGCGCGGCCGGGCTGTTTGTCTTCGACCAGGTGCGGCAGTTCATCGCCGCTTCTGACATGTTGCCGGACTTCACCATAGAGCATAACGAGGCCGACGACGTATCCTACGAACCGGGACAGCCGCTGCCGCGCTGGGAGGGCACCGAGCGAATCAACGTCTTAGTGATGGGCATTGACCAGCGTGAGCACGAACAAGGCCCCTGGCGCACCGACACGATGCTGGTGTTGACGATTGACCCGGTCACGATGAGCGGCGGGATGCTCTCCATCCCACGCGACTTGTGGGTGCCAATCCCCGGTTACGAGGAGGGGCGCATCAACACTGCTCACTACATCGGCGAGATCTACGACTACCCTGGCGGTGGTTCGGCACTCGCGGCCAAGACTGTGCAGTACAACCTCGGTGTTCCCATCCACCATTACGTGCGCGTCAATTTCACCGCCTTCGAGCAATTGGTGGACTTGATAGGCGGGGTTGACGTCTATGTGGAGGAGGAAGTTGCGGATTCCACTTACCCTGACGAGGCGTATGGCTACGACCCACTGTACATTCCGGCCGGCTGGCAGCACTTCGATGGCGAGACGGCGCTCAAGTATGCCCGTACCCGCCACACCGTCGGAGGTGACTTCGACCGTGCCAAGCGCCAGCAACAGGTCATCCTGGCGGTATTTGAGCGGGTCACTCGGCCTGACCTGCTGCCGCAACTGTTGCCCCGCGCTGCCGAACTATGGCAGACGCTGCAAGACTCGGTGGTGACCGATCTGGCGTTGGATGAGGTGCTTGCATTGGCGCAACTGGCGAGTGAGGTGGGTCCCGACGATATCCGCTACGGCGTGATTGACGAGTACTACACCCAGTTCTGGAAAACGCCCAACGGGCAGGAGGTGTTGATCCCACTGCGCGACCAGATGCGGGAACTGCGAGACTACATTTTCACCGCCGCAGCCCCCTTGCCCCAGGCGGATGACCCGGCTGCGCGCCTGGAGGCCGAGGAGGCCACCATCGAAGTGTTGAACGGGACGACGACGGCGGGGCTGGCCGCGCTCGTGGCTGAGCATCTCCAGCAACAGGGCTTTCAGGTCGCGCGCACCGATAACGCCGACCGCTCCGACTGTGCCGATACGTTGATCATCGTCCATACAGGCAAGACCTACACCGCCGAGTCCCTTGCCCATTGTCTTGGCCTCTCGCTGACGGCGGTGGTGCACGGGGCCGACGACCCTACCGCTGAGTATGACATCTCTGTCATCGTGTGTGCCGACTATCAGCCGCCGGAGCAGCAGTAGGGAAGAGGAAACTGCCCAGCGGTTGATTAGAACCCCGGTCTTTGTTGGAGGCCGGGGTTCTTTGTTCTGAGCAGCAAACTTCGCAAGCCCCGATCACGTTGGGCGACATCTGTTATGAGGAGATTACTATGGGCATCATCTTGCACATCACAAAGCGCGAACAATGGGAGCAGGCAAAACTGACCGGAGTCTATCGCGGTGCTACTTTGGGCTCTGATGGCTTCATACACTGCTCAACCCCGCAGCAGGTAATCGAAGTGGCAAATGCTTTCTTTCATGCCCAAAAGGGGCTGGTGCTCCTGTGCATAACATCTGATAAAGTTCGGGCTGAAATCCGGCACGAAAGCCTCGAAGGAGGGGAGCGTTTTCCCCACGTTTATGGCCCTTTGAACGTTGATGCTGTCGTCAAGGTGCTGAATTTTGAGCCAGATGAAGATGGCAAGTTTGAGTTGCCAGGAGAGATCGCCAGAGACCCCAGGGGCCCATCCATCCATCACATCGCCATCGCCGTGCGCGACCTTGACGCGGCGTTGGAGTTCTATCGTGAGACGCTGGGGCTGGAGGTGACCGAGCGGCGGGAAGTGCCCGAAGAGGGGGTCGAGATCGCCTTCCTCCCCGCTGGCGAAGGGGAGATCGAGTTGCTACGGCCTTTGGACAAAGAAAGCGGCGTCGCTCGCTTCCTTGACAAGCGAGGCGAGGGCCTGCACCACGTCTGCCTGGCGGTCGAGGACATTGAGGCGGCGATGGAGCGGTTGCGTGCGGCCGGGGCGCGACTGATGAGCGAGTCGCCGCGGGCAGGTGCACATGGCACCCGCTACGTCTTCATCCACCCCAAATCCGCCCATGGCGTGCTGCTGGAACTATACGAAGTGGCGGAATGAGGAATCGGGCCGCAGGACCATCTGCGCTTGGTACAGGTGGGCCAGGCTGGTCGAGGCCATTTTCAAGGAGGAATGGCTCAGGGGGATGTCCACCCCAGGGCACTGCATCGGCATCGAATTTGCTCAACAATTCGGATAATTCTCGCATGTGAGCCCGGCCTATGGTTGAGGCGTAGAAGCGCCCGCCTGGTCTCAAGACCCGACGGATCTCTGAAAACGCCTGTGCCCTATCCTGCACGTGGTAGAGCATATGGTTCGCAATGACGGCATCGAAGCTTTCATCCTCAAACGGGATTGACTGAGCGTCAACCACTTCAAACTCAAAGCGTCGCTGGCTGTCGCAAAGGTTTTGTTGGGCCTTCTGCAACATCCCTGACGAGAAGTCTGACAGCGTAATCTCCCAACCCTCAGGAATACGACGCAGATTATTGAACCACAAGCGACCGGGGCCACAGCCTAATTCAAGGACGTGGCTCTTTGGAGAAAGGTCGAACTGATCAAAGACCCACTGATGCCAGCCGTACTTGTTGGTGCTGAATAGGACGTGAACGTGAGCACGTGCCAATATTGTGCCTTACGCATTACGAACTGACGGGGGTCTTGACAATTCTGCCAATTAGTTGTATAATACAACTATTGGATACTACAACTAATCTCATAGCGAGGGGCAGATGCCACTTTCGGACAAGCAATACCTGCAGATCAACCAATCTCTGTTTAGTCTGGCGCACGCCTATGAATCACGCATGGCTGAGTATGAACGACGACGCCCCACAGGCCTGTTGCTCTCCGACCGGGCGGTGCTGATGGTACTGGGTCAGTGCGCGCCGGTCAATTCGCAGCAGTTGTCACATCTTATGGATATTAACCCAGGCACGATTTCCGTGTACGTTCAAAGACTGGTCAGCAAGGGGCTGATCCAAAAGATGCAGGACGAGGATGACCGGCGCAACTGGTGGCTGAGCCTCACCGAGGACGGGCAAATGGCCTACCAGGAGACGGTCATCGGAACGGTCGTTTACACCCGTGACTTTCTGTCGGCCCTTGACGAGGCAGAGCAGCAGACGCTGCACCGGTTGTTATTGAAGGCTTCTCACAGCCTGGGGTTCGATTGGCAATAGTCCGTTTTTTTACCCAATAGTTGGGTGTCACAACTATTTTCATTATTGAGGAGGACTTGATGAGACGCAGGTTGGTTTTGATAAACCCAGTGAACCCAGTACGCACGGGGCTGACGGTCAACCGCAGTTCACGCTTCCCCCCGATTGGCCTGGGCATCATCGCCGCCCTGACGCCCGAATCCTGGGAGGTAGAACTGGTGGATGAGAACTGGGAGCCTTTCACCTACCGGGAGGCTGACCTGGTGGGGATCACCGCTTTTACCGCCTCGGCCCGGCGGGCGTACGAGATCGCCGCTCTCTACCGGGAGCGGTCCGTTCCCGTGGTGATGGGCGGCATCCACGCCTCGATGTGCCCCGAGGAAGCCCGCCGGTTTGTGGACGGTGTGGTCATCGGCGAAGCGGAAGCGGCCTGGCCGCAGGTGCTGGCGGACGCGGAGGCAGGGCGGCTTCAGCAGGTCTACCAGGGCGAGTGGCTGGACCTCGAGGGCCTGCCCCACCCTCGCCGCGACCTCTTCCACCCCGACTACATGTTCGCCTCGGTCCAGACTTCCCGAGGCTGTCCGATGGACTGCGAGTTCTGCTCGGTCATGGCCTTCAACGGGCGTCGCTACCGTCGCCGCCCGCGGGAGGAAGTGCTAGATGAACTGGAGACCATCCCCCAGAAAATGCTCTTCTGCGTGGCCGACAACAGCATCGGCTACGGCAAGGAATCCCGGGAGCAGGCCCTGGCGCGCTTCCGGGGAAGGGTGGAGCGGGGGCGGGACAAGTGGTGGGTCTGCCAGGCGTCACTCAACGTCGCCGACGACGAGGAGGTGCTCGATTGGGCCGGTCGGGCGGGGTGCAAGATGGTCTTCCTGGGATTGGAGGCGGAGGAGGTAGACGG
>JAUWNP010000202.1 GCA_030612585.1 Anaerolineae bacterium
GACCGTCGTGTCCACCGTGCCGCTGAGGGTACCGGCGGGGATTTTTACTTGAACCTCCACCGTCGCCGTGAAGCCGGCTCCCAGTTCCACCGCACCAGGGAGCGTCACGTCCCATCCCTGGCTGCTCTGGGCGGTGAAGGCAAAGGTGTCGCTACGGCTGCCGGTGTTGGTCAGAGTGTGGGCATAGAGGAGTGGATCGCCAGGGTAGCCGCTGCTGGCGCGATCGGGCTCCAGTTCCACCCACGGTTGTAGGAACTCGTCGGCGCCGATGTCCGGCGCATCGCCCATCGCGCGCGGATGGCCATCTATGTCCTCCTCCAACGCGGTCACGTCGCCGATGTCTATGCAGGGAGAGCCTTCTTGCAAATGGAAGTCCCCTCCCCCAGCATCCACGAAGAGCGGCCGGGTTGAGGTGCTGTGGCTCCCGGCGCTCAGGCCGACGTAGTTGTCGTTGGTGTTACCCCACACATCGTTGTAGTCCAGCGCAGCGCCGGCAGCCTGGCTGTAGATGCCACCGGCAACGCTGGCGGTGTTGCTGACGACGATGGTGTTGCTGACGATGGGGGAGCCTCCGGCCAGGTAGAGACCGCCGCCAGTGTCGGCGGTGTTGCTGTAGATGGTGTCGTGCCAGATGCGTGGGCTCCCTCCCGCGACGTACACCCCTCCGCCGTCCGCGCCAGCCGTGTTCTCGTACACCATGTTGCTCCAGAAGGCCGGGTTCCCGGCGTCACTGGCAAAGCCACCGCCCCGCTGAGCAGCGTTGAAGGCCAGCACATTGCGCTCCAGCGTGGGGTTTCCCTGCCCGTTGTAGACCCCGCCGCCGTAGACACCGGCCGTGTTGCCGGTGATGACGTTCCGTCGCAGGATAGGCGAACCCAGGGCGATGTAGACCCCACCGCCGGAGCCGGGGGATGAGCCACCCTGCAGCGTGAACCCCTCCACGGTCGGGCTGCCGAAGATGTGGAGCACCCGTCCCAACCCCTTGGCGTCCAGGATAGTGGGATAATCGTCGGGATCCCAGGTGGAGAAGTCAGCGCTGTACCCGCCGCGCAGGATAACGTCCTTGTTGAGGGTGACGTCGTACTCGTCGTAAGTACCGGCCGCCACCTCGACAATGTCGCCACTGGTGGCCTGCCCTACGGCGTAGGCTACGGTGCTGCAGGGAGAGTCAAAGACCAGACAATTATTGAGCGTGTCTGTGGCGATGCCTGTTGTGGCCACGTACCGGGTGCCAGGGGTGTGATTCACGTCGGTCGTATCGGTCACCACCGCCCACACGCCGCTGTCGCCGGTGGCGGTCAGAATCGTCGTCTCGATCAGTCCGCCCGGCGCGGTGGCCGGCACGGCCACGCTGACCCACAGTGTGGCCGTCATTTGCGGCCCCAGGTCAACCACCTGGGTGGGAGTTACCCCCGACCAGCCCTGTACATTGGAGAATGTGAGATTGAAAGTGTCCGGCGCGTTGCCCGTATTAGTCAGCGTATGCACGTAAGTCATCACCGTGCCCGGGTTGACGTGTTCAGTGTAGGCTGGCGCAAGGAGCACACCTGGGTTCCAGTTGGCGACAGTGGTGTTGCTCACCACGTCGTAGATAGTACCATTGACCCGCGAGGTAGCGGTAAGAATGACGATAGCGTAGGTGCCGCTGACAGCGTCGGCGGGCACGCCGACAGCGACCGGTGCCTCCGCCACCTCACCGGCTGCCAATGCAAAGGCCGGTGTGTAATCCACAACCCATCCGGTGGCCAGCCCGCTGATGGTCAGGGTATGGGTCAGGTCAAAGGTGTCGCTGATACTGCCGGTGTTGGTCATGGTGTGATTGTGGACGACCTGCTGGCCGGGGATGCCGCTGGCGCTCAGATACTTGGGGGCAAAAGCGACGTCGGGATAGGAATCGCTCTCGTCGGCGCCGACGTCGTATCCTCGTCCCAGCGGCCGGACGTCCCCTTCAAAGTCCAGCGTCAGCCCCGTCCCCGGGTCGGCGGTATGGACACAAGGGGAATCGGGCTGCAAATGGAAGTCGCGCCCGGTGAAATCTACGAAGAGCGGGGCGGCCGAGAAGTCGGTCGTGCCAGTAGTGACGTTGCCAGCGTAGTTGCCACCCGCGTTCTGCCAGACGTCGTTGTAGGCCAGCGTGGGAGTCGCATCTGCCGTGGCGTAGAGGCCACCTCCGGCGTTGCTGACAACAATAGTGTTGCTCACCACCGGGGAACCAGCCGCCAGGTAAAGCCCACCTCCAGCGATGGTGGCGGTGTTGGTGACAAGGGTATTGTTGTACAGGCGCGGGTTGCCCCCGGCCGAGCCGAAGCCGCCGCCGTGGGAAGCCGTGTTGCTGTAGAATATGGTATTCTGGATCGTAGGGTTCAGTGCCGTGGCGACGTAGAGGCCGCCGCCAGTGATCGCCTCCCCGCCCCGGACGACGAACCCGTCCACCGTCACCACGCCGGTACCGGTGATATAGACCGCCCGCCCCAACCCCTGCGCATCCAGAACCGTCTGCGTCGTGGGAGTAAACCAGTTGGTGATGGTGTACCCACCGCGCAGCGTGAGCGCCTGGCTGATGTAAACCGTCTGAGTGAACGTGCCGCCATCCGCCGTGCGAGTGAGCACATCCTGGCAGACCCCGGCCACCAAGACCCGCGCGCCGCTTGCGGCAGCGTCCACCGCAGCCTGGGTGGTGGAGTAAACCCGCGCGGCGCCTTCAACCTTGGCGAAGCAGATACCAGTGTAGAACTCGTAGGCCCCCATGTCAGGGTTAGAGCCGAAAGGACGGGCATAGCCAGCGTAATCGTCACTGGGATAATTGTTGGGATCGGCGGTGTCCATGCAGGGGGAACCCGATTGGAGGTGGAAGTCAGCACCGGATGGGTCCACAAACAGGGGGTCATTGGAGATGCTGCCAGTGCCAGCGGATGCGTTGCTATAGTCCCCTCCACTGTTGCCCCATACGTCGTTGTAGACCAGGGTAGGCACAATACCGAGGTTACTGTTGAAGATACCAACCCCGGTGTTGCTGACCACGATGGTATTACTGATGATGGTTACTTGGGAAGCGTCGTCGTCTCGGACATAGACGCCTCCCCCGTTAGATGAAGCCGTGTTACCGTAGATGGTGTTGTTCACCAGTGTAGGATCATCATCCTGAGAGTAGCCCGCCACATTGATGCAGACCCCACCGCCACCTGAACTGCCCGTGTTACTGTAGATCAGATTGTTTTCCAGTTGCACGTCACCAGTACTGATGTAGACGCCACCGCCCCGCGCGGTGACCATGTTGCCGTAGATAGTGTTCTGCTCCACCGTTCCATCAGCCCCCAGGTAGAAGTAAACCCCGCCACCATCGCCCATTGCTGCATTGCTGTATATGGAGTTGCTTCGTATTGTTACGTTCGCGTCCTCCCAGATGGAGATACCGCCGCCACCTGGGTGCAGACCGCTGCCCATGACCTTGTTGTCGTGGATCTCGTTATCCACTACGCTGTTGCCAGTACTCGAAGAGTGAATGTGAATACCGCCGCCCGCCCGGGGGGCGGTGTTGCTGTAGATGAAGTTGCCCTGCACCATCGCGCCGTCGGCGTAGACACCGCCGCCAAACTCTTTATCGGTCGTATTGCTGTAGATGATGTTACCCTGCACCGTCGCGTTGTCGGCGTAGATGCCACCTCCATTGCCTTCGGCCGTGTTACTATAGATGGTGTTATCCTGAACCATTGAGGCAAAGGCATAGACGCCACCGCCGCTATCCTCGGCAGGGGCAACCCGGTTGTCGTGGATAACGTTGGCGTACAGGAGGCCGCTCTTGAGATAGCCTCCACCACCGCCGCCTCCATCGGTATCATTGCCACGCGCAGTGTTACTGTAGATCTCGTTCCCGTATACGCGGACGTCGCCTGTCACAACGTAGAGCCCCCCGCCGTCGTTGTCGGCCGTATTGCTATAGATCTGGTTCTGCCGGACTATGTGAGCCCCACCCCCCTCGAGATAGATGCCACCACCGTCGTCAGTCGTGAGGCCGGTGACAAGGCCACTGCGGATGTGGAACCCCTCCACCACCACTGCGGCCGTGCTGTCAACGTACACCACACGCCCCTGTCCCTGAGCATCCAGGGCAGTGATGTGAGCGTCCGGGTCGGGGGTACTCCAGTTAGTGACGGTGTAGCCGCCTCGAAGGGTGAGACCCTGGCTGATGTAGACCGTCTGGGTAAACGTGTCAACCCCCACCGTACGGGTGAGCACACCCTGGCAGACACCGGCGACCTTGACCAGGTCACCACCGGTGGTCGCATCCACCGCCGCCTGAACGCTGGTGTAGACCTGACCGCTGCCGACGCGGGCAAAGCAAGTACCGGTATAGAACTCGTGCGCGCCTATGTCGGACTGCTCCCCAAACGGACGCGCCCACCCATCATAGTCCACTCCCACCGTTTGCGCGACTGGCACCTGATCAATGCAGGGCGAGCCGGCCTGGAGGCGAAAATCCGCTCCGGCCGGATCCACGAACGACGAATCCTCTGAGATGCTGCCCGTGCCGCCAGTCACACCGGAGTAGTCCACGGGCGAGTTACCCCACACGTCGTTGTAGCCCAGCGCGGGTGTGCCGCCGTATCTGTAGATGCCGCCACCATCTGAAGCCACGTTGCTGACGATGATAGTGGCACTGATGACTGGCGAGCCGGAGTTGACGTAGATACCCCCGCCTTCACTGTCCGCCCAGTTATCATAGAGAGTATTGTGATGCAGGAGAGGAATGCCACTGGCGACGTATACGCCGCCTCCCCGCTTCTGAGCCGCCGTGTTGGTGTAGATGAGGTTGTTCTCCAGCACCGGCTCACCCCCAACGATGTAGACGCCGCCACCATTGTTGGTCGCCGTATTGCTATAGATGCGGTTGCGCCGCAGCACCGGCTCACCCCCAGCGACATAAACGCCTCCGCCGTTGGTAGCGAAGCCGCTGTGGATGTGGAAACCTTCAATCGTCGGCCCGATCCCATCAGCGACGTAGACCACCTGCGCGCCACTCTCTCCGTCCAAGGCAGTGGGGTAGGCGCCTGGGTCAGGAGTGGTCCAGTTGGTAGTAGTGTAGCCGCCCTGGAGAGTGAGGGTCTTGGTGATGTAGACCACCCGGCCATCGCCGTCGGTATCGGTATAGACGCCCTGCGCGACCTTGACCAGACCGCCGGGTGTGACGGTGCTCACGGCGGTCTGGACGGTGGTGTAGGGGCAACCGGTGCAGACGGTGATGACGGAAGGACCATCGCCGCCCTGGGACAAAGGGGCCACCGGAGGACTTGCGACCGGCGACCGGGCAGGCTCGAGTGGGGGTAGAAGATCAGGCACAGCCTGGTCGCCCTCCACCGCAGGCAGAGGGCGCACTGAGATCGCGTAGGCCACGTTCCGAGACCCAGCCAGCATCCCCAGCAGGATCGCCAGGCTACCTCCGGCCAGGATCAGCGGCAGGACAAAGCGCGGCGTAAACCTCCCATTTGGTTTTCCATTCATTTGTCCTCCTGGGACACTCAAAGTCGCCATCGTGGGCCGATCCATACCCGGCAAGACGTAGGGGCAGCGCCTTGTGCCTGCCCTCCGCTGTAGACATTTCTCCGACTATAACATAGTATACTCGTTCTTGGAGGCTATGTCTATGGGACAATGTCCCATCTTGGCTTCCCCAGCGCCCCATCTTGGTACCTTCATCAGGTCGGAACACTGCCAGGTTTCCGCGCATACGCCGTGAACAGATCCCCCAGGTTCACCGGCACCGCCAAGCCCCGCAGCCCCAACTTCGTCACCAACCATTCCGCCGGCCGGCCCACGAGCGGCATCAGCGCTCCCATCCGGTTCATCAGGTAGCCCAGGCGCAGATAGCGTCCCTGGGGTCGGTCGCTGAGCACCTGGAAGCCACACTGCTCCAGCATTGCCCGCAGCGTGTGCCGCGAGAAGTAGTAAATATGCATCTCCATCAACCATGGCCAACGCGCACCCATCAGCCGTGCAAAGAGACTGTTTATGTCAATCGTGTGCACCACCACCAACCCGCCCGGTTTGAGCAAGCGATACGCCTGCTGAAGCGTCCCAAGCGGATCGGTCACGTGCTCGATCACGTCCCACATCGTCACCACGTCGAAGTATTCCTCCGGCAGGTCAGCCGTCTCCAGCATCCCCTGCACCACGTGGAGTCCTCGCGCCTGCGCCTGCTCCACCGCCCAGCGGGAGGGCTCCACCCCCCAGGCATCCCAGCCGTGGCAGGCTGCGATCTCAACGAAGATTCCGATGTAACACCCCACGTCCAGCAGTGAGCGACCATTCGGCGGACCGGCGAGCCGCTCCAGCGGCTTCAGGTGGTGCTCGAAGGTCAACACCCGCCCCTCTCGCTCCTCAATGTACAGCGGATCCTCGACCGCCTGGTAGGTCTCGACGATGTCTTGGCCATCCGGGCGCGGGTCAGTATAGACCAATCCACACTGCTGACACTGGACGATGGTGTGATGCCGTCCATATCCGCTGTGGGTACAGCGAAATGCCCGCCAGTCGCCGCTCTCCCCCTGCTTGACCGTGCAGGGGTAACGCGTGACCGCGTCGTCGGCCCCACACAGATTGCAATGCACGTGTTCCATCAGTCTCCCTCCGCCGTCAAACGCACCCAGGCCAGCCGCAGCCCTGTCTGCAATGCAATCTCACTCCCGCGGACCTCCGGGATTCACATCCACCGGTTTTCGAAGGCGATGGGCTCCCCTCCTGTCCGTTAGCCACGACGCTAGCGCGTAGATCACGCCCCATGCCAGTGGCACCCAGAAGAAGTAGACTTCGCTTGTCTTGGCGACTCGCTGCGCCATGTTGACCACCATCGTCACGACCATTGCCGCAATCACCACCGACCGTCCCATCACTGACCGCACCGAGCCAAATAGCCAGCCAACAATCTGGGCAATCGGCACCAACAAAAGACTCTGGTCATAACTCCAGCCAAAGAACGTCGTCGGGATCGTCAAAAGGATCAGCACGCTGGCGGCCGTCTCCAGCGAGACAGGTTTTGGCCGACACAGGAAGACCGGCAACAACAGCAGAAACCCAACGCCAACGTATCGCAGCCACGGCCCTACGCCGTAGAGGCCCAGGAAGGCGCCGATGGTCGGCGTAGCCCAATTAACGGGCGGCGCATCCAACAGCGCACTGAAATCAACAATCCAACTCGGTCGGAGGATAAACAGGATCACCAGACAAACCGCCCCGGCCACGCCAAGTCCTATCCATCCAGCCCACTTGCGGCGCATGGCCATATAGAACATCAAGTACGGTGCCACCAGCATCACCAGGTGCGGCTTAACGCTCGTCAAAATGAGCACCGCACCAGCCCAAAACCACCGCTCACGCTTGATTAAGAACATTGACGCCGCCACGCCGAACACGACCAGAAAGACAATTTGCCCCGTCAGAATTACCAACAGCATCGGCGAAAAGAGCGCCATCACCAGGTAGTAGGTCAGCAACGGCGCAACACGGCCTTTGGGCAGGTAAACCAATCCCAGCATCAGGCACGAAACCACAATCAGGGCCACGTTAACCAACATCCAGATTGACCGCGCGACCTCGAAAGGCATCCGGGCCAACGGCAGCATAAAGACCCACAGCGTCGGCGGGTTCCAGGTCATCATCACAAAGTCTTGGTCGGGATTGAAGTGGTCTCGCTCCATTTTCAGCATATTGTCAGGGTTGCTGGGGTTGCGCCCCTCCAGCAAGAGGCGCGACGCAGCCCAGTAAGCGTTGAAGTCACTCACGCCAATGGGAATAGTCACCAACCACTGCACAAAGACTATGCCGCCAACGACGACTGCAAGGGCCACCAAACCCAACAACATCCACCGGCGACATCTTGTATCAGCCATCACTCATCCATCCCCTGAGCATAGGCGGCGAACAGGCTCCCCAGGTATCTTCTCAAAAAATTGGGGCGGGTGTAGGTCGGATTTGCTATCCGACCGGACGGCGGTTAGCAAAACCGCCCTACAGCTATCCGACCGGACGGCGGTTAGCAAAACCGCCCTACAGTCGTCATCCCCCCCTAAATATTGAGAAGATACCTCCCCAGGTTGACTGGCAACACCATGCCCCGCAGCCATCTTCGTTATCTCCTCACCAACCGCCGCCACGCCAGACGCAGCACGGTGTGCATCGCCCGCATAACCTCGGCCCTGGAGATTTTGGAGATGCCCAGACGGCG
>JAUWNP010000189.1 GCA_030612585.1 Anaerolineae bacterium
TCGTCGTCTGAGCAAGGATTATGAAGTGCTCACCGAAACCAGTGAGGCGATGGTATACGCTGCCATGACTCGCGTGATGCTCAGACGCCTGGGGCGTCCCCAGGCCGCCAGCCCGTAGGAATTTTCAGACATGCTCTAAGATATTGAGAAGATACATTGGATCAAGTACGTGGAGACCAAGAAACCGGGTTTTTCGTACAGGAAGACCTCCCTGGCAGCAGAAAAGCGCCTATTAAGCAATACCACTTCGCTTGTGGAGCACTAAAAAACCTGGTTTCTGCTTGGATCAAGTACAACGAGGTAGATTGCTGATGAACGATCAACCCAAGCGGGGGCAGAGGGCTCTCGGTACGGCGCTGCTACTCGCCTCCATTCTGCTGGTGGGAGGTTACCTGCGTTTCACGGGCCTGAATTGGGATGAGGGGCAGTGGATCCACCCTGACGAGGGGCATATGCGGATGACCCTCTCAGCCATCAGGATGCCGGACAGTCTCTCGCTCTACTTCGACACGCACAACTCCCCGCTTAACGTGCGCAATAGTGGCGGTCGGTACAGTTATGGCACGCTGCCACTCTTCCTGACCCGCCTGACGGCTGAGTGGCTCGACCGGGCGTGTGGTGAATCCCCCGACAGATTGAGCACAGCCGTGGTGTCGCTGCTCGTGGGGCCTGCGGCTGCTGAATGTGGGCCGGGTACCTTCACCGGCTTTCGCAGCGCGCAGGTGGGGCGGGCGCTCTCGGCGCTGGCCGATCTGGGGACCGTGTTCCTCATCTACCTGATCGGACGCCGTCTGTACGGGGAGACGACGGGGCTGCTTGCCGCAGGGTTGGGGGCACTGACGGCATTCTCTATCCAGCAGGCTCACTTCTTCACCGTGGATAGTATGGCCTGCTTTTTCACCACACTGACTGTTTACCTCTCGGTGCGCGCGGGCCAATCGGGGGACTGGCTCAGTTTCGGGCTGGCAGGACTGGCCACCGGCCTGGCCATGGCCTGCAAGGTTGACGCGGCTCTGGCCTCTCTCCTCGTCGTGCTGGCCGCAGTTCAAATCCCAAATCCCAAATCCCAAACCCCAACCTCCCCCTCCCATACCCCCACACCCCCACACACTTCTTTCCTCTCCATCTTCCTCCGCCTTGTTCTCGCTGGCCTGTTGGCATTGGTCGCCTTCCGTATTGCCCAGCCCTATGTTTTTGAAGGTCCAGGTTTCTTCGGCGTGCGGCCCAGCCCGGAGTGGCTCGACCGGTTGGATCAGATACGCGTTGAGCAGAGCGGCGAGGCGGATTTGCCGTGGGGCCGGCAGTGGACGAATCGTGCGCCTATCTTGTTCCCCTGGATCAACATGGTTGTCTGGGGCATGGGGTTGCCACTGGGCCTGGCCGCCTGGGCAGGTTGGGCAGTAGCGGGTTTTGAGTTATGGCGCGGGAAGCGTACCCACCTGATCCCGTGGGTCTGGGTAAGCCTCGTGTTCCTTTACCAGGCCACCCGCTGGGTCAAGGCCATGCGCTACTCTCTGTCCCTGTATCCCATTTTCATTATCCTGGCCGCCTATCTGCTAATGCGCCTGGTCAATCTGCCCCGCGGTACGGGGTCAAAGAAACCAGGTTTTTTCCGAAAAACCTGGTTTCTGGTCGCTAGTCATATACCGTTGGTCTTATGCGTGGCTGGAACCGCTTTGTGGGCCAGCGCAGTCTTCTCCATCTACCAACGTTCCCATACGCGCCTGGCGGCTTCACGCTGGATCTATGCTCACGTCCCGCTCGGCGCTACGGTGGCCAACGAGCATTATGACTGGGGAGTGCCGCTGCGAATAGACGGGCACGATCCCTTCAACGGGATGTACAATGGCTTTGAGATGCAGCACTATAACGAGGATACGTGGGAAAAGCGGACGCAACTATTTGACTGGCTCGACGAGGCGGACTACGTTTTTATGGCCAGCAACCGGCTCTATGGCTCTATCGCTCGCCTGCCGGCCCGCTACCCACTGACGACCGAGTATTACCGGGCGCTCTTCGCCGGCGAACTGGGCTTCGAGTTGGCAGCCGATTTCACCTCCCGCCCGGCCTTTGGCCCGTTCCAGTTCCCCGATCAGGAGAATCCTTTCCCGCTGATGGAGGCGGGGTATACATATCAGACTGAGCCTATCGTGGTGCGCCTGCCGCCGGCTGAGGAGGCTTTCAGCGTCTACGACCACCCCCGCGTGCTCATCTTCCGCAAGACGGATGGTTATTCCCGCCAGCGCGTGGAGGAGGTGTTGGGTGGGATTGACGTGGAGCACGCTCTGCACGGGCTTACCCCCAGGCAGGCTACTGGCGCTCCTGAAAATCTACTGGAACTTGTTCAATGCCTGGAGGAGGCGCTGGGCGACATGAATTTGGAGCAGGCTCTTGAGATCATCAGGGTTGCTCCTGGGCTCTTGGAGTTCGACTCCGAGGCCTGGGCCGATCAGCAGGCGGGTGGCACCTGGGCGGAGATGTTCGACCGCGACAGTCTTCTCAACCGGTATCCAGCGCTGGCGGCGGTCGCCTGGTGGGCCGTCGTGACCGTTTTGGGCTGGCTGGCTTTCCCGCTCATGTTCGTCGCGCTCCCAGCCCTGCGCGACCGGGGCTACGGACTGGCGCGGGTATTGGGGCTGCTGCTCATTGCTTATCTCACGTGGCTGGCTGCCAGCCTGCGGGTCTTGCCGAACACACGCTCCACTATCGTGTACATGGTGCTGCTCCTGGCGCTGGCCGGCGGTGGGGTGGGGTGGTTCAAGCGGGCCGAGTTGTCTCGTTTTCTACGGAACCGCTGGCGGCTGCTCCTGCTGACCGAGGGGCTCTTCGCTTTGCTGTACGTGGTGTGGATAGGCGCGCGGCTCCTGCATCCTGATCTGTGGCATCCGATCGTCGGCGGCGAGAAGCCGATGGTCTTCGCCTATCTCAACGCGGTGATGAAGTCCACCTGGTTCCCGCCCTACAACCCCTGGTTCTCCGGCAGTTACGTCAACTACTACTACTTCGGCTTCGTCATCGTCGGCACGCTGATTAAGTTGCTGGGCATCGTGCCGGCGGTGGCCTACAATCTGATGGTGCCGCTCCTGTTCGCGCTGACCGGTGTAGGGGCCTTCTCCGTCGCCTATAACCTCTTCGACGGGCGCGACGGGCGCGAGGAGCACGAGGATCACGAGGAGCGCGAGCGTGGACGCTTGCTGGCGGGAGTGACGGCGCTCGGTTTCACCGTCCTGCTGGGCAACCTGGGCGTCGTGCGGCTCATCCGCGCGGCGCTCATCAGGCTGGGCGGTGAGCCTTTCCCCAGCACGATTCCTGGCTTCGCCGAGACGGTGACGATGTTCAAGGGATTGTGGCAGATGATCGCCCACGGCGCGACGCTCGCATTGCGCCCCGAATCCTGGTACTGGGAGCCAACCCGCATTATCCCGGCCGCGCCGGGGGAGGTGGGCCCTATCTCCGAGTTCCCGGCCTTCACCTTCCTCTACGCTGACCCGGACGCGGGCATGATCTCTTTCTCGCTGGTACTGCTGGCGTTGGCGATCGTGGTCTACTGGGCACGCACGTCGCGCCCTGGCTGGCTCAGCCTGGTTCTGGGCGGTCTGGCCATCGGCGCGCTCCGCCCGGCCAACACGTGGACCTTCCCCACCTTCCTGATGTTAGGTCTGGCTGGCTTGTTGGTGGGGGCGTGGGCAGGGGGACACGGGGATACGGAGACGCGGGGACACGGAGACGTGGGGACACGGAGACGCGGGGACACGGGGACGCGGAGACGCGGGGCAGGGGAGCGATTCTCCATTCTCCATTCTCCATTCTCCATTCTCAATTCTCAATTCTCAATTCTCCTGACGGCGTTCGCCTGGCGTGCCCTCTTGCTCATTGGCCTGACGGTGCTGCTCTACCTGCCCTATATTCAGCACTACGCGGCGGGCTATACGTCGGTCGAGAAGTGGCACGGGTCGCACACGCCGTTCGGGATTTATCTCTGGATCCACGGCATTCTGTTGTTTCCACTGTTGACCCGCTTGCTGATCGAGGTATACCGGGTCGTCGTTGGACGTGGGGGATTGGGGATTGGGGATTGGAGATTGGGGATTAGGTATTGGAAATTGGTCATTGGTTCATTGGTCATTGGTTCATTGGTTGTTGGCCTGGTGTTGTTCTTTATGGACTACGAGGTGGCGCTGATGACGGTGCCGGTGGCTGTGCTCGTCGCTTGCTTGATCTTTGCGCCGGGGACACCGGCGAGCCAGCGGCTCCTGTGGCTGATGGTAGGTGAGGCGATGGCGATTGGCCTGGGCGTCGAGATCGTCGTGCTCAAGGGTGACATTGGGCGCATGAACACTGTCTTCAAGTTTTACTTGCAGGCGTGGATCTTGCTCTCGGTCGCGGCGGCGGTCAGCCTGGCGTGGGTGCGCGAGCGCGGACGACACTGGCAGCCGGAGCGACGCAAACTCTGGTGGGGCGGGATGGTGGCGCTTATCCTCGGCGGCGCGCTCTTTCTCCCCTTCGGCATCCGCGCCCGTGCCATTGGTCGTATGACACCGGGAGTGGGCGTGACGCTGGACGGGATGGCCTTTATGGAAGACGGTCTCGTGTTCGACGGTGATCCCGAACGGGGTGGGCAGGAGATTCCGCTGGCCGGCGACTATGGTGCCATCCGCTGGATGCAGGACAACATCAAGGGCTCGCCGGTCATCCTGGAGGGGCTGGGGCATCGGGAGTATCTGTGGTGCAATCGTATCTCCATCTACACCGGTCTGCCGGCCGTGATAGGTTGGCGCTGGCACCAGGTGCAGCAACGGCTTGGGGTGCTGCCTGGCACGACGGTTGACCAGCGGCGGGACGACGTGGGCGAGTGTTACGACACGACCGACGTGACCCGGGCGCTGGGTCTTCTGGCCCGCTACGACGTGCGCTACGTCTACGTGGGCGAGTACGAGCGGGCGTACTACGATCCGGAGGGGTTGGCCAAGTTCGACGAGATGGCTGCCGATGGGCTGCTGCGGGTGGTGTACGAGGCGCAGGGGGTGAGGATTTATGAGGTGGTGGGTTGGTAGATTGGTAGATTGGTGGATTGGTTGGTGGAGAGGTAGGACGATGTGCGCAGAGTGGAGGGTGGCGGCTGAGCGCTATCAGAAGGCTGGTCGTTGTTCTGATGAAAAGGCTTGTCTTGAGCGCAGTCGAAGGGCGCGGCGGGCTTTTGGTATGTGGGCCGGGCGGGCCGACCTGGACGAGGAGTGGCTGGCCCAGGGGCGCGCGCGTTGGCGGCGCCGATTTGCTCCCTCCCCAGTCGCGGGGGAGGACCGAGGTGGGGGTTAGACGAGGGGGCCGGGGGGTATGGAGGCGATTGAGGACACGTTGCGGAGGAAGTGGACGATGGTACACAAGACCTTCGTAGGACGCGGGGGCGAACTGGAGACGCTGGAGGACCACCTGCAAGAGGCGCTGGAAGGCCGGGGCAGGGTAGTGCTCATCACCGGAGAGGCGGGCATCGGCAAGACGGCGCTGGTGGAGCATTTCCGCGACCAGGTGCTGTCCCACTATCCCGAGGTGCGCTTCGCCGGTACTGAATGCGACCGTCCCATCGGCGAGATGGACGTGGGCGCATTGTCTCCATACGCTCCCTTTAAGGCGCTTATTGCCCAACTGGTGAACCAGGAGCGGGAGCGGGGCGAACACTGGGCACTGGCTTACCTCAAAGAGGTGGGGCCCTCGTGGCTGGGCGTGATTCCCGGCCTGGGCGACCTGCTGGCGGCGGTGGGTGAAACGGGCGCTTTCGTCTTGAAGCGGCGCCAAGAGGGCCCGGAGACGATGGCCGGGGGAGCGGGCCAGATGGGCCAGGAGCAGATGTTCCAGCAGGCGGTGAACACCTTCAAGAACATCGCCACCAGACACAACCCACTGGTGCTCTTCGTGGACGACTGGCACTGGGCCGACGACAGTTCGACCAACCTGCTCTTCCACCTGGCGCGGCAGATGGGCGATAGCCGTATTCTCTTTCTGGCCGCCTTCCGTCCCCACGACGCCCGCACCGCCCGCGAGGGGAAAGGCCACCCCATTTTGCAGGTACAGAACGAGATGCAGCGCTACGCGCTCGCGGCCGAGATGCACCTGACCTTCTTGGGCCGTGAGGAGGTAGGTGACTACCTGCGAAGAGGGTTTCCCGGCGCCCGCTTCGCACCCTCCTTCCTGGAGTGGCTGTGGGACATAAGCGACGGCAACCCCCTGTTCCTGAGTGAGTATGTCAAGTTGTTGCGGCAGGACGGGTTACTGACGCCGGAAGGGGAGTTCCGGGGCGACTTTTCGCAGATCGAGGTGCCACAGGGGGCCAGGGGGGTGATCGAAGAGCGCATCCGCCGCCTGAGCGACGACCTGCGTCGCACGTTGGCCTACGCCAGCGCCGAGGGGGAACGCTTCACCACGCTCGTCCTGGCTCGCCTGCTGCAAAGCGACCGCCTTTCCCTGCTCGAAAAACTCCAGGTCGTCGAGCGGGTGCACGAGTTAATCGCCAGCCTGGGGGTTGAGGTGCTCCTGGGGGAAAAGACTACTCGCTACGCTTTCAACCACACGCTGGTCTACCGCGCCTTCTACGAGAGCCTGAACGATGAGCAGCGTGAACTCTTGCACGGCGTCATCGTCGAGTTGATGGGCGAGGAGTACCTGCGGGCGGCGGCGGCGGAGCGAGGGCTGCTGGCGACGCAGTTGGTGGCCCACGCGGCGGAAGCGCGGAACTACCTGCAGGAGGCGTGCTACGCGCTGGAGGCGGCCCGCACGGCGGGAGAGGTCTATGCCCACGACGAGGTGCTCGGGCAATGTGCGCTGGGGCTGGCCGCACTGGGGCAGATGGCCAAGCCGGATCGGGAGGGGCGGGAACTGGAGATTGACCTGCTCCTGGTGCGAGGGCAGACGGAGCGTTTCACCGGCCGTTGGCAGGAGGCGCGGGCCACCTTTGTGCGGGCGGCGGAGAGAGCGCGGGCGACGGATGACGCAGCGCGACTGGCGTCGGCCCGCTACCACACTGGCTGGGTGTTGGGTCTGCTGGGTGAGATGGAGGGGGCGCTGCGCGCCTACGAGGAGAGCCTATCGCTATTCGAACAACTGGGCGACCGGGCGGGGATGGCGACGACGTACAACAACATCGGGCTGATCTATGATGCGCGCGGGGAGTACGAGGCGGCGCTGGAGTGGTACGAGCGCAGCGTGGCGCTCACGGAGGAACTGGGCGACCGGGCGGGGCTGGCGACGACGTACAACAACATCGGGGGTATCTACGACGCGCGCGGGGAGCACGAGGCAGCGCTGGAGTGGTACGAGAAGAGCCTGCACATTCGGCAGGGAATTGGCGATAACATTGGTGTGAGTAACTCACTGTTCAATATCGCAATGCTGTACGATGCCCTTGGTCACTCTGAAGAGGCTCTTTCGCTCTTGGAGCAAGTTGCTGCAATTGAGGAGGCGGCCGGCCACTGGCACCTTCCTGCAACACGGAAGGTTATCGCCGGGGTACAGAGGCGGATGGAGGGCACAACAACGAATGGGGAAAGGAACGAATAGGGCGGGGATAAGCAGATGATCTGGCTCCAGGTCTCCTTGTCCCCTTGTCTCCTCGTCCCCCTATCTCACGAATCTCCCCCTGCCCGTGTATATAAGGTGCAACGCACTTGTTTTTTGCCAGGAGTGCGTTGCACCTGAGCAGTAACAGTAGACCAATGATGACTGACGCTGAGACTATCGCGCGCGCTATGGGCGGGGACGAAGCGGCCCAGCGGGTGCTCTACGAGACGTTTTACGCCGCCGCCTTCCGGCTGGCCTACCTGCTCCTGCGGGACGGTAACGACGCCGAGGAGGTGGTGCAGGATGGGTTCGTCTACGTCTTCCGCAACCTGCGGTGTTATGACTCTGAACGCGGCTCCTTCTGGACCTGGCTGCGTATTGTCCTGGTGAGCCGCTGCCGCAACAAGCGCCGCCGCCGTCAGTTGCACCTTGTCTCGCTGGAGATGCTCGACGCAACGGGTGCCTCTCCGGCGGCCCCGGAACCGGCCAGCGCTCCGGCGGGCGCGCTGGAGATGCGAGGCACGCGCCTGGCGGTGTGGGAGGCGCTGCAGCAGGTCAGCCCCGGCGCGCGGGATGCATTGGTGCTGCGCTACTACGAGGGGTTGCCCTACGCGGAGATCGCGACCATCCTGGGCTGCTCGGCCGACGCCGCCCGGGCGCGGGTGGCCCACGGCAAGGCCCAACTGCGGCGCCTGCTTGCTGCGCCGGAGGAAGAAGTGGCTTGCTGGTGGAAGGAGAGACTCCCTCTTCCCTAGCAGGGAAGGGGGCCGGGGGGTATCTTCTCAATAAGCTGGGGTTTGACAGATGAGAAACCGGGTTATTCAGAAAAAACCCGGTTTCTTTCCCCGAACTCCCCCTTCCCTCGCAGGGAAGGGGGCCGGGGGGTTAGGTAAGATGAGCGAAACTCACCCTAAAGAAATCGAACTGGCCCGTTTTGAGGACGGAGAGGCCAGCACAGGAGCGATGGAGCACCTGCGCTGGTGTGCGCGCTGCCGCAGCGTCGTCGCCGATTATCGCTGGTTGCAGGGGGAGGTCACTGCTACGTTGGCGCTGGCAGCGGACTCGGTGCCCGTGCCGCGTCCTAAGTGGTGGGCGGTGTGCGAGAGCCTGTCCTTGGGCGAGCGACGGCGTGCCGGCCGGCGGCGGGCCTCTGCTCTCGCTAGCCTGGCGCTGGTCTTCTCCCTCATTCTGTCTGCCCCTGGATTTCTGGGCGCTGCTGTTGTGGCGCAGGCGGTGTCTG